>RPOR01000014.1 GCA_003820645.1 Betaproteobacteria bacterium
CTTGCCGCCAAATACGAAAGGATCATCATGCTCTATACCATCGCAGTTGTTCTGGTAATTTTGTGGCTGGTTGGCCTCGTCTCCTCCTACACCATGGGCGGCTTCATTCATGTCTTGCTGGTGATCGCCATCGTGGTGGTGTTGCTGAATGTGATCGGCGGGCGCCGCTCGTAGTGATGCGAAACAGGGCGCAGGCCACGTTTACTGCAGGCCGAAAGCGTCGGCCTGCTCTTTGATTGTCACCGGTGCCAATGCATCGACATACGTTGTGGTAAAGCGACGAATTGACGCCGCCGCAATGCAGCGATCCTGCGAAGCCCTGCGATTATCATGGGCTACTTGCAGAGCAATTCGCCGGCCGGCCCTAACTAGCAAATGAAGTACGTATTCATCAACAGATACAAATTGATTAACCGCCTTGCAGCATTTCAACCAGACAGATTCATGGAGATCCAAATGATTAAATTTGAGAAGAACATTACGCTTATGCTGATCGCAGGAGCCATTATTGCCGTACTATCCGGCTGTCAAAAAGAGGAAGGCCCGGCGGAACGCGCCGGCAAGGCGATGGATAAAGCCGTTGACAACGCCGGGCAGCAAATCGAAAAAGCTGGTGAGCAAATCCAAGACGCAGCGAAGGATGCTAAAAAATAGGAATTTCCAATTCCTCACACAGGTCTCGCTTCGGCAGGGTTTGTTTTTGTGCGGTCCGCATGTCGGCGTGGAGACCGATCGGCCACAATTCCGCCACACTCGGCAGCGATAAACCCCGAAAACGCCGGCTTGCTCTATTGTCCCTTGTACTATTAACTTGGCTCGGAAAAATCCGGTCAGGGTGCCGTTCTCCATTGATGAATGGACCGAAAAGCCGAAAGCAGGTCACGGCTCCAAACGAAGCCGTAAGGGATACCCGAGAAGGCTACATTAGGTATCATTGACTCGATCACCGGTTTTTAATCACGCTGGGCGGCCGCAAAAACGGGAAAGCCGTTTTCTTCACAGCCGCGCCAACTAATGTGCCACTTTTTTGCAGAAGCCATATGGAATCGAACAACAAGTTTGAACTAATGGAAAGAATTGCCACGTCATTCAGCCCGAGCGCCCCGATTGACAGCAGAGCATTTGCCGGTCGCGAATCTCAAATCACCGACGTAATCAATGCATGCGCACAACGCGGTCAACACGTTGTGATATTCGGCGAGCGCGGCGCAGGTAAAACCTCTCTTGCCAACACATTAGGCCAGATGCTTAGAACCAAATTCTTAATCCCGGCCTGCGGAACAATCAACTGCGATGAAACCACAACCTTTGCCTCGTTGTGGAGGGCGATCCTCTCGGAAATTCCCATATCCAAGAATGCGCCCCCCATCGGGTTCAAGACCGGTGCGGATCGTGAACAGGGCACGTTCGCGCAGCTCCTGCCTGAAAGCGTGACCCCCGATTCCGTCAGGGCAATCCTGCAGAATCGCGGGAAACTTTTATTCATCATTGATGAAATCGATCGCATCAAGGAAAAAACCACCACCACGCTCCTCGCCGATACGATCAAGAGCCTTTCAGATCACGCTGTAGACACCACCCTTGTTCTGGTGGGCGTCGCCGAGTCGGTTGACACATTGATTGCCGAACACGAATCGGTGCAGCGGGCCCTGATTCAAGTGCAAATGCCGAGAATGTCGCAGGCAGAGATAGATGAAATTATCGACAATGGTCTTGCGGCTGTCGGCATGACCATTGAACAAAATGCCAAGAAACGAATCTATAAATTATCGCAAGGCCTTCCACACTATGCACATCTCCTTGGCATGCATTCGGCCCAGACGGCCGCAGCTCAGGACCGTCTGCACATTATTATTGACGATACCCATCAGGCTCTGCAGAAAGCGCTGAGACACGCTCAACAACGCATCGCACACGACTATGAGCGAGCCACGATGAGCACGAGGGAGACCCTTCATCGCAAGGTCCTGCTTGCGTGTGCTTTGGCCAACACCGATGCGCATGGTTACTTCACCGCCGACGATGTGAGAACACCGTTGAGCAAGATTATGAAGAAAGACTGTCCGGTTTCCTTGTTTTCCCGGCACTTGAATGCGTTTTGCGAAAACCAACGCGGTCCCGCATTACATAGAACTGGCGTTGTCCATGGATACAGATACAAATTCAAGAACGCCATGATGCAGCCATACGTCATAATGAATGGGTTAAAAATCGGGCTCATTTCCTGACGGAGTCATGACGGAACTCGCGTCTTCGGCTGAATAAACGGCGCTGGGGTGAATTAATTACTCAATCGCCTGATGACCTGCTCTCCGTTTTTCGGACCACTCATCACTGGAGAACGGTCCCCTGCTTGCCTGAAATTCGGTTCTCAATTTAAGAATCAACCAATATGAATCTCTTGCTGAGAGAAATCCGTCACAACCGTCTGCTCTGGCTGCTGGTATTCGTCCCCGCGATTTTTGCCGGCCAGGCCCTCAGGCCGGAAGCGCATACACTGCTGTTCGTGCTCTCGGTTCTGGCCATCGTGCCACTGGCCGGGCTATTGAGCCACGCCACCGAATCGGTAGCGGCCAAGACGGGCGATGCGGTCGGCGGCCTGCTCAATGCCACCCTCGGCAACCTGACCGAACTGGTCATCGCACTCACCGCCCTGCACGCTGGACAATACGTTCTGGTGAAGGCTTCCATCGCCGGCGCAATTGTCACCAACACGTTGTTCATGCTTGGCGCATCGTTTCTGCTCGGCGGACTCAAATACCACACGCAGGAATTCAATCGGGGCAGCGCCCGCCTGCAAGCCGGACTTCTCTTTCTGTCCACAGTCGCCCTGCTGGTTCCTTCAGTAATCCCTGAAGGCAACGCCGCGACAGAGATGTTCACCCAGGAGTTAAGCCTGGGTTTGTCGGCGCTGCTCATCACTACGTACGCACTGGGAATGCTGTTTTCACTGAAAACGCACCGCGAACTGTTTACCAGCGCAGCGACCGGCGAGACTGACGAAGCGGCATGGCCGATGGCCCTGGCCCTGGGCACACTGGCCGGCGCCACCGTGCTGGTCGCACTGGTGAGTGAAGTGTTCGTCGAATCGGTACAGGAAGCGGCGGTGACGTTCGGGATGACCCCAGCGTTCGTGGGTTTCATCGTTGTCGCGCTCGTGGGTGCGGCCGCGGAGATGGCGTCGGCATTTTCCGGCGCACGCAAAAACCGATTGGACCTGAGCGTAGGCATCGCGCTGGGTAGCGCGTCCCAGATCGCGCTGTTCGTCGCCCCGCTGTTGGTGCTGCTCAGTTACGTGATCGGCCCGGCACCGATGAACCTGCAATTCTGGCCAGGCGCCGTGGCGATGATATTCATCGCCACCATGTCAGCGACGCTGGTCACGAACAGTGGACGATCTGCGTGGTTCGTCGGGGTGCTCCTGTTGGCGGTATACCTGATTTTCGCCATGACGCTCTACCTGTTACCGCCCCGCTTGTAGCAAAGTGGCCGTTGATTACCTTACCGGAGCCCTGGTGCGGCATTACGCGCCGCCAAAAGAATCACTGGAACTTCATAGCGGCCCTGCCTTAAACTCCGGATCAAATAAACATAAGCACTCTGTTCACTTTCTTTTCAATTCAATATGAGCGATCACCCTTCCCGCCACCGCATCAAGTTCCAGGATGTTGCCATTGGTCAGCGTTTCTATGACCCCATCAGCGAGGAGTACTTCGTCAAGCAGAGCGCGACCATGGCCGCCATGGTGACCGGCATTGGAGACGGCACCGTGCCGGATGAATTTGAAGCCGACGATATCGTCGGCATCGACCATTAACTGCGCTCAAGCGGTGGCCGCTCGACATTCGAAGCGCAAGTATCACGAGCACGCCTCGTGGTCCCTGCAATGACCGTGCCCCAGCCCGGCAACCCGCTCCACGGCGTCACGCTCGAGCAGATGCTGATGGAATTGGTCGACAGCCTGGGCTGGGAGGCCATGGGAGTCGCGCTACCGATCCGCTGCTTCACCCACGAACCGAGCATCGCCTCCAGCCTCAAGTTCCTGCGCCGAACGCCTTGGGCCAGGGCCAAAGTGGAAGCGCTTTACCTGCAGCGGCGGTGACCTGCCCCGCCCATTTGCGATAGAAGCGTTCCCTTGTGCGAAATCTCCGCCACGACCGAGTCGTATGCGCGGAGGCGGAAAAGCTCACCGCTACCCCATTATTTAGCGGCGCCCGGCAGCCTGCCCTTTGGCGCGAATCAAAAGCACCGGCACCGGCGACTGGCGCACCACGCCTTCGGCATCGCTGCCCATGATCAGGCGGGCGCCTCCCCGCCTGCCATGGGTGCCGATCACGATCAAGTCCGCGCGCAACTTCCTGGCCTGCTTAACAATTGCATCAGCAACGGGCATATACGAATTATCGATCAGGACGGTTTTTGCCTGCACCCCTTTCTGGCTGGCGAGCGCTGCCGCTTTGGCGAGAATGTTCTTGCCGCTCTCGGTAAGACTCCTGACCAGATCATCGAAAAGCGCGCCGGATACGGCGGCACTCTGAATCAGCACGCTCTCATCGACAACATGCAACAACAGCAAAGCGGCCTTTTGCTCCCGGGCCATCTGGATGGCCTGCTGCAGGCCACGATTTGATGTCGAACTGCCGTCTATTGGTACCAGTATCCGCTTGAACATTCAATGCTCCTGCTTTCAGGTTGAAAATTGCATCAAAAAACATCGCGCCTCGGAAACTTGAATTGGCATCACCAGCCCCATCCCTGATACTACTGTCAACAAGCGAGAAATCGCTTTTGCTGCTTATCCAAAAACAGTTACAGCTTCTGACAGAATAACCTGAAATCCGCAACCGGAGACGGCCAATGAGCAGTGCGTCATCCGCCGCTTCAGCAGCGCCCGCCAAACCGTTCCCGGTCGCCGTAATGGTCGCCATGGTCGTAGCCTTGACGATTGCACTGATGCCCCTGCCGGACGGACTCACCGTATCCGGACAGCGGATTCTGGCGATACTCGCCTTCGTAGTGATCGTCTGGCTGACCGAAGCGCTGGACTATGCCGTGTCGTCGGTCGTGCTGTTCCTGCTGACGCGACGGCTGATACCGCCGGAAAAAGTGCGCATAGAAGGCGGCAAGGAAGCGGTGCGCGGCGCACTGACTGCCATGGGACCGATGACGGCCGCAGAGTGTCGCGTACTGATCACGATTGCCTTGCTGATCGGCTTCTGGGTTACGGAAAAGCAACCGCACGCCATCGATACCACGACGGTAACCATCGTCGGACTGGCCCTGCTGTTTCTTCCGAAAATCGGCGTGATGACGTGGCCACCGGTCCAGAGACAGGTGCCGTGGGGCACGATTGTCGTCTTCGGCGTCGGGCATCAGCCTGGGCACTGCCCTGCTCGACATCAAGGCAGCCACATGGCTGGTGAATATCGTGGTGCAGGCGCTGCATCTGGACACTCTGGGCAGCTTCGGCGTCTTTGCCGATCTCTCCCTGTTCCTGATCCTCATTCATATCGGTTTTGCCAGCGCCATTTCGCTGACTTCCGCGCTGCTGCCGATCATGATCGCCCGGCGGTGGCCTCAACGTCATGGGAATGGCCATGCTGCTCGGCTTCGTCGTCAGCTTTGGATTCATTCTGCCGATCAACGCCCTCCCCAGAACATGGTCTGCCTCGGCACCGAAACCTTCACCAGCAGGCAATTCACAAAAATCGGCCTGTGGCTCACCGGAATCGGCTATGCGCTGATGCTGATTTTTGCGCTGACCTAGAGGGAATTCCTGGGCTACGTTTGAGATCCGGACCACCTGTGCCCTGTGTCCGGCGGGCGCCTGCCACACAGCAAGCGACCGGCAATGAGTCACCGGTTGCTCGGGCATTTGGCCCAAGAAAAAAGGCCTGCGCATCGGCGCAGGCCTTTTGTTCAACGGGCTTCGATTTCACGCGGCTGCGGTCACCGCCCCGACCGCCGCAAACAAATTGGCAACCGCTTCCCGGGGAATGTTGCGGGTAATGAACACGATCCGCGTGGAGTGATCGGCACTGGGCCAGTTCTCGAGTTCCACCGGCGGATGGAACAGATGCTGCACACCCTGAATCACCATCGGTCCCTTGTGCTCGGCCACATTGATCAGTCCCTTGACCCGCAGCAGGTCGGAGCCGCGCAGCGCGCCGAGCACTTCCATCGTTTGCGAGAACGCCGTCCAGGTCATCGGCTCCTGGTAACGCAGGCAGAATGACTTCACCCTCTCGTCATGACGGTGATGCTCGCCATGCTCGTCGGGTTCGCCCATCCAGCGTTCGATGTCTTCCAACTTGCCCTTGATATTGCGCAGGCCGACGTTGATCAGGAACTCGAGGTCGATCTCGCCGTTGACCGCGCGCCTGATCGGCGCCTGCGGGTTGAGTTCCCGCAGGCGCTCTTCCAGTTGCGCCGTCACCTCTTCGCCGGCCAGGTCGGATTTGGTAATGACGATGCGATCGGCGAGCGCGGCCTGCTTCACCGGCTCCTGCATGGTCTCCAGCTGCTCCAGGCCATTGACCGCGTCAGCCAGCGTGACCACGCAGTCGAGCCGGTAATTCGCCAGCAGCATGTCGTCAGTCATCAGCGTCTGCATCACCGGCGCGGGATCGGCGAGACCGGTGGTCTCGATGATCACCCGGGTGAAGTCGATGATGTCACCGTTGCGGCGCTTGACGTAGAGGTCGCGCAGCGTCTCCTGCAGGTCGCCCCGCAGCACGCAGCACAGGCAGCCGTTGTTGAGCAGCATCATCTGCTCGGACGACACCTCGACCAGGTCGTTGTCGACGGCCTGCTCGCCGAACTCGTTGACGATGACCGCGACCCGGTTCATGTCCGGCCGCTTGAGCAGCTTGTTGATCAGTGTGGTCTTGCCGCTGCCGAGGAACCCGGTGACGACGCTGACCGGGAATCTCCCCGAAAGTGCATCCAGCATTGTTGCTTCGCTCCGGTTACGGGTTCATCTCGATGATGTAGAGGCCGCCGGCAAAACGGTCCACGGTGTAGACCAGACCCTTCTCGTCGACCCACACGTCGTTGATCTGGATCGATCCCTTCGGCGACAGCTTCGGCGCGCCCGGAACGTAGTAGGCGATCTCCTGCGGCTGGTACGGATTCGAGGTGTCGAATGCGCGCACACCGCCGTTGAAGAAGGTGCCGACGATGATGCTGTTCGAGCGGAACGACGCTGGTCCCGGCAGGTTCTCGTGGATGTTGTGTGCGCCGTAACGGCCGCCGCGCTTGGCAAAATTCTCCACCGGCGGCAGCGGCAGCGTCGACATCGGCACCAGGTTGGTTTCGACGCTGGCGTTGACGACCCAGCCCAGCTTCGGCCAGTCGAGGCCGTCGTCCTTGGTGCACTCATCGGTGACCAGCAGCAGGTCGCGGCCAAGCAGCGGCATCACTGTGTGGCAGAAGCCGTTGTAGGGCGGCGAGTAGCGCCAGTTGGTGATCATCTTCGGCTTGGACTTGTCGGAAATGTCGAGGATCAGTGCACCGCCGTCC
This sequence comes from Betaproteobacteria bacterium, assembly GCA_003820645.1. GTDB lineage: Bacteria > Pseudomonadota > Gammaproteobacteria > Burkholderiales > SG8-41. The sequence continues at coordinate 7,522 of RPOR01000014.1, forward strand.
AGATACGCGACATAGGCGCGGTCCGGACGCTCCGGGAACACGTTGATGTTGTGCGGGCGGTAGCCGCCGTCGAATTTCGGGTGACGCGGCGGCGGCGCTTCCTTGTCTCCCTTGTGCGTGCCGGGGTAATGCCAGCGGCCCACTTCCACCGGTTTTGACGGGTTGCGCACGTCGATGATGCGGTAGAACTGGAAGTCGTTGGGGTGCGTCGGCTCGAAGTCGCCCGAACCCGAGGTCAGGTGCACGTATTCGCCGTCGACGAACCACACGCAGTGCGCGCCGCGCGAGTGCGGGCCGGAGGCATCGAAATGCGAAATCAGCTTCGGCTTCTCCGGGGTGCTGATGTCGAAAATGTCCATGCCGGCGGGCTTGTCGCCGACTTTCTTGGTCTGGTAGGCCACCACCATGATGTCGCCGACCACGTCGAGCGAGTTCGACCGCACGCGCTCGTGCGGCAGGTCCGTCTGGCAGATGACTTTCGGGTTCTTGACGTCGCTGACGTCGACGGCGGTAAAGTTCTTCGGCGCCGATTCGTGTGCCAGCCACAGGATGCGGCGGCCGTCCTTGGTCACCTGCATGTTGATGCCTTCCCCGATCCCGCCGAATCCGGCGAGCTCGTTGTGGGAAATCAGCGTCATGTTGCGGGAGATGGTCTGGGCCGCCTGGGCCTGGGGGGACATGGTGGGTTTCATCGTGGCTTTCTCGTTCGGGTTGAAATGGACTTGGATCGCTTGCTGGTTTTGCGCTGCACTCCGGCCATCTGTTCGAGCACTGCGCAGACGGCGGCGGTATCTTCCAGCGCGCGGCCCTGCGCAAGGGCTGCGGCGTAAAACGGCTTCGCGGCTTCGAATAGCGGTGTCGGGCAATGCAGGTCGGTTGCAAACTGTTCGATGATATCAATATCCTTCTTGTAAACCTCGACCTTCATGGTCGCCTGACGATAATCGTTGGCGATCATCAGCGGTCCGCGGACCTCAAACATGCGCGAGGTCCCGGCGCCGTCCTTGATCACCTTGTACAGCAAGTCGAGGTCGAGCCCCGATTTCAGGCCCATGACCATCGCTTCCGCGGTCGACAAGTTGTGAATGGTCACCAGCAGATTGGCGACGTACTTGAGTTTCGACCCGTTGCCGTATTCGCCGCAATAGTACACGCTGCGCGAAAAACCCCGTAACGCCGCCGCCGCTTTGGCGTAGGCCTTGCGGTCGCCGCTGGCGTAGATTGCGATGTCGCGCGCCGCGGCCTGCGCGCCGGTGCCGCTGACCGGGCAGTCGAGCACCGCAATGCCGCGCTTGGCGCAACCGTCACGGATTGCGTGCTTCACGGCAAGCGGCAGCGTGCTGGTTTCAATGACCACCGTGCCCAGCCTGGCGGCAGCGGCAATGCCGCCCTTGCCGAAGAACGCGGCATTGACGGCGGCGATGCTCGGCAGCGACGTGACCAGGACAGGGCATGAACTGCTGACCGCGGCCGCGGACGCCGCGGGCTTGCCACCAAGTTTCTTCAGTGCGGCGCGGCGTCCGGCATCGATGTCGAAGCCGGTTACCGCAAAACCGCTGGCCAGCAGGTGGCGCGCGAACGCGCCGCCCATGATGCCGAGGCCGATGCTGCCAATCGCGCTGTTGTTGATGATGTATTCCTTGCTATTGCTTGGACAGCCCGAGGAAATCCATGACTGCCTTGAGTTTCTTGTAATCCGCGGCGAAGAACCTGGCGGTCTCGGCGGCGTTCTTGTAGTTGATGGTCCACTGGTTCTTGGCAGCAATATCCTTGAATTCGCTGCTGGCGGCTATAGTGCTGAACACGCGGTCCCAGTATGCCACCTGTTCACGGGTCAGCCCTTTGGTGCCGATGATGCCGCGCCAGTTTTCGAACACGCCTTCGTAGCCGAGTTCCGGCCAGGTCGGGCCGGAGGCCAGCGCACCCGGCAGGCGTTGCGCCGAACTGACCGCAAGCAGGCGCATCCTGCCATTCGCCACATGCGGCGCAATCTGCACCGTACCGCCGGAGAGCACGTCGACATGCCCGCCGAGCAGCGCGGTCACGGCTTCGCCCGTGGAATTAAATGCAACCAGTTTGGCTTTCTTGATGTCGACTTTGCCGGACAACAGCGGCAGGCCGAACGAGATGTGGTGAGTGCCGCCGACCGCACTGCTCAATGCCAGGCTGTATTTTCCCGGATCCTTGCGCAAGGCTTCGATCAGATCCTTGCCGGTCTGCAACGGAGAGTCGGGACGTACGGCAAATGCGATGTATTCCGTCATCATCACCGTCAGCGGCGTGAAGTCCCGGTACGACAACTTGACACGGCCGTTGATATGGCTGGTATGCAGCGTCGACGAGGTGATGCTCATGAACAACGGATTGCCGGCGCGCTGATCGAGGAAATTGTAGGCGATTGCATGGCCGCCACCCGCCATGTTGACGATGATGCTGGATGTGGGAACAAGCTTCTGCTGATCCCACATCCGCTGAATCGTGCGGCCGACGTTGTCGAGCGAACCCCCGGCCGACGAGGGCACGATCAGCGCGACGTTGCGATCCGGTTGCCATTGCGCCTGGGCGGCACCGGCAATCAGCGCCAACCCGAAAATAGCAATTAACTTATTGATTTTAAATATATTTATCATAGCTCCTCCAGTGGTTGATGATCCGCGGCAACCTGTCCGCCCACCGGGGCTTGCGACTTTGCCGTGCCTTGCCCCGGTTTTTTTATTGTCCGCGGTCAGTTCGGCGTCACGTTGACGCGGGCCTGCGCGGCCTGCTCGGGCGTCATGTTGTCAATGCGATCTTCCAGGTACGGTGTCGAGCAGACGATGGCGTAACGCGCATGGCTGCGCACCTGCAGCCGGTAACGCTCGCCCCGCGGCACATAGACGATGTCGCCGGTGCCGATGGTTTTCCTGTCACTGCCGGCCTGCGCGTCGATTTTCCCGCTGAGCACGTAGACGAACATTTCCCGTGCGGAGACCGCCTCCGGCTCGGCATAACCCGCCGGCACTTCGAACAGGCCGAAAGCCAGGCGCTCGCCCTCGATCCAGTTCACGCAGCGGCCCGAGCGCGGTGGCGCATCCAGGTCATCCAGGATCGGATGAAAGCATACCGGCAGGCCCTCGATGATGGCCTGCGATTTACCCTGCGTCTTCTGGTGCTTGTCGCGGTCGCCGACGTTGTACTTCCTGTTGACCTCGGCCACCGTCATCGCCTTGTCCGGCACCGCTTCGTCTTCGGCGAGGCCGACTACTGTCCACGTCTTGTCCTTGATGTAGAGATATTGCAGATTGCCGTCCTCGGTCGCTTTCATCGAGTGACGCGCATAAGCCGGCGCATGCACGAAAGTGCCGGGCCTGACAACGCGGCGGTCCTTGCCGACTATGGCATTGATCTTGCCGCGCACCGGAAAAATCAGCAGTTCATTGGGGTGGTAATGCAGCTCCGAGCCGGTACCGGCATTCTTGTGCAGCAGGCAGAAGTACATGTAACGACCGTCGATCACCGGCGCCTTGCCGGTGGACAGATGCGGCGTAAGGTAATTGCTCTCAAAATCCTCGAAACGATGGAACGGCATGGCGATATCCGTGACTGTTGTTCAATGGGTGGACGCTAAGACGAATGCTTGCTTTTATCCTAGCACGCGTCAGCAGTCAGACCAATGACCGGCATATCCGCGTCCACGTTGTGCCGCGTCATGCCGCGCCGCGCATCCGGGCGAGCGTGTCGTCGATGAGCTGGCGCGAGATGTGCACCGCCTCGGGCAGATCGGGCAGGGCATCGATCGCGAACCAGCGCGCCTCTTCCAGTTCCGTTTGATCGGGGCGCACCTCGCCGTCGACCCATTCCGCGCTGAACGCCATCACCAGCGAATTCGGGAACGGCCACGGCTGGCTGCCGAAGTAGCGTGGATTGCGGATGGTCACGCCGACTTCCTCCGCCACTTCGCGCGCGAGACACTGTTCCAGTGATTCGCCGGCCTCGACGAAACCGGCGACCACGGTATAACGCCCCGGTGCGTAGCCCGGCTTGCGGGTCAGCAGCAATTCATTCCTGCGGTATACCAGGCCCATGATCACCGGCGCGATGCGCGGATAAAATACCAGTTTGCAGTCCGGACATTCGACCGCCCGGTCTGCCGCATGCGGGACCGTGGGCGCACCGCAGCATCCGCAGTGGCGATGGGTGCGTGCCCATTCCAGCACCTGCCAGGCCTGCCCCGCGACTGCAGCCACGGTTTCGTTGCCTTCGAGAATCAGTGCTCGCAGGCCCAATAATTCCAGCCCGGCCGGCAGTGTGGCCTCCCGCTGCAGGGCCAGGCCATAACAATGCGTGCCGCCCAGCAGGCCCAGATAATGCGCGGCGTCGAGATCGAAGCTGCAGTCGGCGCTGTCAAATTGCGGGATAACCGGCAGGCCGCCGTCGCGGGTGATGAACACGCGGTTGCCATGGAACACGCAACACGAGACCCGGCCTTCGATGCGTGCCGGCCCGCGATGGCCTGGCACAAAACTCCCCTGCGCCATGGCTCAGATCTTGCCGTTGAACAGCGCCATCGCGGCGTTGCAGTAAATGTTTTCACGCTCCTGCGGGGTCAGCCCCGGCGTCATCTCGACGCGGTCCACCGGTGCCATCTCGCCCATGTCGAAGGGGGCATCGGTGCCAAGCACGATTTTCTCCGAACCGATGACGTCGATCAGGTGGCGGATGGACTGCGGGCTATGGGTGAGCGCGTCGAACCAGAAACGCTTCAGCATCTGCATGGGATCCGATTTGGTGAATGCCGCGGTGTCCGGGCGCACCTTGTGGCCGTGCACGAAGCGGCCGATCTGGTACGGCAGGAAGCCACCGCCGTGCGCGAGCAGGATTTTCAGGTCTTTCAGTTCGTCCAGTGCGCCACTGAACATCAGTTTGCCGACCATGATGGTCGTATCCAGCGGATTGCCGATCAGATTCATCAGGTAATAACAGTCGAGACGCCCCGCCGCGCCCTGGGTGTTGGGATGCGCGAATATCATCACTTTCAGCTCTTCGATGCGTTTCAGCACCGGACGGAATTTGGGATCAGCCAGTTCTTCGTCACCGATCGCGGTGCCAAGCTCGACGCCTTTGAAATCGTATTCCCTGACGACGCGCTCGAGCTCGGCAATCGCCGCTTCCGGGTGCTGCATCGGCAGCGTGGCCATGCCGCGCAGCCGGTCGGGTTTCGCCGCAACCATCTGCGCAATACCGTCGTTGACCAGGCGTGCCGTGGTGATCGCGAGTTCGTCTTTCAAGTTGTAGAAAAAAGTCTGCGGTCCCGGCGAGATGAACGCGATGTCGATTTTCTTGCGGTCCATCGACTCCAGCTTGGCATCCGCATCATAGAACTCGGGCTCGAACGGAAAACGCACCTTGCCACGAATGAACACCCGGTTGTGCCCCTCGCCTTCGATTCTGGTGTTGTAGACCGGATTTTCCTGCATCGCCTTGACGACGGTTTCAGGAATCACGTGGTTATGGACGTCGATACGCTTCATGCTTGGTCTTTCTCCTGGTTACGCGGTTTTTTCTGGCGCGCCGCTGCTGTGGCGCCGCCGGGCAGGCTGAATACGCCATGCTCCGCAAGCGAGCGCACCTCTGCCGCCATGATCTGCGCCACTTCGTCGATTGCCGCGGAAGGCCGTTGTTCGGCCTGCTGGGCGAGCGTGAGTATACGATGGATGTTGGCATCGGCAATCGGCGAGGCCGTCAGCCGCTTCGTTGCAACGTCTTCGTGAAAAGTCGACACCGGCATCAGCGCCAGGCTGATGCCGCGGAGCACCAGCCGGCGGATGGCCTCGACGGCGTCGATCTCGGCTTCGACCTGGACACGTGCCTTGTGCCGCTGCAATTGCTCGTCGGCAATGATGCGGATCGCCTCGGTACTGATCACCGGCGTGCGCGCCAGCTCCGCCGCCGTAAAGAAGCGCCTGCCGTTGCGTTGCGGCGCTTTGGCAAACACCACGATCGGTTCGGAAATCAGCGGTGTGACCTTGATTACCCGGGAGTTCACCGGGTTGGTCAGCACGGCGACATCGGCACGCCCGGCGAGCAGCCAGTCGTAGAGCTGGTTGCTGAAACCCTCGACGACCTTCAGCCTGATCTGCGGGCACTGCCGGCGCATGCGCTCGACCACACCGGGCAGCAGCAACGCGCCGGTGGTCGGCGACACACCGAGGATGACCCGCCCCTGTGCAACCGCACCGCCGCTGCGCACCTCGTCCTGCGCCCGGCCCAGTTCGCGCAGGATACGCTGGCAGTGGTCGAGGAACTGGCGACCCGCCGTGGTCAGTCGCACCCCGCGCGGCAGTCGCACCAGCAGCGGCACCCCCAGATCCTGCTCCAGCACGTGGATGTGCCGCGACAGCGCGGGCTGCGCGACCCGCAGATGCTGGGCCGCACGGGTAATGCTGCCCAGTTCGGCGATCTGCACGAAATAGCGGATACCGCGCAGGTCCATGCTCAGGCGCCCGGCGCCGCACTGAGATAACAAAGCGGCATGTTTTTGCCTGCGGGAGTCGATCCCGCCGACCGCCGCCGGCGCCCAAATTTGCCGATGACGGTCCTGCTGCGGCGCAGAAATCGTGGTCTGATCATCGGCCTAGTTTAGCCATACCATTTTGGTATGTCACGGTGTACGATTCGGTATTGGTCGCTGCGCGCCGCCATCGTTACCATGGCGCATCCACAACGCATCCGTTCCGCGGTCGCGCCAGGCGGGGCTACCTTCCAAGGAGATTCAGGCAGTGAAACAGATCAACGTTGGCATCATCGGCACCGGCTGGTGCGGCGGCATCCGTGCCAATACCTGCGCCATCAACCCGGCGGTCAAGGACCTGCATATCGTCGAAACCAAACCCGAACGCCTCGCCGAAGTGGCCAAGTCGACGGGCGCCAAAACCGCGACGACTGATTACCGGAAACTGCTCGAAGTGAAGGATCTTGACGCAGTGATGATCTCCGCGACCCCGGAATCGCTGCATCACCCGATGGCGCGTGACTGCCTCGAGGCCGGCCTGCATGTGTTCCTCGAAAAACCGATTGCGGTTGAATTGCACGAGGCCGACGAGCTGATTGCCATCGCCCGCCGCAACAATGTCAAGTTCACCATCGGCTATTCGCAGCGTTTCAATCCCAAATACGCTTATGTCAAGAAGTGCCTCGACAACGGCGCGATCGGCAAGCCGGTCAGTGCACTGGTCAGCCGCCACATCCAGAGGAGCCTCGGCGCCAAGATCACCGGCCGCAGCAAGCTCTCGCCGGCGGCGATGGAGGCCACCCATGACCTCGACTTCATCCTGTGGTGCCTGGCGCCGGCGAAACCGGTTCGCGTCTATTCGCAGGTGAATTACGGCGTGATGCGCGCCAACAGCGGCGCCGACGTGCCGGACACGCAATGGATCACGGTCACCATGGACAGCGGTATGTCGTTCGTCATCGGCGCCGGCTGGAGCCTGCCGCCCGGCTACCCCAACGCCTGCTCGACCTGGATCGAGATGATCGGCACCGACGGCGCACTGATCTGCGACGACACCCACCGCGACGTCATCCTCAATACCATGAAAAGCGGCATGCAGCTGCCGATGTCGTCAATGCCGGGGGAACGCGTGGACCATGCGTTTGCCGGACCGATGCATGCCGAGACCGTGCATTTCATCGAGGCCGTGTGCTGCGACCGCCCGTTGCTGGTCACCGCCGAGCAGGCGCGCAACGTGATGGAGGTTTACATCGCCGCCGACCTCTCGGCTGAGCGCAACGAGCCGGTCCATCTGCCGCTGCCCGAGTCGCGACCGCTGGCCGCGGTGGCCGGACGATAAGCGACCAAGCGATAATGCCGCTGAACCTGTTTCTGAACTGGAATCCGCAATGAAGAAAGACCTCAAGAAAATCGGCCTCGCCATCATCGGCGCCGGCCGCGTCGGCCTGATCCGCGCCGAACTTGCCGCGCGCCATCCCTCGGTGGGCTGGATCGGCATTGCCGAACTGAACCCCGAGCGCGGTGAAATCGTCCGCGAGAAATGCGGTGGCGATTTTGTCACCACCGATTTTCGCGAACTGCTGTCGCGCCCCGAAGTCAACGCGGTGTCGATCTGCACCGACGAGCACCTGCACGTCGACCCAGTGCTTTTTGCTGCCGAGCGCAAGCTGCCCATGCTGATCGAGAAGCCGCTCGCCACCGACCTTGGCGAATCGGCGCAAACGCTGGCCGCCATCGAAAAACACGGGGTCGACGCGGTAATCGGCTACACCCAGCGCTTCCGTCGCCGCTGGCTGGTCGCGAAGGAAAAAGTGCGCACCGGGTCGCTGGGCGACGTGACGATGGTGACTTCGCGCGCCTTCATGAACCGGCTGGTTGCGATCGACAATTACAAGCGCAGCGACAATCGTGCCGAAGTGACGCCGATGGTGATTTCCGGCACCCATGCCCTCGATGTCGTGATGTGGCTGATGGAAGCGAAGAAGCCGGTCGAAGTGTATGCGCGTTCGGTAAACAAGGCGCTGGGACCCACCTGGCAGGGCGTGGACGGCACCGGCTACACGATCGTGTTTGATGACGGCGCGATCTACCACGGCGTCATTTCGTGGGCGCTCCCTGAAGTCTGGCCGGGCGCGGTGTACAGCCTCGAAGTCGGCGCGGTGGGCACTGAAGGCGTGCTGACCATCGACGACACCCATCGCGACATCGTGCTCGCCACCAACCTGATCCAGAGTGAAGGCTACGCACCCGACAAGCGGCGCCACGTCGACTTCCTGACCAGCTACCCGGTCGGCGACATGGCGCTCGGCGAACTGCGCGGCCCGATGCGCGAGGAAACCAATTCCTGGCTCAATCGGGTATCTTTGGGGGTGCCGACCCAACACGCAACGGCCGCAGAAGGTCATAATCGCCTGATGCTGACCAAGGCCATCGACCTGTCGGCAAAACTGAAACGCCCGGTAGCATTACCCATTGCACCAGGTGATGAAAAAATACAATAAAAACAAGTACTTATAACTATTAATCAAAGGAGAAATACGATGCTGCACTTCAAACGCACCATTCTTGCCGCTTCGCTGTCGATGTTCGCATGCGGCGCCGCTCTCAGCGCGGACACCTACCCCAATCGGCCGGTGCGCATGGTCGTGCCGTTTGCGCCGGGCGGCGCTTCGGACTTCGTCGGCCGCATCATCCAGCCGGCGATGGCCGACCTGCTGAAACAGACCGTGGTCGTTGATAACCGCCCGGGTGCGGCCGGCAACATCGGCGTCGAAACCGCCGCGCGCGCGACGCCCGACGGCTACAACTTCCTGCTCGGCAACGTCGGCACGATGGCGATCAATCCGGTGTACTACACCAAATTCAAATACAAACCGCTGAATGACCTGATCCCGATCACGCAGGTGGTCGATGTGCCCGGCAGCCTGGTGTCCCACCCTTCGGTGCCGGCGAAAACGGTCAAGGAACTGGTGGCTTACATGAAAGCCAATCCCGGCAAGACGAACTACGGCGCCGCCGCACCGAGCAGTGCCAACACGCTGGAAGCGCTGATGTTCCTGAACATGTCGGGCACCAAGGCGACGATGATCCCGTACAAGGGCGGCGCGGGCCCGGCCACCATCGGCCTGCTCGGCAACGAAGTGCAGTGGCTGATGGCGACGTTCAGCTCGACGGTCAATTTCGCCAAACAGGGCCGGCTACGGATGCTTGGTATCATCGCCCCCGAGCGCAGCCCGGCAATGCCCGAGGCGCCGACGATGCGGGAACAGGGTTTCGACATGGTGGTGGGTTCGTGGCAGGGGCTGTTTGTGCCCAAGGGAACGCCGGCCAATGTCGTCGACACGCTGTACAAGGTCGGCCAGGCCACGATGAAGAACCCGGAAGTCGTCAAGAAGCTCGGCGACAGCGGTGTCGCGGTCGTGCCCAGCAAGAGCCCGGCGGATTTCAGAGCCTTCGTCAAAAGCGAGACCGACCGTTTCGCCAAGGCGATTCGCGACAACAACATCCAGACCGACTGAGCGCCAATATGCGATGCGGTTTGATGCAAAAACAGACCGCATGCTAGATTGCGCCACGATCAGATCATGACGGCAAAAAGCATTTTGGAATTGCGTTTTATTCAACGGAGAGCAACATGGCAAACGTAGGGATGGTGGGACTGGACTGGCAGGAGCGGATCAACTGGGATCGTCTGCGCAAATACCGGCTGGAACGTGCGCGCGAGCGCATGAAGGCGCACGGCCTCGGCGCGATGCTGCTGATGTACGACGAGAACGTCCGCTACGTCACCAGCACCCTCACCCCCGGCTGGAACCGCCTGAAGCCGGGCCTGCGCTACGCACTGCTGTGCGGCGACGACGCCCCCGTGCTGTTCGAGCAGGGTGACATCGGCGTGCACATCGCGAAACACTCGCCGTGGATACCGAAGGAGAACATCAAGTATTCCTACGCCTGGATCAAGGGCGCGGCCGGCCCCGCTTCGCTGGCGCAGGTGACCAAATTCACCAACGGCATCAAGAAAGAAATGAAGAAGAGCGGCGTCGAAGGCCAGAAGCTCGGCGTCGACTTCATCGACATCAACATGATCCAGATCTTCAAGGATTCGAAGATCGACTGGACCGACGGCATGACGCCGATGATGGAAGCCCGCGCCGTCAAGAACGAGGACGAGCACGAATGCATGCGCCAGGTCGGCGCCATCGGCGACGCCGCACACTGGGAATTCATGAAATTCCTGAAGCCGGGACTCACCGAGAACCAGCTCACCGCGCACATCATGGAATTCCTCTACAACATCCCCGGCATGGAAGACGTGGAAGACGTGATCGTCTCCTCCGGCCTCAACACCTGGCCGAACTGGCGGAACTTCTCCGACCGCATCATCAAGCCGGGCGACATGGTGTTCATGGATCTCGCCGCGCTGACCTGGAACGGCTACAAGTCCTGCTACTACCGCACCTACATGGTCGGCCGCGAGCCGAACCAGGAACAGAAGGATTACTACGCCACCGCGCTGAAGTGGCTGTACGACTCGATCAAGGCGGTGAAAGTCGGTGTCACCACGCGCGATATCGCCTCGAAGTGGCCGTCGGCGAAGGATACCTGGGGCTATGAGGAAGAAGATCAGGCCGCAGCCAACCTGTGGGGGCACGGACTGGGTCTGGCGCAGTACGACCAGCCGGTCATCTCGCGCATCTGGTCGCTTGACCATCCGATCGAGATCAAGGAAGGCATGGTCTTCGCACTGGAAACCCAGCATGGCAAAGTCCACCAGTGGGGCGTGCGCATCGAAGAGATGCTGATCGTCCACAAGGACAGTGTCGAGATCGTCTCCAACTTCCCGGTCGAGCAAATCACCGTAGTGGACCCGATGCCGGGTTACTGCAATTTCGGCAAGCTGCCCGGAAGGTAATACGGCGCTGCATGGCCAACGGCCGGCGGGCGCGCGCGTCACCGGCCGTTTTCATTTACGGACAGCGGACGATCAGCGTCCGCTGTCACGCATGACATGTTTCAAGGTCCACCCATGGCCTCTGCAATGAGAACCGCGGCGCTGCAGGCGCCACGGCAGTTCGAAATCATCTCGCGTCCGCGGCCGGTCGCCGGGCCGGGTGAGGTCCTGGTACGGACTGCCGCCACGGCGGTCTGCCATACCGATCTCGGCATTTATACCGGGGAACATCCGGGGCTGCGCTATCCTGTCGTTCTCGGTCACGAATCCACCGGCACCATCGACACCATCGGCGACGGCGTCACCGGTTTCGCACCGGGTCAACCGGTCATCATCAACCCGATCATCTCCTGCGGGCATTGCGATTCATGCCGGCGCAATGCGCAGCACCTGTGCCGCAACGCCGGGCTGTTCGGTCGTGAAGTCGACGGGTCGCTGAGCGAGTTCGTCTGTCTGCCCGTGCGCTACGTGCATGCCCTCCCCCCCCAACTGCCGCTGGCGGACGCGACGCTGATCGAAACCCTGGCCACCGTGCGCCACGCGCAGCAGCGCCTGGGCATTGTCGCGGGCGAATCGGTGGTGGTACTCGGCATGGGCACCACCGGCCTGCTGCATGCGCGCCTTGCCGCACTGGCGGGGGCCAGGCCCGTGATCGTGGTCTCGCGCAGCAAATGGAAACTCGACATGGCGATGCGCATGGGAGCGCACCATGCGCTCGACACCGGCGCCGAACAGTCAGTCGCCGAAGTGCTGCGGCTGACCGGCGGCGACGGTGCAGATGTGGTCATCGACACGGTCGGTGGCGACGCCACCCTCAGGGCCGGCATCGACATGCTGCGTCCCGGCGGACGTTTTTCGCCGTACGCGGTGAGCCACGCCTGCTGCCCCACCTTCAGCACCTTCCCGCTGTACTACAAGGAAATCAGCATCATCGGCTCGCGCGCACTGGCACCCTCCGACATGGAGCCGTCGATCACGCTGGTGGCTTCCGGCAGCATCGACGTCGCCGGTTTCGTATCGGCGACCTACCCGCTTTCGCGCACCGCGGAAGCATTTGAAGAATACGAACGCAACCCCGGCCGCGTGCTGCGCATCGTCATCGACGGCCGGGAAAGTTGAGAGATTAATCATGGAATCACTGATCATCCCCATTACCGATCCGGTTGCGAAAGACGCCGGACGTTTCGGCCCCAAGGGGGCCAATCTGGCCACACTGACCCAGGCCGGCCTGCCCACACCCGGCGGCTTCTGTGTCGACGCCGCCGCCTACCGCTACCAGATCCGCGCGCTCGGACTGGAAGAATCGGCGCGCGGCGCTTTCAGCACCGACAGCAGCCCGCAGGCGCGCCGCTACGCACTGAACATGAAGCTCGGCCTGATGGACAAACCCATCGCACCGGAAATCGAAGTCCAGTTGCTCGCCGCGTGGCGTCATCTGGCCGCGACCTCGGGCACGCCGATCGTGGTACGTTCCTCGGCGCTGGTCGAGGATCGTTACGGCTCGAGTTTTGCCGGGCAGTTCGAAAGCTTCCTCGATCTCGACAACGAAACGGATTTTCTGATTGCCGTACGCTCGTGCTGGGCAGCGCTGTGGATGACCCGCGCGCTACGCTACATGGCAACCCACGACATCGATCCGGCGGAAACGGCGATGGGCCTGATCATCCAGCCGCTGGTCAAGGCGCGCGCCGCCGGCGGTGCGCTGAGTCAGACGGCGGGCGGCGACATGCTGATCAACGCGACGCCCGGACTCGGTGCCGCCATCGCGCAGGGCGAAGTGACTCCGGACCGCTATGTGCTCGATCGCAATGCCGTGCTCAAGGAGACCGTGGCGGCACCGACGCAGTATCACGCGCTGAGTTGCGCTCACCGTCCGGCGCTCGCCCCGCGCATGCGCAAAGCGCCCGATCCCTGCCTGACACCGGTGCAGGCCGTCGAACTCGGCCAGTTGGTGCGCCGTATCGAAGACCTGATGGGCATGGCCGTCGAAATCGAGTGGGCGATGGACGACGCCGGCTTCAGAATGCTGCAGTCGCGGCCGCTGCACCTCGAGCCCGAACACGAATATGTCGCCGACGACGTCTGGCTACGGCAGCCGCATTTGCGCGGCCAGCCCGCGGGCGCCGGGTGGACGTCCGGCCTCGCCTGCGTGATCAACTGCGAATGCGAACTGTCGCGGGTGGCACCCGGCGCGATCCTGGTGACCAAGATGGCCGGTCCTGCGCTGTCGCAGATCCTGCCGCGGGTGTCCGGCGTCGTCGCCGAACTGGGTGGCAGCACTTCGCACCTTGCCTCGCTCGCCCGCGAGCGAGGCATCCCGATGGTGCTCGGCGCGCACGACGCAACGCAGCGCATCCCCGAAGGCTCGATGGTATCGGTGGACGGCGTATCCGGCATGGTGCGCTGGATGCCGGCCGACCTGAATTCACTGACCATGATGAGGATGACATGACACAGCGCATACGCGGCATCACCGATGACGAAGCCGTCGGTCCGGCCAAGGAGCTGTTCGACGCTTCCAACCGGATGCTCGGCCGCACCGCCAACCTGATGCGCATTCTGTCACACAGCCCACTCGTGGCACGCTGGATTCTGCCCTTCATCGCCGCGGTGCGCCAGCCCAACGCCGGCGCGGTGTCCGCGGTGCGGCTGCGCAACCTCGCGGTGCTGAAGACCTCGACCGTCAACGACTGCCATTACTGAACGGAACACAACTACGTGCTTGGTCAAGCACTGCGACTGAAAGACGAAGAGTTCGACGCGCTGCAAGGCGACTATCAGGCGAGCCCGCTGTTCAACGCGAAGGAAAAAGCGGTCATCGCGTGGTCGGAAGCGATGACGCTGAATACCGCAAAGCGCGATAACAAGGTCTGGGACGCACTGCGCCGCGAATTCAATGACGCTGAAATCGTCGAAATCTCGCTGGCCTGTGCGATGTTCAACATGATCAATCGGCTCAATGATTCGTTCCGCACCGAACTGGAAAGCGCCGAATACAACCAGCGTCAGCGTGGCGCCGTCGGCATCACCCGCAAGACGCTGGAAGACTATGCCTGCGTGATCTGCAATCAATCCAGTTGACGCTCGCCCGGCATGTCAAATCGTCCCCGCATCCACATCACCCAGCCCGTCGCGCAAAGCGCCATTGATCGGTTGCAGGCGGTCGCCGACGTGCGCTGGAACCCGGACCCGCTGCACATCATGACCCGGGCAGAACTGGTCGCTGCCGCCCGCGACTGCGACATCCTGTTCTGCCTGCTCCACGACCAGGTCGACGCCGCGGTGATCAATGCCAACCCGCGGCTGAAGGCTGTCGCGTCGATGACCATCACGCCGGCCGACATCGATATCCCGGCGGCGACCGCACGCAGGCTCCCGGTCACGGTGATCCCCGCGCTGCTGCTCGACGATGCGACGGCCGATCTCGCTTGGGCGCTGCTGCTGTCTCTGGTACGGCGCGTCACCGAGGGCGACCGATTGCTGCGTTCCGGCATCTACCCGGGTTCGCAATCCTGCTACATGGAGGGCGGCGGCATTACCGGCAAGACGTTGGGTATCGTCGGCATGGGCGGCGTAGGTCGCGCTGCTGCCGCGCGGGCGCATGCCTTCAAGCTGCGCGTGATCTATCACGATCCCCAGCGGCTGCCCCCTGCAGACGAACAACAGTTGCGCATCACCTGGGTGCCATTCGAGGAATTGCTGGCCGCAGCGGATTTCGTATCCATACATGCCAAACTGACCCCGCAAACGCGCCACCTGTTCGACGACGCGGCGTTTGCGCGCATGAAGCCGACCGCGTACCTGATCAACACCGCGCGCGGCCCGATCGTCGATGAAGCGGCACTGGTGCGCGCGCTGCGCGACAAACGCATCGCCGGGGCCGGCCTCGACGTCTACGAAAACGAGCCGCAGCCCCACCCCGAACTGCTGAATATGCAGAATGTGGTGATGACGCCGCACACTGGCAGCGCGATTACCGAACTGCGCGCGGCGATGGCCAATGTCGTCGTCGACAATATCCTCGCGCTGCTCGCCGGCCGCAAGCCGCCGAACTGCTGGAATGCCGAGATCTACGACAAATAGCTAAGTGTTTGTTTTTATTATATTTTTATACTTTTACCGGAGCAAGCCACCATGGCGGGAAAAACCAAAGTCGTACTGACCGATTACGTCTGGGAGTCGGTGGACATGGAACGCAGGATCCTCGGTGACGGCGTCAACCTGGTGCCCCTGCAGACCAAGAAGCCCGAGGAGTTCATCGCCGAAGCCGCGGACTGCGTTGCGCTGCTCAACACCTACGCCGGCCCGATCACTGCTGACGTGATGGCCAAAATGCCCCAGTGCAAAATCATCGCCCGCTATGGCATCGGCGTGGACACCATCGACCTCGAGGCCGCGACCAAGGCCGGCATCATCGTCACCAACAACCCGACCTACTGCATCGACGAAGTCGCCGAGCACACGATGGCGCTGCTGCTCTCCGCGGCGCGCAAGATCACCTTCTATGACCGCCAGGTGCGCGCCGGCAAATGGGCGGTGCCCCCGGGCAAGCCGATCCAGCGCGTCTCCGGCAGCACCATCGGGCTCGTCGGCTACGGCAACATCGCCCGCCAGGTCGCGGTGCGTGCCGCGGCCTTCGGCATGAAAGTGCTGTTCGCCGACCCGTTCATCAAGCAGGGGCAGTTCAACACGCCGGGTGACAAGGTCGAACTCGAGCAGCTGCTCGCCGATTCCGATTTCGTTTCACTGCATCCGCCGCTGACCCCGCAAACCCGCCAGCTGATGAATGACGCGGCTTTCGCCAAGATGAAAAAGAACGCGGTGCTGGTCAACTGCTCGCGCGGCCCGGTCATCGACACCGACGCGCTGGTGCGCGCGCTCGATGCCGGCAAAATCGCCGGCTGCGCCCTCGACACGGTGGATCCGGAACCCCTTCCCGATCCGCACCCGCTGCGCGGGCGCGAGAACGTCATCATCAATCCCCATGCCGCGTGGTACAGTGAGCAGGCCATGAAAGGCCTGCAGGCCGGAGCGCCTGGTGAAGTGCAGCGCGTGCTGTCCGGGCAATGGCCGATCAATGTCGTCAATCCCGCCGTGCGCGGCAACAACCGCGCGGGCCTCTGATCAACCACTCAACCGCACATACAGGACCGACCCATGAAACTCTGCCGCTACGGAAAAGACGGATTTGAAAAACCCGGCGTCATCGATGCGCAGGGCAAGCTGCGCGATCTGTCGAAAATCATTTCGCACATCGACGCCTCGACGCTGGCGCCGCGCGAACTCGAGCGCCTCGCCAGGATCAAGCCGGAATCGCTGCCGGTGGTCACCGGCAGCCCGCGCATGGGCGTGCCCTATACCGGGATTTCCAAATACGTGGCCATCGGCCTCAACTACTCCGACCACGCCGCGGAAGCCGGCATGGCGGTGCCCACCGAGCCGATCATTTTCATGAAATCCACCACCTGCATCTGCGGCCCGGACGACGACACCGTCCAGCCGCGCAATTCGACCAAGCTCGACTGGGAATGCGAACTGGCCATCGTCATCGGCACCAGGGCGCAATACGTGTCCGAAGCAGATTCGCTGAACTACGTGGCCGGCTACTGCGTCGCCAACGACGTGTCCGAACGCGCGTTCCAGCTGCAGTCCTCGCAATGGGACAAGGGCAAGGGTTGCGACACCTTCGGTCCGCTCGGCCCCTGGCTGGTGACCAAGGATGAAGTGCCCGATCCGCAGAACCTGCACATGTGGCTGGACGTCAACGGCAAACGCATGCAGGACGGCAACACCAGAACCATGATCTTCGGCGTGAAGAAACTGGTGTCGTACTGCAGCCATTACATGACGCTGTTGCCCGGCGACGTGATCTGCACCGGCACCCCGCCCGGCGTCGGCATGGGCATCAAGCCGAACCCGGTGTGGCTGAAACCGGGTGACACCGTCGAACTGGGCATCGAAGGGCTGGGCCTGCAGCGTCAGAAAATCGTCGCGGCGCGCTGAGTTCGTACAGGACACCACGGGGCCTTCTCCCGTTTTGCGGGTTGCAGGCCGGGTATCGGCCGCAGCGACTGCTGGCCGGGCCACGCGTGATGCGGGTACGGGTCGGCGGGTTTGCCGGTGTAATGCATGGCCTGAGCCGGTGGCGACCACTTGGCGCACCGGCGCTACGGCGAACTCATCTCAGACTGCTATGGCTTTGCGCTTTGACCGGATTGCTGCGAGGATTTTTTCCGCGGTTGCCGGCAGTGAACTGATGCGTACGCCCACGGCATCATGTATGGCATTGAGTATGGCTGCTGCAGTCGGCACCGATGTGGGCTCGCCGACGCCTTTGGCGCCAAAGGGCCCGGTAGGGTCGTAGTTTTCAACAAGATCAACTTCGATCTCCGGCATGTCCAGGCTGGTGGGCATGATGTAGTTGGTGAGGTTGGGATTGATCTGGCGGCCTTCAGCGTCAAAAAGAATCTCCTCCTGCAGTGCAAATCCCAGCCCCATCGAAATACCACCCTCTACTTGCCCCTCCACCAGCATCGGGTTGATCGGCGTGCCGCAATCGTGCGCCGCGACAATGCGCAACACGTCAACCTCTCCGGTTTCGTCGTCGACATCGACTTCCGCGATCTGCGTGGCGTAGACATACGTATTGAACGGCTTGCCCTGCCCGGTCTCCGGATCCATGGGCACCGTCGGTGGATTCCAGGTCGCACTGCCGATCGCCGGCTGCCCCTTCACCGCCTGCGCCTGCAGCGCGACGTCACTTATCGGCAAGTGGCGTTGCGGAAATGATTGCACCTGTATTTTACGGTCACGCGCCTCGAGTTGCTCCGGGCGCACGCCCAGCATGGGGGCGGCCACCTCGAACAGGATGGCGCGCGCCATCTCGGCAGCCAGCCTGACTGCATTGCCCGTCACATAGGTGGTGCGGCTGGCGATGGCCCCCGTATCCATGGGAGTGACGTCGGTATCGCCGGATACCACGTGGACGTCATCCGCCGCAATACCCAGGGCTTCCGCAGCGATCTGTCCCAAGACGGTGAGCGCGCCCTGTCCGGTTTCCACCGTGCCGGTGAGCAGCGTTGCCGTGCCGTCCTCATTGACCTTGACGGTCGCCGCACTGGGATTGGCGGCAACCGTGAAGCCGATCGGGTACCACATACAGGCGATACCGCGTCCGCGCCTTTTCATTGACCGCCCTCCGTCCAGCCCATGCGCCGTGCCGCCTTGAGCAGGGATTCCCTGACCACTACGCTGTGCAGCACCTGCCCGGTCGGACTGGATGAGCCGTTCTCGAATGCATTGCGCAAACGGATTTCCAGCGGGTCGATGCCCAGTGCGTGGGCGATTTCGTCCATCTGCGATTCGTAGGCAAAACAAACCTGTGGCGCGCCGAAACCGCGCATCGCCCCCGTCATGGTCTTGTTCGTATAGACGACCAGGGCCTCGACGTGAAAGTGCTCTATGCTGTAGGGCCCGCTCGAGAGGATGGCCGCCTTGCCCAGCGTGGTCTCGCTCCAGGAACAGTAAGCGCCGCCATCCAGCACCAGGCGCACCTTGCGCGCCAGGATGCGTCCATTGCGATCGACCCCGGTTTTGTAGTCCATGATGAAAGGATGACGGGTCGTCGAGGCGGTGAATTCCTCCGTTCGGGTGTACACCCCCTTGACCGGACGTCCTGCTTTCTTCGCCAGCAGGGCCAGAACGGGCTCCTGCGTAATCTCATTCTTGCCGCCGAAATTGCCGCCGACCACGCTGCCCACCAGGCGGATGCGATTGACCGGCATGCGGAGTGTCCGCGCAAGGTCGGTGCGACCGAGTGTGATCCGGCCAAGGCTCGAGTAAACCGTGACCCGGCCGTTCGCATCCCAGAGGGCGATGGCGGCATGGGTTTCGATCGGCACATGCTCCACCATCTGGGTACGATACTGCCTCTCGAACAGATGATCACTGTCGGCAAATCCCTGCTCGACGTTGCCCTTGCAGATGACCTTTCGCGCGTAGACATTGCCCGCAGGCGGATGCACTTTCGGCGCGTCATCCTTCAGCGCCTCCAGCGGATCGAACACAGCGGGCAGCCGTTCATAGTCGACCCTGATTTTTTCAAGCGCCTGCGCCGCAATCTGCTCGCTCACGGCAGCCACTGCCGCGACACCGTCCCCCGCATGAAACACGCGTTCATCCGCAAGCACCGGCTGATCCTGCAACGACGGACCGAACGAATTGACGGGAATGTCCCTGCCGGTAATCACGGCCATCACGCCCGGCATGGCCTCGGCCTCGCGCGTGTCGATGCTGCGGATCCTGGCCGAAGCCACGCCAGCGCGCTTGATCCGGGCGTGCAGCATGCCTGGGAAAACCATGTCATCAATGTAGGGGGTCTGACCGAGTCCATGCAGACGCGCATCCAGTCGGGTCGCACGTTGCCCCACGGCCGGTGTCTGCTGCCTGACCTCCGGCACCAGCAGCCCCACCGGAAAAACGGCCGGCAGCGTTTCGGAATGCACCTGCAGCCGACGGGCACTGGTAAAGGCAGGGCCCGCAACCCGCGGCTTCTCATCCACAATGGTTTTCCTGTTCATGGTCCGGCTTTCGACTTTACCTCGGCGTTTTCAGAATCACTGCGCATCGCGCGCGCGGCGTGCAGTACCGCTTCGATCATTTTCGTATAGCCGGTGCAGCGACAAAGATTTCCTGCAAGTCCGTCACGAACTTCCTGCCGGCTGGGATCCGGGTTCGCATCCAGCAGCGCCTTGGCCGACAGGATGACACCGGGTCCGCAGAAGCCGCATTGCAGCGACGCCTGTTCCTCGAACGCCTGCTGTAGCGGATGCAGCCGCTCGCGGGTGGCAAGCCCTTCTATGGTCAGTATTGAGCAGGCATCTGCCTGTGCAGCCAGCATCAGGCAGGCGTTGACGGACCGGCCGTCGACGATCACCGTACATGCTCCGCAATCGCCGACATCACAGCCAAGCTTGGCACCGGTAAGGCCCAGCTGGTTGCGCAGCAACCCCAGCAGCGTGGTCTCCGGCAGTACCGATAGCGCATGGCGCCTGCCATTGACCGTCAGGCAGATGTCCATCACGGATCTCCCCCGTTGCGCAGCCGCTTCAGTGCGCACTCGTACGCTTGCGTAAGTGTACGTTTAACCAGCACCGCCACGAGGTCGCGACGATAAGCCGCTGTGGCCCGGAAATCGCTGATCGGCTTGCATTCTTCCGCAGCAAGCTTCCCCGCCTCCACCATGGATTCGGGCAGCGGCAAACGGCCGGCAAGATACCGCTCGGCGCCGGTCGCGCGCATGACGGTCGGCGCCACCGCACCCAGCGCAATGCGCGGTTCCTTGACGCAGCCTTCGGCGTCCAGCCACAGGCTCGCCGCCGCATTGACCAGGGCCAGCGCCTGGCCCTTGCGCAACCCCGATTTCAGAAAATGGGCCGGCTTGCCGAGGCTGCCGGCGGGAATGACCACTGCCACCAACAGTTCGTCCGGCCGCAACGCGGTCCGGCGCGGACCTTTGAAGAACTCGGTCAGCGGCATTTCCCTGGTCCCGCTGCGCCCGGCAAGGACGGCCCTCGCATCGAGGGCGACCAGCGTGGCCCCGCTGTCCATCGAGGGCACAGCCGTCACCAAATTACCGCCCAGCGTGCCCAGATTGCGCGTCTGCACTGCACCGATCGTATGCGCTGCGTCCGCCATTGCGGGACAATGCTCGCGGATGAGTGCGGATTGCATGATCTCCGCATGCGTCACCATGGCGCCGATGCGCAGGCCCTGGGGAGTGACAACGATGACCTTCAAGGCCTTCACCCGGGAAATGTCGATGATCAGCCCCGGCGCATCGGTTGAGGATTTCAGATCAGCCAGCAGATCGGTCCCGCCTGCGAGGATCCTTGCGGTTGTGCCATGCTCGACGAGCAGCCTGACGGCCTCCCCGAGGTCTACGGTCGCCACGTAATCGAAGGTCTGCATGCCCCCCCCAATCGACATCGAATGATGGATTCTCAGCAGCATCGGTCACGGGTTTTTTGATATAGCGCAAGAAGTCCGCAAAAAAGACTCCACGAAACCGTCCAGTCACCCTATCCTTCGTTCGCGCACCTAACAAGAATCATCCCGAAACACAAGATGCTGCGGCAGCGCCGGCAGTACAACTTGCGCATGATCAAGATTTCACTTTTAATCTGCTTTTCTGGAGGAGTTAAAAATGAGCATGAAAAAGCTGTTGCTGCTGCTTGCAGGCTCCCTGCTGTGTCAGGTTTTGGGTTCCGGATCGGCAATCGCCGCAGACCCCACCAAGATCAAGGTCGGCGTGCTGCTTCCGCTGACGGGGACCTTTGCCGCAGTGGCCGAGACACAAAAGCAAGGCGCCCAGCTCGCAGTGGATGTGATCAACAAGCGCGGCGGCCTCAACATGCCCTGGGGCAAAGTCGCTGTCGAAGCCGTGGTGGGCGATGATGAAGCCAAACAGGATGTCGGCGTCAGACGTTATCGCTACATGGTTGACGAAGGCGTAAAGGGACTGGGCGGCCAGACATTCGCCCCTCTGGCCTACGCCATCAATGCGATGGTTTCGAAGAATCCGCTGCCTTATTTTCCGGTTTGCGTGATGGCCAAGGAAGCCTTCCAGAAGGGCAAACTGGCCGACTCGACTTTTGCCACGGCTTTCAGCCCGTGGACCGTTGGCTATATGGCTGGCCAGTCAGCGACCAGGACGCTCAAGAAGAAACGGATTTTCTTTCTCGCCCGTTCTGACAGCTGGGGATGGGATATCCGGGACGGCGTTTACGCCGCGGCCAAGGAAGCAGGCGCGGAAATTGTAGGCTACGATGAAGTGTCGTTGGGCACCGGCGACTTCACCACCGTGCTGCAGAAAGTCCGCGCGGCCAAACCCGATATCTTCATCGCAGCGCAATTCGCCGCGGATGCCGTGGCATTGCTGAAGCAGGTGCACCAGATGGGGCTGGGCAAGGAAATGACCATTTTCAACGCATTTACCACCAATGTGGTCGCGAAAGGTCTCCCCCCCGAGGCACTGGAAGGCGTCTATGCCATGCACTATTTCTACTATGACCTCGCAAACTTCCCGGACAAGGAAGTCGCAAAAAGCGCGGCCGAGTTCACCGCTTTGTTCCGTGCAAAATACAAATCGCCGCCGGATGCCTATGCAACGATTGCCTACATTGCGTATATGGAAATGTTCCGCGGATTCGAAGCCGCAAAATCATTTGACCCGGCAAAAGTCGCTGCCGCGCTCCGCGCAAACAAGGGCGAGTTCACGACGGTAAAAGGACCGGCCTACTGGAGACAGGACCAGTCCGCGGTCTACAAGCACGCCGCCTTCCTGGTCAAAGGCAAGGGCCCCAAGGAACAGAAAAACGAGTGGGATTTGTTCCATGTCATCGGTTCACAGGGCGGCGAGTCAGTAATGCCCACCCTGAAATCCCTGGGTTACTAGCCGCTGCAGCCGGAATAACGCCGACTTAACCGTGCCCGCGCGCGACCATCGCCGCGGGCACGGTGTCTGCAGTCTGCAGGACACGACAGAACCGTGGGAACCACCGTGGAAATCTTCAGGGCCAGTAACGTCACCAAGCGCTTTGGCGCGCTCGTAGCCGTCAACAATGTGAGCTACTCCCTGCACGAGCATGAGGTCGCCGGCATCATCGGTTCGAACGGCGCGGGAAAAACCACCTTTTTCAATCTGCTTACCGGGATGTTTCCGCCCGATGAGGGCACGATCCACTATCGCGACGTGGAAATCACCCATGAGACGCCGCAGCAACGGGTCACTCGCGGCGTGATGCGCACTTTTCAGCTGACATCCACCTTCGACAATCTGACCGTCATCGACAATCTGGTGCTGGCATACTTTCGCGCACACCGCAAAGCCTCGCTGCTGCAACTGTTCCTCAATACCTGCAAGCAGCACCGCAACAACGAAAAAATTACTGCCATCCTGGAGACTTTCGACCTCAAGGACCTGCGCGACCGTGAAGTCAGGAATCTCAGCCTGGGAGAAAAACGACGCCTTGAAATCGCGATGACCATGCTCGCCGAGCCCAAGGTGCTGTTGCTCGACGAACCGCTTGCGGGACTGGCAGAATCGGAAATCCAGGCAGTGCTCGAAATTCTGCGCCGACAGATGGGCCGGCAGACGATTCTGATCGTGGAGCACAAGATATCGCACGTGAAGGATTTCCTGCAGCGGATCACTGTCATGCACGAAGGCAGCATCATTGCCGAAGGCGGCTACGACGAGTGCATGAGCCATCCGGAAGTGCGCAGGAGCTATTGGCAGATTGACATCGACGCGGAGACGTCGGCAGAGGCCGGTTCGTGAACACCGGTTCCAATCTGCTCGATGTCGAAGGCCTGTCTGTTTCCTACGGATCCGCGAAAGTACTGTTCGATATCGCGCTGACCGTCGGACCCAGCCAGATCGTCGCCTGCGTGGGGCGCAACGGTGCCGGTAAGACCACGCTGCTGAAATGCATCGCGGGCTTTTTGAAGCCTGTTGCCGGCTCGATCACCGCCAGCGCAGCAAGCCTGGTCGGACTGCCCCCCTATGACATCGCCAAGCTGGGTGTCAAATACATCCCGCAGGACAAGAAAGTTTTTTCCGACCTGACCGTTCGCGAAAACCTGGAATTGGGCAGCTATGCCACCAAGGATTACAACTGGGAACCAGTGACGACCTACTTCCCCAAGCTGAAGACCCTGATGGACCGCAAGGCCGGCTATTTGAGCGGCGGCGAGCGGCAGATGCTGATGATCGGGCGGGCGATCCTGGGCAATCCGAAGGTACTGCTGGTGGATGAACCGACCGAGGGTCTCGCACCGAGCATCGTTTCGCACCTCAAGAACGTATTTCGCGAACTGAGCAAGAAGTCGGCGCTGATCATTGTTGAGCAAAACCTGCCTTTGGTATGCGCGATATCAGACAAGATCTACGCCATGAATGACGGCCGTATCGTTGCAGAACTGGCAAACGAGGCATCGATCCGGGTCGAGGTATGCGAGCAGTATTTGTAAACCGGGTTTGCCCGGAAAGGGGCCTCTAGCAGCATGCGCAAGGCATTCGATTGGTGGTGGGGCATCGCACTGGCATTCTCGCTGCTGGCAGCGATGCGGGCGTTTTTGCCGCTGCCATTTGTCAACGAGATCCTTATTTTTTCGATTTATGCGATCGGCTGCAGCTTTTTGCTCGGCCGGGTCGGCTTCATCTCTTTCGGCCAACCTGCCTACCTGGCGATCGGTGCCTACGGCACGGCCTTTTACCTGTTTTACTTCGGCACCAACCCGTATATCGGGATCCTGGCCGGCCTGGCTTCCGGGTTCATTGCTGCCCTGATTGTGGGTCCGTTGTTTGTGCGTTTGCGCAGCGACTATTTCGCACTGGTGAATCTGGCGCTGGCCGTGATCGTCTTTTTCCTCATGCAGAAAGTGCTTGCCCCGATTACCAAGGGTGACAACGGGCTGTGGTTCCTGACCAACATGACGTCGACGCCCGTGCTGGATATCACGCGGCCCAGCCAGTTTTTCGTCTTTGCATTCATCGTGGGGCTGGCCATCTGGGCGTTTTACAAGTATCTCGACGACACCCTGTTTGGCGCCTGCTGCCTGGCGACAAAGATCAACGAGGATAAACTCCAGTTCCTTGGCTACAGCAACTTCAGCATCCGCCTCGCCGCGTTTGTCATTGCCAATACCACTACCGCCCTCGCCGGCTCGCTCTACGCGGTCTACATCGGCGCGGTCAGCCCGGAGATTACCAGTCCGGCCCGCGCCGCCGACCCGGTGGTCGTGATCCTGCTTGGCGGCGCAGGCACGCTCTACGGACCAATCGTGGGATCAATTGCCTATACCGGGATGAAAGATGTAATCAGCAAATTGATCGGCAACTGGGAGATGATTATCGGCCCGCTGCTGGTCATTATCATGCTTGCCGGCGAGAAAGGCATCTGGGGCACGCTGGAGCCCTGGCTCAAGACGCTGTTGTTCCGCAACAAGTCCGTCGTACCGCAAAAAAACAGCTCGATCGAAGGCAATTGATGGACACCAGCCTAATTGTCCCCGGGGTCATATTCGGATTGAGCATAGGCAGCATCTATTTCCTGATGGCGATAGGACTGTCCCTGTGTTTTGGCCTGATGCGCATCATCAGCCTCGACCAGCTGCTCTATTACTCGGTTGGTGCGTACATCACCTACTCGGTGAACCTGCATACCGGCAGCTTTTGGCTGGGTGTACTGGCCGCGGTCGCCGCGGGGGCAGCGGTCAGTCTCGCGATCGAGCGCATCGTTTTCCGGCGCATCTACGAACGCGACCTCACCTTCAGCATGATCACCTCATTCGGCGTTTTGCTGGGCGGCGTCGGCATAATCAAGTTCTTCTGGGGACTGGTCCCCCGGCCGGTCCCGGTCCCGATCAGCGAGCAGATGAGCATCTTCGGCACCGAGATCCCGATTTATCGCCTGATCGTCATTTTGGTCGCGATTGCCGTTTACATCGCAATCTGGCTGTTTCTGAACCGCACCATCATCGGCAAGGCCATCCGCGCCGGAATCGAGAACGTGGAACATGTGGAAGGGTTAGGCATCAACGTTGCCCGGCTGTTCACCATCACGTTTCTGATCGCCGGGACGCTCTCCGCACTGGCTGGCGCGCTGCATGCGCCGTTGATCATGGTGGATCCCCACATGGGTCTGGAAGTTCTTGCTTTCGTTTTCATGGTCGTGATCATCGGTGGCCTGGGCAGCATCAAGGGCACCCTGATTTCCTCGATCATCGTCGGGCAGGTCGTCTCGCTGGGCTCACTCATTTACGCGCCACTGGCGCAAATGGCGCCGTTTGCGATCATGCTGCTGATCCTGCTGGTCAAGCCGACCGGACTTTTCGGGAGTGTTCTGCTGAAGCGCTGAATCAGACCTGACGCCGGCTCGCGCCCCGGACTGTGCTTCCGGTGCGTGCACATGCACAAAGTGTTCAACACATTATTTCGCACCAGCGGCAGCACGCCGAATACAATCCCGGACGGCGCGGGTGCGATCGGCTGTTACCTGGAACACGTCAGTTTCCGCGCCTGGGTTCATGGTCCGCACCCCATTTAACTTATTGTTTTAATTAAATAATTTATGATCAATGCTGCTATCGTCGGACTCGGCTGGTGGGGCAAGAGCATTGCCGACGCCGTGCAGGGCAAGAGCCAGAAACTGCGCTTCGTGCACGGCGTGACCCAGGAACTCGACGCCACGCGCGAGTACGCACAGGCCAAGGGCTTCAAACTGTCCGGCACGCTGGAGGCGGCGCTGGCTGACCCCGCCGTGCAGGCCGTGGTGCTGGCCACCCCGCACTCGCTGCACTGCCGGCAGGTGATCCAGGTCGCTGCCGCCGGCAAGGCCGTGTTCTGCGAAAAACCGCTGTCGCTGACCCGCGCCGACGCTGAACACGCGGTTGCCGCGTGCAAAAAAGCCGGCGTGCCGCTGGGCGTCGGCCAGAACAAGCGCTTCTGGCCGTCGATGGCCGGGCTGCGCCGCGTCATCGCCAGCGGCGCGCTCGGACGCATCATGCATGTCGAAGGCCACTACAGCAACGAACACTCGAGCAAGTTCTTTGCGCCGTGGCGCGACCTGCCCAATGAAACCCCGGGCGCGGGCATGACCGGCACCGGCATCCACATCCTCGACGCCTTCGCCAACATCGCCGGCCCCGCGGAACAAATCACCGCGCAGTTCATCAGCCGCCGCGAAGGCGCCGATCCGCGCGACACCGTGTCCGTGCTGTTCAAATTCGCCAACGGCATCAGCGGCTTCCTCGGCGCGGTGCGCGCCTCCCCGCTCTACTTCCGCGTACACGTGTTCGGCGACGAAGGCTCGGTCGAAGCGCTGGGCGAAACCCAGACCGTGATCCGGTTGAAGGGCGGCAAGACCGAAGTGCAGGATTTCCCGAAAATCGATTCGGTGCTGGCGGAGATCGACGCGTTTGCGGATGCGGTGGCGGGTGTGGCGCCCTACCCGATCACCACCGACGAAATGATCAACACCATTGCGTCGCTCGAGGCGGTCATACGATCAATTGCAGCAGGAGCCACCATCAGGCTGTAGTCCGCTGCGTTAGCCCCGATGCCGGACGCAGCATCGGCGATTCGATGCCATCGCCGGCGAAGCCGTCATCGCACCACCGCGGCGGCGATGACAAAGTAAATCAGAATCGACGACAGATCCTGAATCACCGTGGCCAGTGGACCGCTACCAAAAGCCGGGTCGAGCGCAAAGGTATCCAGCAACCAAGGAATCGCCATGGCAGCCAGGGTGGCGGTGGAACACGCGGCGAACACCGACAAACCCACGCAAAGTGCAACGTCGGCCTCCCCCCAGCGCCATCCCACCAAGAGTCCGGCAACGACCCCGAGCGCCAGACCGATCGCCAGCCCGGTGAGCAGTTCCCGTGCCACCATCCGCCGCATCCCGACCCCGACCGACAGGCCGCGGACAACGACGGTTTCAGTTTGCGTGCCGACAGCGTCCGCCAGGTAGACGATCCCCGGGATAAAGAACGCCAGCATGACCTTGTGCTGGAGCGCCGCCTCAAACCAGCCGACAAAGTCCGCGGCAAGCAGCGCACCGCCAAGCCCTACCAACAGCCAGGGGAGGCGGTGACGGAAACGACGCTCGACCGGTTCCTCGCTGGTTGTCCGCGCCGCCGCCGCACTCTTGGTGAAACCGCCCAACCGCGACAAGTCCTCTTCGTGTTCCGACAACAAGACCGCCAGCAGCCGGTGCGGTGGAATCACCCCCACGAAGCGGCCTTCGCGGTCCACCACGGACAAGGCGGACTCCTCGTTGCGGACAGCGTGCCACGCGGCGACCTCCTGGTCTATTCCCGGCGCCACGACGGGGGCTTCGCGATCCATCAGGCTTTCCATCGGGATGTCGGCGGGTGCCGCCAGAAGATCCTCGATCCGCAGAATGCCCAGGAACCGCCCCCCCCTCACAGACGACGACATGGCTGGCGCTCTCGTAGCTTTGCCCTACCAGGGCGTGCCGCACATCCCCGGCGCGGTGGGAAGGCAGGGCCATCGGCACGCTCCGGCAAGCGTGCTCCGCTGCGGTCTCAAAAGTGACGCGGCCCTGAACGACCAGTGGATCAACCGGCATTTCCAATCTCCCTTTCAGCGCTGAACCGGGCCGCACTGACCGTGCCGTCGACTGTAATGCCATGCCGCCATGTTGCGGTAGCAATGGGCACGCTACTGCCCTGGATTTCAGGATTGCCCGACATTCACGGAAACCGTTTCAGTCACTTGCCGCCGGCCGCCGCTGTGGACCGGTTGGCGATGGCAGCACGTATCTCACGCAACGTCGTCTTGACCCGCCCCGCATGCTCCGCCCCCATGCGCATCAACATCTTCTGCCCCGCCGAGCGAGCCTCGAGTTCCGGATCGGCATACAGGTAGAGCACTTTCGGCCGCACCAGCGCCACCGGCGTTTTCAATTCCGGCGCTTCGAGCAGGTGGTCGATGACGGCGACCAGCCGGTCGTTGAAATGGCCTTTCGGATAACCGAGCTC
>RPOR01000015.1 GCA_003820645.1 Betaproteobacteria bacterium
GTTACAACAATAACTTAGGTATGGAAAAGTCAAGGGAATCTGCCATAATTACCGCCGTGGTTGGGTTGTCGTAGCATCTGGCTGTTTGGGGTTCATGGCGGTCATTGCCGTGGGTGTTTTAAGAAAAACCATTTAAAAACAATGGGTTATAAAATGACTGTGCTACGCCGACTGTTCGCGATCGTCATTTTGGTCACCGCTGCCAGCGGAGTCGCTGCCCAGAACGCGGTGCCGCCTGCCCCCAAATTCGAAATCCAGCGCTTCGAAGTCATTGGCGATACCCTGCTCGGGGCCGAGACCGTGCAGGAACTGGTGACGCCCTTCACCGGGCAGCAGAAAGATTTCGCGGATGTCCAGCGCGCACTGGAGGCGCTCGAAGGCGCCTACCGCGACCGCGGTTACGGCGTGATCCAGGTGCGATTGCCGGAGCAGGACATCACTCGTGGCGTGGTGCGT
The DNA here is from genome assembly GCA_003820645.1 of Betaproteobacteria bacterium. Taxonomy (GTDB): domain Bacteria; phylum Pseudomonadota; class Gammaproteobacteria; order Burkholderiales; family SG8-41. The sequence goes on from RPOR01000015.1 coordinate 457, forward strand.
TTCAATATTTTCCAGCCGAAGGTGGGCAAGGTCATCGTCGAAGGCAACCAGCACTTCAGCACCGAAAACGTGCGCCGGTCATTGCCTGCGGTGAAGGAGGGCGAGACGCCCAATTCGCATGACATCGCGCGCAACCTGCAGATTGCCGCCGAACACCCGGTCAAGCAGACCAGCGTCCTGCTGCGCTCCGGCGCCGACGAAGGCGTGGTCGACGTCAACGTGCGGGTGGCTGACGACCGGCCGTGGCGGCTGGTAGGCACCCTCGACAATTCCGGCACCCCCGACACAGGTGACTATCGCCTCGGTATCGGTTACCAGCATACCAACCTGTTCGATCGCGATCACACGCTGTCTCTGCAATACATCACTTCGCCGGACAACCTGGACCAGGTTTCGATTTATGGTCTGGGCTACCGCATTCCGTATTACCGGCTGAACAGCTCGCTGGATCTCTACGCCGGCTATTCCAACGTCGACTCGGGCACCGTGGCCAACCTGTTCAATGTCAGCGGCAAGGGCAACATTGCCGGCGGGCGCTGGAATTATTACCTGGAGAAATGGCAGGACCTCGAGCACCGGGTATATCTGGGCCTCGATTACCGCGCGTACCAGAACAACGTTCTTTTGGGCGGGGTGGGATTCGTGCCGGATATCACCGTGCACCCGGTGTCCTTCGGTTATGCCGGCGTGAAGCGGATGACAGCGAGCGAATTGTCGTTCAACGCGTCATTCGCCACCAATATTCCCGGCGGCAATGACGGCACGCAGGCGAATTTCGACGCTACGCGCACCGGGGCGACTGCCTATTACAACGTGCTGCGCGGAGGCGTCAACTTCGCACATGCCTTCCGCAACGACTGGCAAAGCCGGATTGGCCTCACCGGGCAATATGCCGATGATTTGCTGATTCCGGGCGAACAGTTCGGTATCGGCGGCATGGATACCGTGCGCGGTTATCTGCCGCGGGAGGTGGCGGCCGACAAGGGCTATGCCGCCCAGCTCGAGCTGTATACCCCGAATTTCGCCGAGACCGCAGGCCTGAGCGACAAATGGCGCTCGCGGGTGGTCGGTTTCTATGATTACGGCAACGTCAGGAACAACGATCCGCTGCCGGGCGAGCTGTCCAGCCAATCGCTGGCCAGTACCGGACTCGGGTTGCGGATGTCCTACGGCAAGAGCGTCATCCTGCGGTTCGACGTGGCGCAGATTCTCAGGGCTTTCGGCACCCGCGAGACCAGTGACCAGCGCATTGCTGCCAGCCTGGCGGTAATTTACTGATGTTGCCGACGGTTGGCCCCCGCCCTTGAAGCGGAGGCCGGTTCCGGTATAATGTCGCCCTTTCGCGCGGTACCCCGCTGCGCGACATCCTTGCCGCACCGCGCTCGCATCGCGGGCGGCCCAACCAGCCCATAAGGAGACCATAAATGCGACATTACGAGATCGTTTTGATCGTCCATCCGGACCAAAGCGAGCAGGTGCCGGCGATGCTTGATCGTTATCGCCAGATGGTTAGCAGCCGTAAAGGTGCAATCCATCGCCTTGAGGACTGGGGCCGCCGCCAAATGACCTATCCGATCCAGAAGCTGCACAAGGCGCATTACGTGATGATGAACATCGAGTGCGACAATGAAACGCTGCTCGAGCTGGAGCACGCGTTCAAATTCAACGACGCCGTGCTGCGCCATTTGACCGTCAGCATGACCGAGGCCGTTACCGGCCCGTCGGTGATGATGCGGGAAGAGAAATCGCGACCGGTTGCCGCCGCTGATGAGCCCGCCAAGGCCGCGCCGGCCGTCGTGGAGAGCGCAGCCTAGGTGAACCGGAACACGGTCAGATTGAGTGCAACTCTGGCCGCGATTGATCCACTGCGCCATACACCCGCCGGATTGCCGGTTGTCGATTTCACGCTGGCCCATGCCTCCACGCAAGCCGAGGCAGGCAGCCAGCGCCAAGTGGAGTTCGACTTGCCGGCCAAAGCCACCGGAGACCTCGCCACCCGCATCGCCAAAGTGCGCCAGGGAAGCCAGGTTGAGGTGCAGGGATTTCTGAACCGGAAGCATCGCATGAGCAGGCAAGTGGTCCTGCATGTAACGAACATCGAATTGATCTAGAAAAGGAAAACGCAAATGCCAAGAATGGGCGGAAGTGGTGGTAAAGGCAGGTTCAAGGGTAAAGGCAAGGGCAAGGACGGTCGCAAAAAAGGCAATCCCCTGTTCCGTCGCCGCAAGTTCTGTCGGTTCACCGCGGAAGGCATCAAGCAGGTGGACTACAAGGATGTCGGCCTGCTGAAGGACTTCATCAACGAAAACGGCAGGATCATCCCGGCCCGTATCACGGGCACCAAGGCGCATTTCCAGCGCCAACTGTCGATTGCGGTCAAGCGCGCACGTTTCCTGGCGCTGCTGCCGTATACCGACCTGCACTGAGAGGCCAGACATGCAAGTCATACTGCTTGAGAAAATTACCAACCTCGGGACGCTGGGTGACGTGGTCCGCGTCAAGGACGGCTTTGCCCGCAACTTCCTGATTCCGCAGCGCAAGGCGAAGCGTGCGACGACTGCCAATCTGGCGGAATTCGAAAAGCGTCGCGCCGAGCTGGAAAAAGCCCACGCCGAGACTCTCGCGCAAGCCCAGGAGAAAGCCGCCAAACTCGAAGGCCTGATGGTGCAGGTCACGCAGAAGGCCGGCGTTGACGGCAAGCTGTTCGGTTCGGTGACCAATGTCGACATTTCGGAGGCGCTGAAAAAACAGGGCTTCGACGTGCCCAAGGCATCGATCCGCATGCCGGCAGGTCCGCTGAAAGCCATCGGCGACTATCCGCTGAAGCTGTCACTGCACGCCGACGTGGTGGTGTCGATCACCGTGTCCGTACTCGGAGAAGCTGCGTAGTCGCTGAATCAACAGCGTTTTTTGCGACGAAGAAAAAGGGCTGGCGACAGCCCTTTTTTTTCTGTAGATTGAATCGCCAGTCGGCCATATTTCCCGCGTCAACGATATAAAAATATCAATATAAAACAACAGGTTAAATAGGTCTTTCAGACACAGATGGTGCAGGTCGTCACACCTTTCGTCAAAGATGCGCAGCTTGAGGCGGCGCGCACGCCGCCGCATTCGGTCGAAGCGGAGCAATCAGTGCTGGGTGGATTGCTGCTCGACAATTCGGCATGGGATCGCATTGCTGACGTGATCAACGAGAGTGATTTCTACCGCGCTGACCACCGCACGATTTTCCAGCATCTCGCGCAACTGATCGAGCACAACAAGCCGGCGGATGCGCTGACGGTAGCCGACAGTCTGGAACGCAGCGGCAAGCTGGCTGAAGTTGGCGGGCAGGCCTACATCGGATCGCTGGCTCTGAATACGCCGAGCGCGGCGAACATCCGGCGATATGGCGAAATCGTGCGTGAGCGCTCCATCCTGCGCAATCTGGCGGCGGTGGGCACGGCGATTGCCGACTCCGCCTACAGCGCCCATGGCAAGGATGCACTGGTGCTGATCGACGAAGCCGAGGCGAAGGTGTTCCAGATCGCCGAGGCCGGCGCCAAGACCAAGCAGGGTTTCGTCAAGATCGATCCGCTGCTGACCGAAACGGTCGAGCGCATCGACATGCTCTACAGCCGCGAAAACAAGAACGATGTCATCGGGCTGTCCACCGGTTTTGTCGATCTGGACCGTTATACCTCAGGCCTGCAGCAGGGCGAACTGATCGTCATCGCCGGCCGCCCGTCGATGGGCAAGACCGCGCTGGCGATGAACATGGTGGAGAGCGCGGCGCTCGACAGCAAAAAAGCCGTTGCCGTGTTCAGCATGGAGATGTCAGGCCCGCAGCTGGCGATGCGGATGATCGGCTCGGTGGGCCGGGTCGACCAGCACCAGCTGCGCACCGGCACCTTCAAGGAAGAAGACTGGCCGCGGCTGGTCGATGCGGTCGGCAAGCTCAATGATGCGCAAATCTTCATCGACGACACCGCCGGCCTCAATGCGCTGGAAGTGCGCTCGCGCGCGCGACGCCTGCACCGGCAGTGTGGCGGGCTGTCGCTGATCGTCATCGACTACCTGCAACTGATGTCCGGTACCTCGGGCGGCCGCGACGAAAACCGTGCCACCGAGATCGCCGAGATTTCGCGGGGACTGAAGGGGCTCGCCAAGGAACTCAAGGTGCCGGTGATCGCGCTGTCGCAGCTCAATCGCAGCGTCGATTCGCGCCAGGACAAGCGACCGATGATGTCGGATCTGCGCGAATCGGGCGCCATCGAGCAGGACGCCGACGTGATCCTGTTCATTTACCGCGACGAAGTCTACAACCAGGACTCGCCGCGCAAGGGCATTGCCGAGATCATCATCGCCAAGCAGCGTAACGGCCCGGTCGGCAAGATCGACCTGACTTTCCTCGGCCGCCACACGCGCTTCGAGAGTTACGCCGGCGGCGACCAGTTCTGATCGGCCGGGTTCGAACAGGGTTCGCGGGGCAGGGCGGCGCTTGCCTGCGTTCCTGCTACAACGACTCAGCGGCGTAGTCCGCCAGCCGCGAGCGCTCCCCGCGCATCAGCGTGACATGGCCGCCGTGCGGCCAGCCTTTCATCCGGTCCACGACGTAGGTCAGTCCCGAACTGCCTTCGGTCAGGTATGGCGTGTCGATCTGCGAGATGTTGCCCAGGCAGACGACCTTGGTACCGGGCCCGGCACGGGTGATCAGCGTTTTCATCTGCTTGGGCGTCAGGTTCTGCGCCTCGTCGATCACCAGGAATTTGTTGAGGAAGGTGCGGCCACGCATGAAGTTCAGCGATTTGACCTTGATCCGCGAGCGGATCAGGTCGCGGGTCGCCGCGCGGCCCCACTCGCCGGCTTCGTCATCGGTCTTGTTCAGCACGTCGAGGTTGTCTTCCAGTGCCCCCATCCACGGATTCATTTTTTCTTCTTCGGTGCCGGGCAGAAAACCGATGTCTTCGCCCACCGGCACGGTGACCCTCGTGAAGATGATTTCCGAGAACAGCTTGTCCTCCAGCGTCTGCGTCAGGCCCGCGGCCAGCGTCATCAGCGTCTTGCCGCTGCCGGCCTGGCCGAGCAGGGTGATGAAGTCGATGTCCGGATTGAGCAGTGCATTCATCGCGAAGTTCTGCTCGCGGTTGCGCGCGGTGATGCCCCAGACGCTGTTGCGCTGATGGCTGTAGTCCTTCAGGGTCTGCAGGATCGCGGTCTTGCCGCTGACTTCCCGCACCTGGGCCTGGAACGGCTGGTCACCTTCGAGGTAGACGAACTGGTTGACCAGCAGGCTGCGGCATAGCGGGCCGTGCACCCGGTAATAGGTGTGCCCGGCCTGTTGCCAGGATTCCATGTCCTTGCCGTGGGTGTCCCAGAAATCGACCGGCAGCGCACAGATGCCGGTGTAGAGCAGGTCGGTGTCTTCGAGAACCTTGTCGTTGAAATAGTCTTCCGCGGCGAGGCCCAGGGCGCGGGCCTTGATGCGCATGTTGATGTCTTTCGACACCAGGATGACCTGCCGCTTGGCGTGGATTTCCTGCAGGTGTTTGACCACGCCGATGATCTGGTTGTCGGCCTTGCCGCTGGGCAGGCGTGCCGGCAATTCGCCGTTGATCGCCTCGGTCTGCAGGAACACCCGCCCGGAGGCGGACTTGTCGCCGTGCAGTTCCAGCGGAATGCCGCCGGAAATATCACCCTGCAGCGCGCTGACCATCTCATCAAGGTAACGGCTGGCCTGGCGCGCATTGCGCGACACCTCGGACATGCCTTTCTTGTTGCCGTCCAGTTCCTCGAGCGTGGCCATCGGGATGAAGATGTCGTGTTCCTCGAACCGGAACAGGCTGGTCGGATCGTGCATCAGCACGTTGGTGTCCAGCACGAACAGCTTGGTAGCGGAAGTGCCGAGGCGGGTGACGACGGCAGATGAGGGCGCTGCTTTGCGTTGAATCATGAGCCTCCAGGCGTGCGGGGGTTACGGGGACAACGGTGAAGCGGATGGCCGGGAGGTCAGGCGAGGGTCTTTACGAATTCCAGCACCTCCTGCACATGCCCCGGAACCTTGACGCCGCGCCATTCGCGGCGAACCATGCCATTGCGGTCGATGACGAAAGTGCTGCGCTCGATGCCGCGGACTTTCTTGCCGTACATGTTTTTCATCTTGATGACGTCGAACAGCTTGCACGCGGTTTCGTCGGCATCGCTGAGCAAGTCGAACGGAAAGCTCATCTTTGCCTTGAAGTTTTCGTGCGATTTCAGGCTGTCGCGCGAAATGCCGTAGACCGCGCAGCCGGCTTTGACGAACTGCGCATGCAGGTCACGGAACTGCTGGCCCTCAGTCGTGCAGCCGGGCGTGTTGTCTTTCGGGTAAAAATAGAGGACTACCGTCTGGCCGAGCAGGGCGCTCAGCTTGAACCGCTTGCCGCCGGTGGCGGGAAGTTCTAAATCGGGCGCAGGTTGATCCAGCACGCTGGTGAGTCGGAGAATTTGTGTGTGGAGTTACGAGTATCTTGGCGTAATTTTCTGCGGCATGCAACCGGCAAATTCCGGATCCCGCTTTCGCTGCCGCCAGTTCGTCGATTGCATCCGCGCCGAGGCGGCAATGTCATGCGACTGAAACAAATACATGGCTCGGTCGCAAATCCAGGGGTTGAATATTTCCTTTTTTCTAATTTCGCTGAACTGCCCGGGCAGCTGGATGCGCAGCGAGGCCGGCAATGACCGCATGCGCGAGATGTTCCATCGCCGCAGTGGTGTTGGCGGGCAACGCCAGACGCACCGCCTGCGGCAGGCGCGGATAATGACTGGTGATGGCGCGCAGGTAAGCCGGGTCGTAATGCCTGACCAGCAGGTCTTCGGTCAGCCGTTCCCAGTGGCCGGCGCGTGCCAGCGCCTGCCATTCGTCGATGACGGCATTGCCATGCAGTGCGCGCAGGCAATCGAGTTGTGTGTTGAGCAGCGCGGCATCCTCCAGAAAATGTGCGTATTCCTCCTTGAGCAGACTGACGCGGACGGCGATCGGCGCCTCGATCACGACGCAGATGCTCTGCCACATGGCATCGATCAGCGTCGCCGGCACGCGCAGCGCGCCGATTTTCCTGCTCTCCGATTCAACGAACACCGGACGGTCGGGGGCGAGATGTTTCAATGCGTGCCAGACCCGGCTTTCGAACAACTTTTGCGCGGGCTGGGCAGCGTCGGGCAGCGTGCCGAGCACCGAACCGCGGTGCGCAGCCAGTTCCTCCAGGTCCAGCACTTGGGCGCCTTGCGCCTGCAGCGCGCGCAGCAGCCGGCTTTTGCCGGTGCCGGTCATGCCGCAGATCACCCGCCAGTCGTGGCGTGCCGGCAGCACCTGCAGTTCATCGATGACCGTGCGCCGGTAAGCCTTGTAGCCGCCATCGAGGCGGCCGACGCGCCAGCCAATCTGGGTCAGCACCTCGGCGAGCGCGCCGCTGCGGCCGCCGCCGCGCCAGCAGTAGACCAGCGGCCGCCACTGGCGCGGCCGATCGAGCAGCCGCTCGCGCAGATGGCGTGCAATGTTGGCGCTGACCAATGCGGCGCCGATTTTCTTGGCATCGAATGACGACGCCTGTTTGTAGATGGTGCCAACCTGTGCGCGTTCCGCATTGTTCAGCACCGGCAGATTGATGGCGCCGGGAATGTGATCTTCGGCGAACTCGTCTTCCGACCGCACGTCGATGATCTCGTCAAACTCGTCGAGTTGTGCTACGGTGCACGCGCCCGCTGAACGCCCCTTGCCGGTGTTGTGATCTTGGGCGTGGCGATCCGTTGCGTCAGGCATGATGCGGCATTATCGCATCCGAATCGCATGCGGCGCAGCCATCTTTCCGGAAATCAGAAACCAAATCATGAGCACATCCATCGACCCCGCTGCCCTGCGCCTGACCCAGTTTTCGCACGGCGGTGGGTGAGGCTGCAAACTGACGCCAGCGTTGCTGAGCGAGGTTTTGGCGAATATGCCGGCAGCACAGCCGTTCAGGGATCTGCTGGTGGGCACGGAGTCCAGCGATGACGCCGCGGTGTATCGCATCAACGACACACAGGCTGTCGTTGCGACAACGGATTTTTTCATGCCCATTGTCGACGATCCCTACGATTTCGGCCGCATTGCGGCAACGAATGCGATATCCGATGTGTATGCGATGGGTGGCACGCCGTTCATGGCGCTGGCGCTGCTCGGCATCCCGGTTGGCAAGATACCCATGGCGGCGGTGCAACGCATCGTCGCCGGCGGCCATGACGTGTGCGCGTCCATCGGCATCCCGATCGCCGGCGGACATTCCATCGATTCGCCGGAGCCGATCTACGGGCTTGTTGTACTCGGTCTGGTACATCCGGACAAGGTCAAGCGCAATGACCGCGCGCAGGCAGGCGATGTGCTGATCCTCGGCAAGGGGCTCGGCGTCGGCATCATGAGTGCCGCGCTGAAAAAGGGCGAATTGCGCGACAAGGCGTATCAGCAGATGCTCGAGTCGGCCACCAAACTCAATACACCGGGCGTTGCGCTCGCCGACATGGCCGCGGTCCACGCGTTGACCGACATCACCGGTTTCGGCCTGCTGGGCCATTTGCTCGAAATCGCCCGCGGTTCGGGGCTGGTTGCCGAGATCGAGTGGGCGCAAGTGCCGGTGCTCAGGGCAGCACGGCACCTGGTCGAGCAGGGATTCGTCACCGGCGCTTCCGAGCGCAACTGGGCGAGTTACGGTGCGCAGGTCACGCTGCCTGCGGGCGATACGACGGCGCAGCGCCGGCTGCTGACTGACCCGCAGACCAGCGGCGGCCTGCTGGTCGCGTGTGCGGCTGATGCCGCCCCTGCTGTCCTGGACATCTTCAGGGCGCAGGGGTTTGCCGAGGCCGCCGTCATCGGTCGTCTGCGCAGCGGTGCACCCGGGGTCCGGGTAAAATAGACTAACCTTTTGTTTTTATTGTATATTTCAACAGGGGTGCCAACGGTTTCCAGATCGTCTCGAGAATCAGCGGCTGTGCTGCGGCGACGGGATGCAGGTTGTCCGCCTGGAAATATTCGCGCTGGTCGGCAAAACCTTCGAGCAGGAAGGGCACCAGCGTCACGCGCCGGCTTTTGGCGATGTCGCGGTAGGTTGCCTGGAACTTTTCCGTGTACTTCTGGCCGTAGTTCGGTGGAATGTGCATGCCGACCAGAACAACACGTGCGTGCATGCGCTGGGCGGCGTCGATCATGCGTTCGAGATTGCGGCGCATCGTCGCGAGATCGGCACCGCGCAGTCCGTCATTGGCGCCGAGCGCCAGGATGACGATGGCCGGGCGGTGCGTGCGCAGCGCGTTATCGATGCGATTCAGCCCGCCCAGCGTGGTCTCGCCGCTGATGCTGGCGTTGGTGACCGTATAATCCAGCTTCTTCTCCTGCAGCCGCAGTGCCAGCAGATGCGCCCAGTCTTCACCGCGCGCAAGGCCATAACCTGCGGACAGGCTGTCGCCAAACACGAGTATGGTTGCCGCGCCGGCGGCCGGCGCGCCGAGCAGGGCGACGATCAGTAACAACAAACGAATCAGCATGAATAAAAATACCTCGACAGAATCTTCCAGTCCGATGGTGCGCGTCGCGCACCTCACCAAGCAGGTTACCACCGGCGATTCCAAGTTGACCATTTTGCGCGATGTGAGTTTCACCATCGCGGCGGGTGAAGCGGTGGCGGTCATCGGTGCATCCGGCTCCGGCAAATCGACCCTGCTGGGCTTGCTCGCCGGTCTTGATACGCCGACTGCCGGTACTGTGGCTGTTGACGGGGAAGACCTGTTTGCGCTCGATGAGGATGGCCGGGCGGCGTTGCGGGGGCGCCTGCTGGGTTTCGTTTTTCAGTCATTCAATCTGCTGCCGGCGATGACCGCCCTCGAGAACGTGATGCTGCCGCTGGAACTCGCCGGTATTCCGGATGCGGCCGCCGTCGCGCGGGAATCGTTGACGCGGGTCGGGCTGGCGGCACGGCTGACGCATTACCCGAAGCAATTGTCCGGCGGCGAGCAGCAGCGGGTTGCGATCGCCCGTGCCTTTGTCACCCGTCCCTCGCTGTTGCTGGCCGACGAGCCCACGGGCAATCTCGATGCTGCAACGGGCGCCGAAATCATCCAGCTGATGTTTGACTTGAACCGGGAATACGGCGCCACGCTGATTCTGGTGACCCATGATGCGGAGCTGTCGCAGCGCTGCGGCCGCGTGCTGCATCTCGCCGGCGGCATGTTGCAGCCATGAGCCTGGGCGGCGAGATCGCTCTTGCGCTGCGGCTGCTGGCACGGGACTGGCGCGCCGGCGAATTGACGCTGGTGGCCATCGCCGTGGTGGTGGCTGTCGCCAGTGTCACCACGGTGGGGTTTTTTGCCGATCGTGTGAACCAGGCGCTCAGCCGCCAGGCGAACCAGCTGCTGGGCGCCGATCTGGTGGTGTCTGCCGACCGGCCGCTCGATGCACAGTTCGCCGCGGAAGCGGAGCGGCGCGGGCTGCGGGTCACGCGCATGCTGCGCTTCCCGAGCATGGCCGCGGCCAACGAACAGAACGTGCTGGCCGAGATCAAGGTGGTCAGTGCGGGATACCCGCAGCGTGGCGAGTTGCGTATTGCCGACACGCTTTACGGACCCGATCGCCGGGCTGCTGCGATTCCCGCGGCGGGCACGGTATGGGTCGACGACAAGCTCTACACTCGTCTGCAACTGCAGCCGGGCGATGCGGTGGAGGTCGGGCAAAGCCGTTTTCCGGTCGGCGCGATCATCACGCAGGAACCCGACAGCGCGGTCGGCTTCATCAATGCCGGGCCACGGGTCATGCTCAATGAGGCCGACCTCGCCGCGACCGGACTGGTGCAGGTCGGCAGCCGCATCCGTTATCGCGTGCAGGTTGCCGGTGCGGCCGGTGCCGTCGATGCCTATCGGGATTGGGTTGCTGCGCGGCTGACCCCGGGCCAGCGCGTGGAAAGCATCCAGGACGCGCGTCCTGAAATCCGCTCGGCACTGCAGCGCGCCGAACAGTTCCTTAGCCTGGCGGCACTGCTCAGCGTGGTGCTCGCAGCAGTGGCGATCGCGCTGGCGGCACGGCGTTTCCTGCAGCGTCACCTCGATGCCTGTGCGATGATGCGTTGCCATGGGGCGTCGCAGGGCAAGGTAGTCAGGCTTTATGTGCTGCAATTCATTGCGCTGGGTTGTCTCGCCAGCCTCGCCGGTTGCGCAGCCGGGCTGCTTGCACAGCATGTATTGGCACTGTGGCTGGGCAGTCTGGTCACGGTCGAACTGCCCGGTGCCGGGCCGCGCCCGGCGGTGCACGGCTTTGTCACGGGACTGGCCTTGTTACTGGGATTCGCGCTGCCGCCGCTGCTCGCGCTGGGGCGCGTGTCGACGCTGCGGGTGCTGCGGCGTGACATTGGCGCTCCGGGGGGCATGGGCTTGCTCGGCTATGCGCTGGGCGCCACGGTCATCGGTGCATTGGTCATCTGGAAAGCCGGCGATCTGCGCCTGGGCAGCCTGGTGTTTGGCGGATTTGCGCTGGCGATGCTGGTCGCGGGTGTGACGGCCTGGGGCGTGATCGTTGCGGTATCGCGGCTGCGCTCGGTCGGCGTGTCCTGGCGTTTCGGCATTGCCAATCTGCGCCGGCGGCGTTTTGCCAGCGTGCTGCAGGTCGTGGCGCTGGGCATCGGCGTGATGGCGCTGCTGACGCTGACCATCATCCGGGGCGAACTGCTGCAATTATGGAAGGCCAGTCTGCCGCCGGATGCGCCCAATCGCTTCATTGTCAATATCCAGCAGGAGCAGATACCGGCGCTGAACAGGTTTTTCGCCGAACAACGCATCACCATGCCCGAGGTGTATCCGATGGTGCGGGCACGCCTGACCCGGATCAACGAGCGGCCGGTCGCGTCGGCCGACTATGCCGATGATCGCGCGCGCCGGCTGGTGGACCGGGAGTTCAATCTGTCCTGGGCGACGCGCCTGCAGCGCGACAATCTGCTGGTTGCCGGCCGCTGGTGGGAGAGCAGCCGCAGCGCAGCGACCAGTTTTCGATGGAGGACGGCATCGCACGTGCGCTCGACATCAAGCTGGGCGATGTGCTGACGTTCGACGCTGCGGGTAACCGTTTCTCGGCAGAAGTCACCAGTCTGCGCAAAGTCGACTGGGATTCATTCAATGTCAATTTCTTCCTGGTCGCGCCGCCCGGTCTGCTCGAACAGCAGCCGGTAAGTTATGTCACCAGCTTCTACCTGCCGCCGGGAAACGTGGCGCTGCTCAACGCCCTGGTCAAGCAGTTCCCGAATTTCCTGCTGATCGATGTGGCGCAGGTGCTCGCGCAGGTGCAGAAAATGATCGCGCAGGTTTCACGGGCGGTGCAGTTCGTGTTCCTGTTCACGCTGCTGGCCGGGCTGGTGGTGCTGTACGCGGCGATTGCCAGCACCCAGGATGAGCGCCTCTACCAGGCGACGATCATGCGCACCCTCGGCGCCAGTCGCACACAGCTGGCGCGGGCGAACCTCGCCGAGTTTGCGCTGATCGGTGCGCTGGCCGGGCTGATCGCTGCAGCCGGCGCCAATGCCCTCGGTTATGCAATCGCCCAGCGCATCATCAACGTCGGCTATACCTTCAGTGGGGCCGTATGGGTGATCGGTATTGCCTGCAGCATCGCTGGCATTGCGGTGGCCGGTCATCTCGGCACGCGGCAGGTGTTGCGGGTGTCGCCGTTGCGCGTGCTGCGCCAGTTGGCCTAGGTTCGAGATGCGGCCGGTCCCGATGAGCCTCCCACGCTGCGGGCGCCGGCGATATACTTCCCTGAACCGCGGCGCGCCCTCATGAACGATATCCCGATAATCTACATCTTGTTGTTTTTATTGATATTTTTTTGCGCCATCGGCGTGGTGCTGATCGCCCAGAAGAAATCCCTGACGGGCATGACCCGCGAACTGCAACTGGGGTTTGAGGAGAAACACCGGGCGATGCTCGGCGACCTGCACGCGGGGCTGACCCGCCAGGGTGATCGTCTCGGCGTCCAGGTTGCCGAGGCCAGTGACCGCCAGCGGTTGTCCACTGCGGAGGAACTCAAGCAGACCCGCGACGTGTTGCATGCACTGCGACTGACGCTGACCCAGGAAATGGGGGGGCAGCGCGAGGCCCTGCTCGAACGCCTGGCGGCGACCACCGAATCGCTGAATGCGAAAATCGATGCCCGCCTCGGCGAAATCGCCGGCAAGGTCAACGAACGTCTCGACGAAGGATTTCGCAAGACCAATGAGACTTTTGTCAATGTAATGACGCGGCTGGCGACCATCGACGAGGCGCAGAAGAAAATAGAGAGCCTGACCGGCAGCGTCGTCAGTCTGCAGGAATTGCTCGGCGACAAGCGCGCGCGCGGCGCGTTCGGTGAAGTGCAGCTCGAAGCGCTGGTGCGCAATGTGCTGCCCGCCAGCGCGTTTGAAATGCAGGCGACACTGTCCAACGGCACGCGTGCCGATTGCGTGATCCGGCTGCCGCCGCCGACGGGCATGGTGGCGGTGGACTCGAAGTTTCCGCTCGAAAACTATCACCGGATGTTCGAACCGGAAGCGAACGCCGTGGATCGCACGCTGGCGCAGAAACAGTTCCGCGCCGACGTCAAGAAACATGTCGACGATATTGCCCGCAAATACATCATCGCCGGTGAAACCGCGGACGGGGCCGTGATGTTCGTGCCGGCGGAGGCGGTGTTCGCGGAGATTCATGGTCACCACGCCGAGATTGCCGAATACGCCAGCGGCAAGCGGGTGTGGATCGTGTCGCCGACCACGCTGATGGCGGTGCTCAATACGGCACGCGCGGTGCTCAAGGACGTGGAGACGCGCAAGCAGATTCACGTCATCAAGGAGTCGCTGTCGCGGCTGGCGGTCGAATTCGGGCGTTTCGATGAGCGCATGCGCGATCTGGCCAAGCATATCCGGCAGGCGCATGAGGACGTCGAGCGGGTGCAGGTGACCAGCGGCAAGATCTCGCAGCGCTTCGCGCAGATCGAGGGCGTCGACCTCGACGAGGAATCCGCGCAGGCGAAGGTCCTGCAGCTGCATGATGGCCGCGAAAGCAGCGCCTGAGTTGCCGGCCGCGCCGGGCTGGTTTGCGCGCTGGCGCCGGGCGCGCGTACTGCGGCGCCAGCCCATCGACACCGCGCTGTGGCAGCGCGTCATCGCACGCTTTTCATTCCTGCAGACGCTGAGCAGTGACGAACAGCAGCGGTTGCGCGAGCTGGTGGCTTTGTTCCTCGACCGCAAATCGGTAATCGGCGCTGGCGGACTGGTGATGACCCGGGCGATGCAGGTGGTAATCGCCGCGCAGGCCTGCCTGCTGGTGCTGAACCTGGACCTGGATTTTTACGGGGATTGGGTGGAGGTCATCGTCTACCCGGACGAGTTTGTCGCGGATTACGAATATACGGATGATGCCGGCGTAGTGCACCGGGTACATGCGCCGATGAGCGGCGAGGCCTGGGAGCACGGTCCGGTCATATTGTCCTGGCGGGATGCGGCGGCGGCTGACGGTGGATTCGGGTATAACGTGGTGATGCACGAGTTCGCGCACAAGATCGACATGCTGAACGGCACGCCGGACGGCTTTCCGCCGCTTCATGCCGGCATGGACCGCGCGGCATGGTCGCAGGCCTTCGGTGCGGCCTATGCGGATTTCAGGCAGCGACTGGAACGGCGCGAGGAGACGCTGATCGATCCCTATGCGGCAGAAGATCCCGCGGAATTTTTTGCAGTGCTCAGTGAAATGTTTTTCGAAACGCCGGATGCGGTGCGTGGCGCTTATCCGCAGGTCTATGACCAACTGGCTGCTTTTTATCGCCAGGATCCGCTGTTGCGGATGGCGGGTGATCCTGCGATGCGCGTGACGCGATGAGCATCCATACCGGCCCTGCATTCCTGCTCGCGGCCGACGTCGGCGGCACCCACGCCAGTTTTGCGCTGGGCCGGCGTGACGCAGACGGTGTGCGATTGTTGCTGGAATGCTCGTATCCCAGCCAGGATTTTCCGGATTTTGCGTCGGCGCTGGAGTGCTTTCTGGCAACGCCCGAGGCGGTCGCGGCGCGCGCCCACCTGGTGGCGACCTGTTTTGCGGTGGCCGGTCCCGTTGCGGAGGGGGCGGCGACACTGACCAATCTCGGCTGGCAGGTCGAGGCCGCCACGATCGCGGCCCGCTTTGGCCTGCAGCAGGTCAGTCTGCTCAACGATTTTCATGCGGCAGGACTGGGCGTTACGCTGTTGCCGCCCTCGAGCCTGGTCACCCTGCAGGCTGCGGAGGCCGAGGAGCACGGCACTGCCGTCATCATCGGCGCCGGCACCGGACTCGGCGTCGGCGTCATTACCTGGGACGGCGCCCGCTATCGCGTGCTGCCGTCCGAGGCAGGGCATGCCGATTTTGCCGCCACCGACGAGTTGCAGGATCGGCTGCTGATCTACATGCGGCGCAATTTCGTCCGGGCGTCCTGGGAGCGTGTCATCTCCGGCCCCGGGCTGATGCGCGTGTTCAGCTTTTTGCAGGACAGCGGACTCGGCGTGCCGTCGCGCCAGTTGCTGGAGGCGACCAAGCGGCCCGGGGTGGATCAGGCCGAGGTAATCTCTGAATATGCGCTGGCGAAACTGGATCCATTGGCGGTGCGCGCACTGGATTTATTCATTGCGGCTTATGGTTCGTTCGCCGGGAATATGGCGCTGACCGCACTGGCGCGCGGCGGGGTGTATATCGCCGGCGGCATCGCACCGCGGATCATCAACCGCCTGAAAGACGGCGGTTTCATGCGCAGCTTCTCCAAGAAGGGCGCTTTCACTGCGCTGTTGTCTGGGATACCGGTGCGCGTGGTGATGGACAAACAGGTCGGATTACTCGGTGCCCTGCACGCTGCGGGGCAGGACCTGGCGCACCTCTGAGCGGTGCGTAGCGGTCAGGGCGTCCCGAGCTGCTGTGCCCGCAATTCCTCGGCAGTGTTGATGTTGCTGAATGCGGACTCATCGGGAAAGTCGACTTCGGCAACCTTCAATCTTGCATACCAGGCGTCGATTTTGCGCCCCCCTGCCACGAGATAGTCGGCGAGCCCGGCGGCGACCGACTTGCGGCACAGACAGAATACCGGGTGCGACTGGTCGCCGGTGCGGGCGACCGCGAGGTCGGCCTGCGCACGGTCCAGCGCAGCCCGGAGTTTCTCGATCAGGTCTTCGGGCAGGAACGGCGAATCGCAGGGCACGGTAGCCACCAGCGGATGGGTGGCTTCGCTGAGGCCGCGATGCAGTCCCGCCAGCGGGCCGACGAAACCGCCAATCGCATCCGGAATCACGCGGTGGCCGAACTGGGCGTAGCGATCAACGTTTTGATTGGCATTGATCAGGATTTCGTCGACCTGCGGTGCCAGGCGCTCGATGACCCAGGCCACCATCGGCCGTCCGCGCAGCAGCTGCAGTCCCTTGTCGACGTGGCCCATGCGCCGGCCCTGGCCGCCGGCGAGCACGACGCCGGTGATTTTCATGCCGAGGCGAGCATGGTGGGGGCAAGCTGCTTGACGAAACGGTGACGCCCCGTAAACAGCAGGTAGTGCTTGTTGACGGCGCGACCGAGCATGGTGATGCCGGTGCGCTGCGCGATGTCATGGCCCATCTGGGTGAGGCCCGAGCGCGACACCAGGAACGGAATCTGCATCTGCGCGGCCTTGATGACCATTTCGGAGGTCAGGCGGCCGGTGGTGTAGAAAATCTTGTCGGAACCGTCCATACCGTTCAGCCACATCAGTCCGGCAATGGCATCCACGGCATTGTGCCGGCCGACGTCTTCGACAAAATCGAGAATTTCCGCACGCTCGCCATCGAGCGTCGCCAGTGCACAGCCATGCACGGCGCCTGCGGATTTGTAGATGGTCTCATGCCGGCGTACCGCATCAAGCAGGCTGTAGAGGCCGCTTTCGGTCAGGCGGACGTCATCGCGCAGTTTGATCTGGTCGATTTCGTCCATCAAGTCGCCAAATACCGTGCCCTGGCCGCAACCGGTGGTTACCGTGCGTTTTTTCATGCGCTGGTCGAGATTCTTGATGGCCCGGCGGGTGGTCACCGCGGCGGATGCCGTTTCCCAGTCGACCTGCACCTCGGCAATGGCGTCGATCGAGGAGATCAGGCGCTGGTTGCGCAGATAACCGATGACCAGCGCCTCCGGCGCCTGGCCGAGCGTCATCAGCGTCACGACCTCGCGCTTGTCGACATAAATGGTCAGCGGATGTTCACCGGCAATCGGCGTGGCGAGCATTTCACCGCGTTCGTTCAGCGCGTCGACTTCCACCGTCAGCGTGCGGGAGGCGGTGCTGATTTTGGTTTTGGCGGAAGAGGGGATGGCCACGCGTCAGCCGCCGATATAGGACATTTCGATTTTCTGCAGCGGCGCAGTGTGCGCGCCGCGGATTTCCGAATAACGGTCCTCGCGTCGCGACCAGACGTTGCAGATTGCCGCACGGAGGTCGTCATCGCTGGCGCCGCTACGCAACAGTGCGCGCAGATCATGCCCGGTTGTCGCGAACAGGCAGGTATAGAGCTGACCTTCGGTGGAGATGCGCGCGCGGGTACAGTCGCGGCAGAACGCCTGGGTGACCGAAGCAATCACGCCGATTTCGCCGGAGCCGTCGCGGTAGCGCCAGCGTGCTGCGACTTCGCCAGTGTAATTGGGAGCGGCCGGCTCCAGCGGCATGGCGCGGGCAATGCGCTCGACGATTTCGCGCGCACTGACCACGTCATCCATGCGCCAGCCGTTGGTGGCGCCGACATCCATGTATTCGATAAAGCGCAGGATATGCCCGCGTTCGCGGAAGCATCGTGCCATCGGCACGATGCTGTCTTCATTGAGACCGCGCTTCACCACCATGTTGATCTTGATCGGGGAGAAACCGGCGGCCGCCGCGGCGTCGATCCCCTCGAGTACCCTGCTCACCGGGAAGTCGACATCGTTCATCGCCTTGAACACGGCATCATCGAGGGAGTCGAGGCTGACGGTGATGCGCTGCAATCCCGCGGCGCGCAGCGCGGCAGCCTTCTTTGCCAACAGCGAGCCGTTGGTCGTCAGCGTCAGATCGAGGCCGGGAATCGCGGCCAGCATCCGGATCAGCTGCTCGATATTGCGGCGTACCAAGGGTTCGCCGCCGGTGATGCGGATTTTTTCGATGCCGTGATGCCTGAATACCCGTGCCAGCCGCACAATCTCCTCGAAGCTCAGCAGCGCGGACCGTTCAAGGAACTGATAATCGCTGCCGAATTTTTCCTTGGGCATGCAATAGACGCAGCGGAAATTGCAGCGGTCGGTGACGGAAATACGCAGGTCGCGCAGTGGTCGTCCGCGACGGTCACGGCTGACGGCGCTTTGCAGCAGGGAATTCGGAGGGTGCATTCTATGGGTCCCGAGGAGGCGTTGATTATGGCAAAGTAGAATCCCGTGGCGCAAGGATGACATCACTTGCGAATCAGGTATTTAACCGGGACATCGTGTTGAATCCGCCGGCGTGGTGGCGCAGAATGCGTGCCATGGTTACCGCAAGTCAGGTGAGTCCGCAGCGCTGGACTGCCGCCGTCATCATGGAGCGGTCGGCGGTGGTCAGTCGCTGGGCCAGCGAGAAGTGGGAAGCCAAGGGTGTGGTGCCCGATATTGCGCCGGGGTCGACGCCCCGTGTGCTGCTGGATCGGCCGGAATTGACCCGGGTGCTGCATTCCGGTCTGCAGATCGTGCTGCGGCGCGACGAGGCGGAAGGGCATTACATGAACATCACCTCGCCCGAGCCCAAGGTGTTTGTGTTGTGGCGCATGGTCGAGAGCATGGCCGTACCGCAATTGCTGACCGTGAGTTATCACGAGGGGGCGCGCTGGATGGATAGTGGCGACAACGTCGATGGTGTGCCGCTGCCGGCGGAACTGCTGCCCTGGATCGCGGTTTTCTGCGAAAAGCATTACCACCCGGAACCGCGCAAGAAGACCAGGTATGCGACGAGCAGGGACAAAGGGCGCATGGGTAACTGGCGGCCGGATTAATCACTGGCCGTCGCTGAACGCATGACCGTATCCGATCCCAAGCCCAAGCGGCAGGAGACCGCAGAGCAGTTCCTCGCGCGATGGTCGCAGCGCAAGCAACAGGCGCGTGCGCAAACACCGGCGGCGTCGGCAGGCACTGCGCAGCCGATCGCAGAAACGCCGCTGCCGCAGCTGCCCGCCATCGAGCAACTGGACATCAATTCGGATTTCAGCGGCTTCTTTCATCCCAAGGTCGACGAGGTGCTGCGGCGCGCTGCGCTGAAAAAGCTGTTCAGCGATCCGCATTTCAATATCATGGATGGCCTCGATACCTACATCGACGATTACGCGTCCGATCCGCTGCCTGCCGCGATGCTGGGTGAACTGAAACATGCGCAGCAGATACTCGCCTGGGCACGGGACCGCAAGGAAGATGAGGGCGGGGAACAGAGGGATCAGGTGCGCCAGGACCAGCCAATGGATGCAGTCGCCGGAGGCTCGCCGATCGTTGCCGACGCTTCGGGTGCCGGGGAGACTGCTGCAGTTGTTTCGTCCGCACCAGGCGAAGTTCCCGCGGGTCCGGCGGGTGCGGCGGGCAGGCGCGCCGCAAAAGACGACGGGCAGAACGCGTAGACTCCGCACAGCACATCCCGGCACAGTCCGACACAGCGCGACATTTGCAGGAGCGACATGCGTCACAAGATTTTGTTATGCGATTGCAACCGGACGATGCAGATCGACGCCAAGGCCATCGCGGGTGCACTGGATATCGGCAACCCGCCGCGCGTGCAAAGCGAACTGTGCCGGCGGCACCTCGCGGCCTTTGACGCGGCTGTCAACTCCGGTGACGATCTGCTGGTCGCCTGTACCCAGGAGGCGCCACTGTTTGCAGAGTTGCATGCGGAACTGAAGGGCAAGGGCGCCATCCAGTTTGTCAATGTCCGTGAAACTGCGGGCTGGTCGGCAGTCGGGCGACAGGCAGCGCCGAAGATGGCGGCGTTGCTGGCCGCGGCTGATGTGGCCGCACCCGAGCCGGTGCCCGTGGTGACCTACGAAGCCGGGGTTGAGCTGCTGATCATCGGACCGGGTGCCGCCGCGCTGGCCTGGGCCGAACGCCTGGCCGAACAACTTTCGGTGACGGTATTGCTGAGCGATGATGGCCGCGGTGCGGAGTTGCCGGTCGCGCGGCGGTACCCGGTCGTTTCGGGGCGCGTGACGACACTGACCGGCTATCTCGGCGCGTTTGCAGTGTCCTGGCAGCAGCGCAACCCCATCGATCTGGAAGCCTGTACGCGCTGCGGTGCGTGTATCGAGGCCTGCCCCGAGCAGGCGATCGACTTCAGTTACCAGATTGATGCGAAAAAATGCGCCGGTCATCGCAAATGCGTGGCCGCGTGCGGTACTGTTCAGGCCATCGATTTCGCGCGGGCGGACGATATCCGGCAAGACCGCTTCGACCTGGTGCTTGACCTGTCAGCCGAACCGCTCATCCGCCAGCACGGTTTGCCACAGGGCTATTTGGCGCCGGGCCGCGACCCGCTGGAGCAGGCGCTGGCCGCCGGCCGGTTGACGCAGCTCACCGGAACCTTCGAAAAACCGAAGTTTTTCCTCTACAAGGAAAAGATCTGCGCGCATGCGCGATCGGAAATCATCGGCTGCACGCAGTGCATCGATGTCTGCTCCACCAGTGCCATCAGCAGCGTGCCCAGGGAAAATCGCGTCGCGATCGAGCCGCATCTGTGCATGGGCTGCGGCGGCTGTGCAACGGTATGTCCATCGGGTGCGATGACCTACGCCTATCCGCGGGTTGCCGATGTCGGGCTGCGGCTGAAAGCCGCGCTCAAGGCCTATGCGGCGGCCGGTGGCCGCAATCCCCGGCTGCTGTTCCACAACAATACCGATGGTCGCGAATTGATCGCCCGCCTCGGCCGTCAGGGCAAGGGATTGCCCGCCGACATGATACCCATCGAAGTGTTGCATGTTGCCGCCATCGGCATCGATCTGCTGCTGGGCAGCCTGGCATTGGGCGCGGCGCAGGTGGTGATCCTGGCGGCGGGCTCTGAGGCGCCCGGCTATGCCGAAGCCACGGGGCGCCAGATTGCGCTGGCCGAGGAGATACTCCGGGGTTTCGGGCATGACGCCGGCCGCCTCCAATGGCAGGCCGCCGCGAGCCTGCAGCGGGCCGAGCAGGTGCTGTGGAAACTGGTGACGCCGCCGGCGCTGCCTGCAGCCGCGTTCAACCTGACCAACGACAAGCGCAGTACCCTCGATTTCGTCTTCGACCATTTGCGCCGTCACGCGCCCAAGTCAGTGGATGTGATATCGCTGCAGGGGGGCGCCCCGTTTGGTGAAATTGCCGTCAATGCGGGGCGGTGCACCCTGTGCATGGCCTGCGTCGGTGCGTGCCCGGAAGGCGCGCTGCTCGATGCCAAGGAAACACCGGCGCTACGCTTCATCGAGCAGAACTGCGTGCAATGCGGCTTGTGCGTACGCACATGCCCTGAACGAGCGCTTGAACTGCGGCCGCGATTGTTGCTGACACCCCAGGCGAAAGCGGCACGGACCCTCAACGAAGCGCAGGCGTTTGCCTGTATCAAATGTGGAAAACCGTTTGGAACCAAGCAGATGGTCGACAACATGCTGGGCAAGCTGGGCAAGCACTCGATGTTTGCCGAAGCCGGTGCACTGGATCGCATCAAGATGTGCGCGGACTGCCGCGTGATCGATCTGTTGCAGACTTCGCGGCATGGCAACATCCACGATTTATAGCCGTACATGTTGCAGGGTTTTTTTGTGCGGAGTGGCGGGGTAGCGTTTTGGGGGAAAGCCACCTAAGATGGGTTTCACATAGTGACTGCGACAATAGAAAAAATGATCACAGCGACGGTGAGCATTAACCAGCCGCAAGGGGTATTACCGGTCGCTGATGCGGAGGAGAGCGGTGCGCGGTCTGCGCTGTATGCCGTGCTCAGCCACCTGTTTATTGCCGCGCCCACTCAACCATTGCTGCAGCAGATCGCCGGATCGCGCCAGGCGATCGCCGATGACCAGTCGGCGCTCGCGCTCGCCTGGAACCGCTTGTGTGACGCCGCACGCGATGCCGATGCCGCAACCGTGTGCCATGAATTCGACGAGGTTTTCGTGACTACCGGACGGCCGCCGGTTTCGCTGTATGCATCCAGCTACATGGCGGGACGCCAGCGCGGCCAACTGCTGGCCGAATTGCGCGAAGACCTGCGGCAGATGGGTTTTGAGCGCTCGGCCGACAGCAACGAATACGAGGACCATCTTTCGGCGCTGTGCGACGTCATGCGCGGCCTGATTGTCGATGAAGCAGCCGCGGCCGATGCATTTGCGGCGCAGCAGGTCTTTTTCAGGAATTATTTTGCCCCCTGGTATGAGCGCGTATGTACGGCGATCGGTTCCGCCGAGCAGGCGGCGTTTTACCGTCCGGTGGCGAAGTTCGCCCATGCTTTTTTTGCCAACGAGTCGGAATATTTCGAGTTAGCCTGAAGGAGGTCATGACCATGAGCACCAAGATGAGTCGCAGAAAATTCATTGCCGCCGCCGGTGTGGGCGGAGCCGCTGCAGCCGCCGTAGTGGCGACCAGGCTCGATGGCACCGCCGGTGCCGAGATCAGGCAGACGGCCACCCAGGGCAAGGGTTATCAGCTGACCGCGCACGTGCGCCGTTACTACGAAACCACCAAGGTTTGAGGAGGGTGCCATGCTGCTGACCAGGAAGTCGACCCGGACCGGAGTTGTGCCAAACCGTCTCGCGCGCAGTGCTTCGGCGTTTCTCGGCAATACCATTGACCGTCGCGCGTTTCTGAAACGCAGCGGCCTTGCTGCCGGCGGTGCCGCGGCGCTGTCGCAATTGCCGTTCGCGATGATGCGCAAGGCCGAGGCTGCCGACAAGCCGGCCGGCGGCAACATCGAAGTCAAACGCACGGTATGCACGCACTGCTCGGTGGGCTGCGCCGTCGATGCCGTGGTCCAGAACGGCGTATGGATCCGCCAGGAACCAGTGTTTGATTCGCCGATCAACCTCGGCGCGCATTGTGCCAAGGGTGCTTCGATCCGCGAACACGGCATGCACGAGATTTCGCATCGTTTGCGCACGCCGATGAAATTGAACGGCGGCAAATGGGAAAAGATATCCTGGGACCAGGCCCTGACCGAAGTCAGCCAGAAGCTGATGGCGATCAAAAAGGAATCGGGTCCGGATGCCACGTTCTGGGTGGGATCATCCAAGCACAACAACGAGCAGTCCTACCTGTTCCGCAAGTTCGTGTCGTTTTTCGGCACCAACAACATGGATCACCAGGCGCGCATCTGCCATTCCACCACGGTCGCCGGCGTGGCGAATACCTGGGGTTATGGTGCGATGACCAACTCCTACAACGACGAACAGAATTCGAAGTGCATCCTGTTCTTCGGCAGCAACGCGGCGGAAGCGCATCCGGTGTCGATGCTGCATACGCTGCACGCCAAGGAAAACGGCGCCAAGGTCATCGTCGTGGATCCGCGTTTCACCCGGACCGCGGCCAAGGCCGATACCTACTACCGCATCCGTTCCGGCACTGACGTGGCATTCCTGATGGGCATGCTGCACCACATTTTCAAGAACGGCTGGGAAGACAAGGATTACATCAAGGCTCGTGTCTATGGCATGGACAAGGTGAAGGAAGAGGCTGCGAAGTGGACACCGGACAAGGTCGAGGAAGTGACCGGCATGAAGGAAGCCGAAGTCCGCGACGTTGCCGAACAAATGGCCAAGAACAAGCCCAGTACCATCGTCTGGGCGATGGGCCAGACCCAGCACACCAACGGCAATGCCATCGTGCGCGCCTCCTGCATCCTGCAGCTGGCGCTGGGCAATGTCGGCAAGTCCGGCGGCGGCTGCAACATCTATCGCGGCCATGACAACGTGCAGGGCGCCACCGATGTCGGCCCGAATCCGGACTCGCTGCCGGGCTATTACGGGCTGCTTCCCGGCTCCTGGGCGCATTTTGCGCGGGTCTGGGGCGTCGAACTCGACTGGATCAAGAAGCAGTTCGCGACGCCGGCGATGATGGAAAAACCCGGCATCACGGTTTCGCGCTGGATCGACGCGGTACTGGAGAAGAACGAGTTGATCGACCAGGACAGCAATCTGAAGGCCGTCGTATTCTGGGGGCACGCGCCGAACAGCCAGTCGCGGGGCAAGGAAATGGTCGAGGCCATGAAAAAGCTCGACCTGCTGGTGGTGGTTGATCCTTATCCCTCGGCGACTGCGGCAATGGCGGCGATGGTGCGCAAGGATGGTGTTTATCTGCTGCCGGCAGCGACGCAGCTGGAATGCGCGGGTTCGGCCACGGCGTCGAACCGCTCGATCCAGTGGCGGGAGAAGGTGATCGAGCCGATGTTCGAATCGCGCACCGACCACATGATCATGTACCAGCTGGCGCAAAAATTCGGCTTCGCCAAGGAGTTCACCGCGAAGATCAAGTTGAGCAAGGGCAAGGGCGGCATGGACGAGCCGGACATGGAAGACACGCTGCGCGAAATCAATCGCGGCGTGTGGACCATCGGTTACACCGGCCAGTCTCCGGAGCGCCTGCAGGCGCACATGCGCAACATGCATGTGTTCGACATCAAGACCCTGCGCGCCAAGGGCGGCAAGGATGCCAAGACCGGTTATGTGCTCGACGGCGATTATTTCGGCCTGCCGTGGCCGTGCTACGGGAACCCGGCGCTGAAGCATCCCGGCTCGCCGAACCTCTACCAGACCGACCGTCACATCATGGATGGCGGCGGTAATTTCCGCGCCAACTTCGGCGTGGAAAAGGACGGTGTCAGCCTGCTGGCGGAAGACGGTTCGTACTCGAAAGGTGCTGATATCACCACCGGGTATCCCGAGCTCGATCACGTGCTGCTGAAAAAACTGGGCTGGTGGGATGAACTGACCGAGGACGAGAAGAAACTCGCCGACGGGAAGAACTGGAAAACCGATCTGTCCGGCGGGCAGATCCGCGTGTTCATGAAAAACCACGGCTGCCATCCGTTTGGCAACGCCAAGGCCCGCGCAGTGGTGTGGAATTTCCCCGACGCCGTACCGCTGCACCGCGAGCCGCTGTACAGCCCGCGTGCCGACCTCGTCGACAAGTATCCAACGCATGACGACCAGAAGAACCGCTGGCGGCTGCCGGTGCTGTTCAAGACGGTGCAGCAGGCGAACAAGGATGCCGGCAAGCAGTATCCGCTGATCATGACCAGCGGGCGGCTGACAGAATACGAGGGCGGCGGCGACGAAACCCGGTCGAATCCCTGGCTGGCGGAATTGCAGCAGGAGATGTTCGTCGAGATCAACCCGAAGGATGCCAACGACCGGGGCGTACGTAACAACGAATACGTGTGGGTGGAGTCGCCGACGAAGGCTAAGCTCAAGGTCAAAACGCTGGTTACCGAGCGTGTGGCGTCGGGTACGGTGTTCCTGCCGTTCCACTTTGCCGGCTGGTGGATGGGCGAGGACATGAAAAAGTATTACCCGGAAGGTGCTGCCCCGATCGTGCGCGGCGAGGCGGTCAACACGGCGACTACATATGGCTACGACATTGTGACCATGATGCAGGAAACCAAGACCACGTTGTGCCAGGTGTCCAAGGCATAACGACCCGATACCCGCGAGGAGAACAATATGGCCAGAATGAAATTCCTGTGTGACGCCGAGCGCTGCATCGAGTGCAACGGTTGCGTAACCGCCTGCAAGCAGGAGCACGAGGTGCCTTGGGGCGTGAACCGCCGGCGGGTGGTGACCCTGAACGACGGCCTGCCCGGCGAGAAATCGATCTCGGTCGCCTGCATGCACTGCTCGGATGCGCCGTGTATGGCGGTGTGCCCGGTCGACTGTTTCTATAAAACCGCCGAAGGCGTGGTGCTGCACGACAAGGACCTGTGCATCGGCTGCGGCTATTGTTTTTACGCCTGCCCGTTCGGCGCGCCGCAGTTCCCGCAGGACGGCGCATTTGGCCTGCGCGGCAAGATGGACAAGTGCACGTTTTGCGCGGGCGGCCCCGAGCCGGACAACTCTGCGGCGGAATTCAAGAAATACGGCCGCAACCGGCTCGCCGAAGGCAAGCTGCCGGCCTGTGCCGAGATGTGCTCGACCAAGGCCCTGCTGGGCGGTGATGGCGACGTCGTCGCCGACATTTACCGCAACCGCGTGCTGAAGCGCGGCAAAGGTTCGGAGGTATGGGGTTGGGGCACCGCTTACGGCAAGCCGGAGAAAGGCGCGGCACCGCCTGCCGGAGCGAAATCATGAAACGTGCGCTGATTGCAGGTCTGGCAGCGTGCCTGGTAATTGTGACCGGTTGCGGCGAGCAATCGCAGGTCACGGTGTACGAGCAGGGTCAGTATCAGGGCAAGCCTGATACCCGTGCATGGGACAACGCCCAGTTCAAGAACGACCGGGCAGCCTGGGAAAACGCAATCAAGTCGCGCAACAGCGGGCAGAACGAATACTCGCGCGTCGCCGGCAACTAGAAAAGGGGCAAGCCATGCAGGTTTTTCTGAGGCAATGGCTGTTGGTAATGCTGATGGCGGTGCTGGGCGCAGTAGCGTTTGTACCGGCATATGCAGCCGATACCAGTTCAGCGCAAGAGCAGGCGGCACGTCAGCAGACGCAGCCAGGCAACAATGCGCCGGTGTGGCGTGATGTCCGTGGCGGCGATAATCCGTATCAGACCACCCAGGTCCGTGGCGTCGAGTCCGCAGTGCTGGTGCAGCCCGCAGGCGAGACCTGGCGGCAGGTGCGTAACGGGCTGGTTACCGTCTATGGCGGCTGGCTGATCGTGGTGATCATGGCCATGATCGGCGCGTTCTACTGGTGGAAGGGTCCCATCAAGCTGCACGAGCAGCCGACCGGCCGCCGTCTGCTGCGCTTCGGCGCCTGGGACCGGATGGTGCACTGGGGTGCCGCCATCAGTTTCATACTGCTGGCGGCGACCGGCATCATCATCCTGTTCGGTAAGCATATATTCCTGCCGGTCATCGGCTACACGCTGTTCGGCTGGCTCGCGACACTGGCCAAGAATGTGCACAACTTCGTCGGGCCGGTGTTTGCATTTTGCACGATCCTGATGTTCGTCACGTTCGTCAAAGACAACTTTCCCAAGGCGCATGATCTGAAATGGCTTGCCAAGTTCGGCGGGCTGGTCTCGGGCGAGCACGTGCCGTCCGATCGCTTCAATGCCGCGGAAAAGGTCTGGTTCTGGCTGGGGGTGACGCTGCTTGGTATCGTCGTCAGCGTCACCGGGTTCATACTGAATTTCCCGAACTTCGAGCAGGGACGCGCGCTGATGCAGCAGGCTAACGTGATACACGCGACTGCCGCGGTGCTGTTCCTGACCTTCGCGTTGAGTCATATCTACCTCGGCACCGTCGGCGTGGAAGGCGCCTACCAGGCCATGCGCACCGGCTATGTCGACGAGGTCTGGGCCAAGGAGCATCACGAGTTCTGGTACCAGGACGTTATTGCCGGCAAAGGGGGTGGCGCAGCCAGTCCTGCTGCCGCGTCTGCGCTCAAGGAGGGGTGGAAAACATGAATGCCAGAACATTTTTGAAATTGACCACGGCCATGCTGGCCTGCTGCGTAGTGGGTATGGCCTCTGCCAAATTGCCGGCGCCGCCGCCGGTGGATCCGGCGAAGGCCGAGGAAGCCAAGAAAAAAGCCGCTGATGGTGCAAAGAAAGAGGCTGAACTGCTCAGCAAGGCACAGGATCGTGCAGCGGAAAACTACAAGAAGACCCTGCAGGGCACATCCGCGCCGGTGGCCAAGACGAAGTGAGCTGGCATTCGGCGCTTGGCACGCAAAAAAGCCCGGGACCACCCGGGCTTTTTTTGCGTCACGGTTCAGGATCATACTGCCCGGTTAAAAAATAACAATAAAAACAATTACTTATGATATTTTCCCGATACTGTTTTCGAGCAGTCGCCAGGCTGTTGCGCCGGTAGTTTCCCGCCAGCGCTGATAGAAGCCGGCGCCGCGCAACCGGTCGCGGAAGCCGGTGCGGTCCACGCGCGTGGCAACCATGCCCCAGTCTGCAAGCCTGGATTCCAGCGACCGGTTCAGCGCATCGGTGTGGGCACGCTGCCGCGCGACGTGCTTGCGCGCAGCGCGCTCAATGATCTGCTGCACGTCGGCGGGCAGCGTTTCCCAGAAGCGGCGACTGGCAATCAGATTGAAACCGGACCACATGTGATAAGTCAGGCCGATATGGCGCGTTACCTCGTGCAATCGCAATGCCTCGGTGATCGCCAGCGGATTTTCCTGGGCATCGACCTCGCGGTTCTGCAGAGCTGCGTACAGCTTGAGCACGTTGACTTCGACCGGAATCGCGCCGAGGCTCGCAAAGGCATCGGCAAACATGTGCCCTTCGGGAATGCGGATGCGCAGCCCTTCCAGGTCTGCCGCAGTGTGCAGCGGCCGGTCGACAGTGGAAATATGGCGGAACCCGTTCTCCAGCAGGCCGTACGGCAACGCATGGATGCCCTTGGCCGCCAGTTCGCCGCGCAGATAGTCGCCCAGCGGTCCGTCCAGCGTGGCATGCACCTGGGCATGGTCCTGGAAGGCGAACGGCAGTCCCTGGATTTCCATGGCCGGCACCAGCGGGCCGAGAATGCCGCCCATCAGCACGTAGAACTCGATGTCGCCGGCGATCAGCAGATCGACGATGGCCAGGTGCGAGCCGGGCAATCCGGCGTTGCCGGCGGTGACCGTGGTCGAGAAGCGCCCGTCGGTTGCCTGGCGGACGTCTTCCCACAAATCGACCAGGAAGGGATGGACGTGACTGTCAGCGGAAAGGTAGTGGTACTGGCGGGCCTGCCATTGCGGTGCGCTCATGCCGGCAATGCCGAGGCCATCAGTTCAGGGGCGATCCCTTGCGCCTCGGCATTGGAAAAGTTGAGTTCCACCTTGACGCCGTTCGGGTCGAGCATGAACAGCTGAAACAATCCCTGGTCGTCGACCATGCGGCGCCGGAATTCCACGTTGTGCCGTTGCAGGTTTTCCATCATGTCGCGCAACCCGGTGCAGCGGAATGCCACGTGGTCGACGACGCCGCTGCCATGCACCGCGTCGGACTGCTGGCCGAGGTAGGCCTTGCGGTTGGCGCTGACATCCTTGCCGCCCTGGGTCACATGTACCACATCGGTGTCGCCGAGGTACAGCCAGACCACCGGAAACTTGAAATCAGGGTGCGGACCTTCGCGAAAGCCCAGCACGTTGACGTACCAGTCGCGCGTTGCCTGGAGATCGGCGGTCTGGATCAGGAAATGCTCGAGATGGCTGATGGGCACGTAAAATTCCTCCTGCAAGGTTTGGGTTACACCGGAGTCGCGTCGCCGGATTCGACGATGATCTGCTCAACTTCGCTGACGCCGGGCGCGCGCCGGAACGTGGCGGCAGCCTGATATTCCGTCGACTGGTGGCATTTTACTGCCTGCTCGAGCGACGGAAACTCGATGACTACAAAGCGCTGGAAACGGTCCGTGCCTTCCATGACCTGGTACCTGCCGCCGCGCGCCAGCACCTTGCCGCCGAACCGGGCGATGATGCCGGGCACCTGGTCGGTGTATTTCTTGTACTCGACAGGATCGTTGATTTTGCAGCGCGCAAGCCAATAGGCGGGCATGAAAGGTTCCTTTTTCCAGTGTGATTTCAGCGCTGCGGCGCGCGCGGGGATCGTCGTGGCGACTCCCTGAACGGCTGCGGTGATGCAAAAAAAGCCTGGCATGCCGGCTGGCTTTTTTACGGCCGGGATAACGGCATCAATTGACTTTGAGGCCGGCGGTCTTCGCCAGCTTGGCAAAATCTTCCACTTGTCGGCGAAGATAGGCGTTAAATTCATCGAGCGAGGCGCTGGCGACCAGCGGAATACCCAGCCCATCGAAGCGCGTCTGCAGGGCGGGCACGGCAGCGGCCTTGACCACGGAGTCGCGCAGTTTGTCGAGAGCCGGGCGCGGCGTGCCCGCGGGTGCGACCAGGCCATTGAAGGTCGTGTCTTCGAAGCCCTTGATGCCGGATTCGTCGATGGTTGGCAGATCAGGGAACAGCGGCGAGCGTTTCTTGCTGGTCACGCCCAGTGCGCGCAGGCGTCCGGACTTGATATAACCTGCCGATGTGCTGACCTGGTCAAACATCAGCATGATCTGGCCGCCGACCAGGTCGGTCGTTGCGGGGGCGTTGCCCTTGTACGGGATATGCATCAGTTTGATGCCGGCTTGCTGGCTGAGCATTTCTGCGGCGATATGGCCGGTGGCGCCGTTGCCCGAGGATCCGTAAGTCAGTTCTCCCGGCCGCTTTTTCGCCAGCGCAATGAACTCCTTGACGTTCTTGACCGGCAGGGACGGATTGACGACGAGCACCATCGGGATGTCGCAGGTCTGCGAGACGCCGGTGAAATCCTGCAACGGATCGTAACCGGCATCCCGGATAATGGCCGGCACGCGCGCAAAGGTATTGGCGATCGCCAGCAAAGTGTATCCGTCCGCAGGCTGTGATTTTACGTAGCGGGTGCCGACCAGGGCGCTCGCACCCGGGCGATTCTCCACCAGCACTTGCTGCCCCAGCAGCTTGCTCATCTGTTCCGCGATACCGCGCGCGACAATGTCGACATTGCCGCCGGCAGCCAGCGGATTGATGATGCGGATCAGCTTGCTCGGATAAGGGCCCGACTGGGCGGCAGCTGGCAGATTCGAGATTGCGAGCAGTCCGGCGACGAACGCGATGGTGACATTCTTCATTTACGCCTCCCTGGGTTTATTTTAGTTCGGTGCTGATTGTGCGGCGCCGCCGTGCCGCATGCAAGTCAGGCTGCGACAGGCACAATGCGCCGCTCGTTGATCGATTGCACAACCGCGTTGGTGACCGCTACCGTGTACAGGCTGTCCTCGCCGTCCGGCAGCAGGCTGCGCCCGCCGCGCACGTCGGTCTCGAAGGCCTGTACCTGCAGATCGTAGGCGGAGATGACCGGGAAACGCTCTGCGGTGCTGCCTTGTGCGTCGCGCACCGTGACCACATGCTCTTTCGCAAACCGCAGCGGCGAGGTGATCAGTGTCGCCTGTTCACCTTCAATAATGAGGTTGTTCTCGGCACTGCCGACTTCGCGGGTGGCTTTTGCCAGTGCATGGCAGTCGCCCTCGAGCCGGCCGAGCACGGTCATCGTGTCGTCAGGCAGTTTCTTGCGGCGGTCGGGATGCGTGAACGCGGCCACTTCGACAAAGCGTCGCCCGCTGACGTACTGGATCAGGTCGAGCAGGTGCACGCCGACGTCGTACATCACGCCGCTCTGTTCGAAATCGTTGCGCCACGAGACGCGGGAGCCCAGTCCGGAGGCGCGTTCCAGGGAAATCTCGGCGAGCCGTCCCAAGCGGCCCGACTGCACGATCTCGCGGGCGCGGACGACCGCGGCATCCAAGCGGATCTGGTGCGCAATTCGCAATACGACCCCGGCCTCGCGGCAGGCCTGGGCCATCTCGCGCGCGTGTTCCGTTTTGATCGCAAACGGTTTTTCGCACAGGATGTGCTTGCCGGCGCGCGCCGCAGCCAATACCGCGGCATGGTGCAGCGCATTGGGCAGCGCAATGTAGATGGCGTCGACCTGCGGATCCCGGACCAGGCTATCGAGATCCGGGTGTGCGCGCTCGACATTGAACTTGGCCGCGAAGGCGCGGGTTTTCTCGGGCGTGCTGCCGAGGCAGGCGACCAGTTCGGAACCAGGACTTTTGAGGATGCCCGGGGCGACGAAATCGGTGGCGACCCAGCCCAGGCCGACCACTCCCCAGCGTACCGGCGTGTTGGTACTGTTCACTGTGTTATACCTCCGTGGGCGGGGCCATGCGGCCAGCGGCCGCGACGATGGTCTAGATGACGCCTTCCATGACCTGCACCTCGACCAGCGTGCCCGGCGTGACGTTGCCCTGCGCGGTGGGCAGGATGATGAAGCAGTTGGCCTCCGACATCGAGCGCAGGATGCCGGACCCCTGCTCGCCGGTGACGCGCACGCTCAACGTTCCGGAGCTGTCGCGCGACAGGATACCGCGCTGGAATTCAGTGCGCCCCGGGGCCTTTTTCAGGGTCGACGTGCAGGGCACCTTGAACGTTGGCAGCGGTTCGATCGGATCCCGGCCGGAGAGCTTCAGCAACGCATCGCGGACGAACTGGTAGAAGGTCACCATCACGGACACCGGATTGCCGGGCAGGCCGAAAAAATGCGCGTGGCCGATCTTGCCGTACGCAAGAGGACGACCCGGTTTCATCGCGATTTTCCAGAACACGACTTCGCCGAGCTTGTTCAGCAGGTCCTTGACGAAATCGGCTTCACCCACTGAAACGCCACCGCTGGTGATGACCACGTCGGCAACGGCTGCCGCTTCGCGGAATGCGGCTTCGAGCAGTTTCGGGTCATCGCGCACGACGCCCATGTCGATGACTTCGCAGCCCAGCCGCGTCAGCATGCCGTGGATGGTGTAGCGGTTGCTATCGTAGATCTGGCCTTCGCCCAGCGGCGAGCCAATCGACATCAGTTCGTCGCCGGTGGAAAAAAACGCGACACGCAGTTTGCGGTACACCGAAACTTCGGCGATGCCCAGCGAGGCGATCAGGCCGGTTTCCGCGGGACGCAGCGGCTGGCCGCGGCGCAGCGCCGGCTGGCCATGCTGCAGGTCTTCGCCGGCGCGGCGCAGGTGCTGGCCCTGCTTGTTGCCGCCGCCGACGGTGACCTGGTCGTCTTTCGCTGCCGCGTGTTCCTGCATGACGATGGTATCCGCCCCTTGCGGCACGACGCCACCAGTCATGATGCGTACTGCTTCGCCTGCGCCCAAGGCGCCCTTGAATGGCGCGCCGGCGAACGAGCTACCCACCATTTTCAGCGTGACCCTGGCGTCGGCTTTGAGGTCGGCATAGCGTACTGCGTAGCCGTCCATCGCCGAGTTGTCATGGGAGGGTACATCGACCGGGGAGATCACGTCCTCTGCCAGCACGCGCCCCAACGCCGCGCGCACCGCGACGCGCTCGATGGTCGTGACCGGGGACAAAAACCGGGCAATGACTTCCCGCGCCTTGGGCACGGGCATCGAATTGGGATCGTAGTCGTCGGCACAGGACAACTCGTGCAAGGTCGGGCTGGCGGTGCTCATCGGACGGTCCTCGACTGCAGATTGCGGGATTGCGTGAATTTTATCAGGCAGGCGACCGCATTAACCCAGTATTTCCGTTGCCGGCCGCCAGTCGAGTGCTCCCGCCGCGCGGTAGCCGGCGAGGCCGTTGACCAGCTTCTGGAACGCCGGACTTTCGATGCGGACCAGCAAGGCGTGCAGCCGCGGCTGGCGCAACGTCGTGCTGCGGGCCGCGAAATAATAATGCTCCTGCACCACGGGCACGAAGGCGAGATCCTGTTCGCGCGCCGCCGCTTCGATGCCAAACCCGGCGTCAGCCATGCCGCTGGCCACGGTGGCTGCGACCGCGGCGTGGGTAAATTCCTCGTGCGCATAGCCGTGGATGGCGCCGGGGCGCAGGCCCTGCTGCGCGAGGAGGAAATCGAAACACAGGCGCGTGCCCGATCCCGGCTGGCGATTGACAAAGCGCACGCCTTTGCGTGCGAGGTCAGCAATGGCGGAGAGTCTTTTCGGGTTACCGGTGGCGACCATCAGGCCCTGCGTGCGATCGAACAGGCGGGCGACGCGCAACGATTTCATGCGCAGCCACGGCCGCAACTGTGCCGCAAGTACGCTGGCCTCCGGCACCACCGGCAGGTGAAATCCCGCAACATCGCATTGCTTGCGGCGGAGTGCGGCCAGGCAATCGAGACTGCCCTGGAAATGCAGTTCCAGCGGCGTGCCGTGGCCGGTTTGCAGCAATTCGCGCAACCTGGCCAGCGCGAGGTCATGGCTGGCATGCACCACCGCGGCCTTGGCAGGCGCGGAGGGCAGCGCCGTTTCCAGCGTCGCGTGCAGCCGGGCTTCCGCTTCGCGGATTGCCGCGGCCAGCGGACCGCTGGCATCCACCAGTCCGGCCAGCAGGCGTTCGGCCAGCGGCGAGAGTTGTGTGCCCCGGCCCTGCTGCGGCACGACCAGAGGTTCGCCCAATTGGTTGGCGGCAGCCTCCAGCAGACCCCAGGCATGCCGATACGACAGCCCGGTGACTTTGGTGGCGGCCTGCAAATTGCCCAGGCGGGCAATCGATTCCAGCAGCATCACCAGCCGCGGCTCCATGGTCAAGCCGTCGATGGTCCAGCGCACTTCCCCGGAAATCTTCATAGGTATGCTGATTCATGCATATTGTGCCTATTTCATATACCCATAAAATCAAATACTTTCAAGTATTGCAAATAATTACATGAATAGTCTGGGGGCGTCATTCCGCGCAGCATGGCGGCTGCTTGCCGGGTTCGATGCGGAACTGGCGCAGATTGTCGGGCTCAGCCTGCAGGTCAGTTTGACTGCCGTGGTGATCGCGACGCTGGTGGGATTGCCGCTGGGGGCAATGATCGCCGTGGAGCGGTTTCATGGCCGTCAGACGCTGATCGTCCTGCTCAATGCGCTGATGGGCCTGCCCCCGGTGGTGGTCGGCCTGCTGGTTTACCTGCTGCTGTCGCGTGCCGGGCCGCTGGGCGATCTGGGCATCCTGTTCACGCCGGCGGCCATGGTCATCGCGCAGGCGGTGCTGATCACGCCGATCATCGCCGCGCTGTCGCGGCAGACCATCGAGGATGCCTGGCGGGAATATGACGAGCAGCTGCGTTCACTGGGCGCGCGCCGGATCACCGCCGGCATGACGCTGATCTGGGA
>RPOR01000016.1 GCA_003820645.1 Betaproteobacteria bacterium
AACGTGACCACTGAGGGCCGCGGTCACATCGTGTTCCTCATCGACCAGCATGATCTCAAGGGTTGCCGTACGGCCGAGGATCTCCTTGGCCTTGGCGGTATCCTGCACGCCGGGCAGCTGCACGACCACGCGATCGGCGCCCTGCTGCTGGATGATCGGCTCGGCCACACCCAGGTCATTGACGCGGTTGCGCAGCGTGTTGATGTTCTGCAGCAAGGCGAACTCCTGGGTGCGGCGCTGCGCTTCCACTTTCAGCGTGCCGATGATCCGGAATTCCCCGCCATCGTCAGCCGTGCGCAGTTCCAGATCCGGCATGTCCTTGGCGATGCGGGTCAGCGCCTTGTCGCGCATCGCGGCATCACGGAAACGCACGCTGACCGCGTCGCCTTCACGCGCAATGCCCGAATGCTGCATGCGCTGCTCGCGCAGCAGGCCGCGGATATCGTTGGTGTAGGACTCCACCTTCTTGGCCAGCGCCGACTTCATGTCGACCTGCATCAGGAAATGCACGCCGCCGCGCAGGTCCAGGCCCAGATACATCGGCAGCGCGCCGATGGAAGTCAGCCACTGCGGGCTGCGCGACAGCAGGTTGAGCGCGACCACGTAATCGTCGCCCAGCGCCCCCTGCAGCGCATCCTTGGCCTTCAACTGGTTTTCGGTAGTGGCAAACCGCGCCTTGACGCTGTTGGCATCGAGCGCGACACCCTCGGGCACCAGGCCGGCCTTCTTGAAGGTGTCCTCGATGCGCCCCATCAGCGCGGCATCGGCCTTCAGGTTGGCGCGCAGCGGCGATACCTGCACCGCAGGCACCTCGCCGTAAAAATTCGGCAGCGTGTAGATCAGCCCGACCACCACGGCGGCGGCAATCAGGATGTACTTCCAGAGGGGGTAGCGGTTCATTTGCGGACCGGTGAAGGCGTGAAGGGGCGCGTAGGTAAATGGGCGACGAGGTCACCGGCGGTGAACGAACGGGGCATTGCCGCCCCATTGCCCGTTCACCGCCGCACTTCTTTACGCGCTCATTGAATGGTCTTGATGGTGCCCTTGGGCAGCACCGTCTGGATCGCCGCGCGCTGCACCTGGATTTCAATGCCTGCGGCAATCGCCACGGTGATGTACTGATCGTCGACTTTGGTGATGCGGCCAAGGATGCCGCCGGCGGTCACCACTTCATCGCCCTTTTGCAGACCCTCGACCATGGTCTTGTGTTCCTTCGCGCGCTTCATCTGCGGGCGAATCATCAGGAAATACAGCACCGCGAACATCGCGAGTATGAGCAGTATGCTTTCGATGCCGCCGCCTTGTGACGCTGCTGCGGGGGCCTGGGCCCAGGCTGGACTGATTAACAAGATAAACCTCCGTTGCGGGGAATTGGCGCCTGAAGCGGCGCCTCAAGCCGGACTGCTCCGGCGCCAAGCGCTCTCAAAGCGCGCTCTCAAAGCGTTGTATTTTAACATGATTCATCGCCCGTCTTGGCCAGTTCCGCAGCGAACCTGCCGAGCCGTCCCGCGGCGATTGCCGCACGCAGGTCGCGCATCAGTTCCTGATAATAGTGCAGGTTATGCAGCGTATTGAGTCGCGCGCCGAGCATTTCGTTCACCCGCTGCAGATGATGCAGGTAGGCGCGGGTAAAGTGGCGACAGGTATAACAGGTGCAATCCGCATCCAGCGGTGCCAGGTCGTCGCGATAGCGCGCATTGCGCAGCTTGATCACGCCGTGACGGGTGTACAGCCAGCCGTTGCGGGCATTCCGGGTCGGCAGCACGCAGTCGAACATGTCGATACCGGCGGTCACTGCCGCGACGATGTCCGCGGGCGTCCCCACGCCCATCAGATAGCGCGGCCGGTCTGCCGGCAGCTGCGGCGCGGTGTGGCGCAGGATGCGCAGCATGTCGGCCTTGGGCTCGCCCACCGACAGGCCGCCGATGGCATAACCGTCAAAACCGATGGCCTGCAGTGCGGCCAGCGATTCGTCGCGCAGACTCTCGTGCATGCCGCCCTGCACGATGCCGAACAGCGCATTCGCATTGCCGGCATGGGCCTGCCTGCTGCGCACCGCCCAGCGCATCGACAGCCGCATGGAATCGCGCGTCTGCTCGAACGTCGCCGGATGCGGCGTGCATTCGTCAAACGTCATCACGATGTCGGAGTTGAGCACATGCTGGATGCGCATCGATTCTTCCGGCGTCAGAAAACACGCATCGCCGTTGACCGGGGACTGGAATTTCACACCCTCCTCGCTGATCCTGCGCAACGCGCCGAGACTGAATACCTGGAAACCGCCGGAGTCGGTGAGGATGGGGCCATCCCAGCCCATGAAGCGATGCAGTCCACCGTGCGCGGCAATGACTTCCAGTCCGGGCCGCAGCCAAAGGTGAAAGGTGTTGCCGAGCACGATCTGCGCGCCCAGACTGCGCAGTTCTTCCGGGCTGACGCCCTTGACCGCGCCATAGGTACCCACCGGCATGAATACCGGCGTTTCGATCACGCCATGCGCCGTGTGCAGCACGCCGCAGCGCGCCGCCCCGTCGGTTGCGGAAACTTTGAATTCCATCATCGTCTGGGCGCGCGATCGATCAGCATCGCATCACCATAGCTGAAAAAACGGTAACGCTGGGCAATGGCATGCCGGTATGCGCGGCGGATGTTGTCGATGCCGCCGAACGCCGAGACCAGCATCAGCAGCGTCGACTTCGACAAATGAAAATTGGTAATCAGACGGTCAACCATCCGGAAACGGTAGCCGGGCAGCACGAACAGCCGGGTCTCGGCATGGCCGGCAACCGGCCCGCCGCCCGCCGCCGCCGCAGCCTCCAGCGCACGCAGGCTGGTGGTGCCCACCGCAACCACCTGCCCGCCGGCGGCGCGGGTTGCCATCAGCGCGTCGACGGTCGCCTGCGGCAGGCAGTACCACTCACCGTGCATCCGGTGATCGGCGAGATTCTGCACGCGCACCGGCTGGAAGGTTCCGGCGCCCACATGCAATGTCAGGTAGGCGATACCGACGCCGCGGGCACGCAGCGCATCGAGCAGCGCTGCGTCGAAATGCAGTCCGGCCGTCGGCGCCGCCACTGCCCCCGGCGTTTTCGCATAGACCGTCTGGTAACGCGCCTCGTCTGCGGCACCCGGCGCATGCGTGATATAGGGCGGCAATGGCACCGTGCCGTGACGCTCGAGCAGCGCCCACACATCGGCATCCCCGGCAAACCGCAGCCGGTAGAGATCGCCGCGCCGCGCCACGACCTCGGCTTCGAGTCCGTCGCCAAGCTGCAGCACGCTGCCGGCCCGCGGCGCATGACTCGCGCGCATCTGCGCATCAACCTCATCGCGGCCGACCACGCGCTCGATCAGCATTTCGATGCGCCCGCCCGAGGCCTTGCGCCCGGTCAGACGCGCCTTGATGACGCGGGTGTCGTTGAGCACCAGCAGATCGCCCGGTCGCAATAATCGGAGTATGTCGGCGAACTGGTAATCGTGCAGCGCCCCGGTTGCGCCATCCAGGTGCAGCAGGCGGCTCGCGCTGCGCGCGGCGGCAGGTGCCTGGGCAATCAGTTCCGGGGGCAAATCGTAGGCAAAGTCATCCAGACGCATCGCGCGGATTATACGGCGCGGTTGCCGGGCTCCGAATGTTTAGGGGATAATCCCCGCCTCCCTCGCCGGGGTGGCGGAATTGGTAGACGCACGGGACTCACAATATCGCGCTTGCGCGATATTGCGGCGTAGGCTAACTTGCGTAGCAAGTTAAGCGCCGCAGGCGCGGCCGGAGCCAAAATCCCGCCGACGAGGCGCGCACACCCAGCCGGGATGGCGGAATTGGTAGACGCACGGGACTCAAAATCCCGCGGTGGCAACACCATGAGAGTTCGATTCTCTCTCCCGGCACCAGCACGCAGCGGTGGGCTTCACTTCTGCGGCGACCTACAGGCGAACGCGCGGAACAGCCCATGTCCACACCCACCGTTCCGGCACACCGCATCGAAGTGCGCATCCAGGAGCTGTCGCAGCTGTTCAACTC
Organism: Betaproteobacteria bacterium; assembly: GCA_003820645.1. GTDB lineage: Bacteria > Pseudomonadota > Gammaproteobacteria > Burkholderiales > SG8-41. Next base: position 4,016 of record RPOR01000016.1, read on the forward strand.
CATGGACCCGACGCCCTTCCATCACAAGGACCTCGATCCGGATGCCGAGGAGTTCATCATCAGCTGGGCCCAGGAGCATCCCCGCGATGCCGAACTCGAAATCCTGATCCATGTCGCCGGCGGCAATCCGCCCGCCGACGCCGAGGCCCTGGTCGGCGAAGCGCTGCACAACTACTTCGATTACCGCGCCGCGCACGCGCAACGCGAGTTCCGCCAGCTGATGCAGCGCGGCCGGCGCAGCCTGGTCATCGGCTTGGGTTTTCTGGCGAGCTGCCTGCTGCTCGCCGAACAGATCGGCCACGCCTCAGCCGGAACCTTCGCGACCATCGTGCGCGAGAGCGTGCTCATCGGCGGCTGGGTCGCGATGTGGCGCCCGCTGGAAATCTTCCTCTATGACTGGTGGCCGCTCACCAGCCGGCGACGCATGTTCGAGAAACTCGCTCGCGCGACGGTCCGCATCACCACGGGTTAACGGTCAATCTCGATATTGTCGATCAGCCGCGTCCTGCCCAGGCGGGCGGCGGCGAGCACCACGAGTTCGTGTTCACCGTTGACCGGCGGCCGCAGATCCGAGCGGCGACGCACCGTCACATAGTCCGGTTTCCAGCCGTTGTCGGCGAGCATGGACATGCCGTGCAGCTCGAGGCGCTGATAGTCGTGAGCGCCCGCCTTCATGCCGTCGCGCACCTCCTGCAGCACCCGGTAGAGCCGCGGCGCCTCGCTGCGTTCCTCCGCCGACAGATAACCGTTGCGCGAGGACAGCGCGAGGCCGTCCGGCGCACGCACGGTGTCTGCCGGGATGATTTCGATCGGCAGTGCAAACTGGCGAACCATGTCACGCAACACCAGGTACTGCTGATAATCCTTCTTGCCGAAAATCGCCGAATGCGGCATCACCAGATTGAACAGCTTGAGCACCACCGTGGCCACACCGCGGAAATGCCCCGGCCGATGCGCCCCCTCGAGAATGTTCTGCAGGTCGGACGGTTCGACGACAAAGGTCTGCGGCTCCGGATAAATGGCCTTTTCGTCCGGCACAAATACCACGTCAACGCCGGCGTCACGCAGCTTGTCGCAATCCGACTGCAGCGTGCGCGGGTAGCGGTCGTAATCCTCGCGCGGCCCGAACTGCAGGCGGTTGACGAAAATGCTGACGACGGTGCATGCGGCACGCGGCTTGGCGATGCGCATCAGCTCGATATGCCCCTCGTGCAGATTGCCCATGGTCGGCACGAACACGTTGTTCGGCTCGCGGCGCAGGCGCTCCCGCAGTTCGGGGACGGAATGGATGACGTCCATGGCATTCAGTGCAGATTGCGGAGTACGGAGTGATGTGCGGGAAGCCCGCGATGATACCGGAGACCGGCGCCCTTATTATGCATTTCGCACTTTGCGCTCATCGCTAGAATGAATGTTCGCGCCCCGGAAACCGGCCGCCCCGTACTTCCTTGACATAGAGCCCGACGGCGTCCTGGATCGAGCCGGCCGCGGCCTTCATGAAATTCTTGACGAACTTGGCTTTCTTGCCCGGATAAACGTCGAGCATGTCATGCAGCACCAGCACCTGACCGTGGCAATCGGCACCGGCGCCGATGCCGATCGTCGGCACCGTTGCCGCCGCGGTGATCTGGCTCGCCAGCACCGCGGGAATCGCTTCGAGCACGATCATGCCGGCGCCCGCCTGCTCGAGTATCCGCGCATCGTCCAGCATGCGCTGCGCAGCGTCCTCGGCCCTGCCCTGCACCCGGTAACCGCCGAGCTGGTGCACCGATTGCGGCGTCAGGCCGAGATGGCCGCACACCGGAATGCCGCGCTCGGTCAGGAAGGAAATCGTCTCCAGCATCGGCCGCCCGCCCTCGATTTTCACCATCTGCGCACCGGCCGCCATGATCTCGGCGGCATTGCGGAAGGCGTCCTGCGGACTCACCTGGAACGTACCGAACGGCATGTCGCCGATGATGAACGCGCGCTTCGCACCGCGCGCCACGCATTGCGTGTGATACACCATGTCGCGCAACGACACCGGCAGCGTCGATTCATGCCCCTGCAGCACGTTGCCCAGCGAGTCGCCGACCAGCAGCGTGTCGAGGCCCGCATCATCCAGCAGCGTCGCAAAACTGGCGTCATAACAGGTCAGCATCGTGATCTTGTCGCCGTCCCGCATCATCTTGTGCAACGTGCTCAGCGTAGTACGCATGGCATCCCCCCTCAAATTCCCAGGCTGAAAAACTCGCGCGGACCGCGCATGGCGTTGATCCGCTGCAACAATAAATCAAAATCCGCAGCCGAATCAACGAAGTTCAGATGCTCGGAATTGACGATCAGCAGCGGCGCCGCAGTGTAATGATGGAAAAACCGCGCGTAAGCGTCGGCGAGACGCACCAGATACTCGTCAGGTATGGTTCTTTCGTAGACCGTGGCACGCCGGCGCACCCGTTCCACCAGCGTTGCGCCGCCCGCCTGCAGATAAATCACGATATCCGGCTGCGGTGCCTGCGGCTTCAGATGCTCGAAGATCTGCCGGTAGAGCGCGAGTTCGTCATCATTGAGCGTGAGCCGTGCGAACAGCGGATCCTTCTCCAGCATGAAATCAGCGACCGTAACACCGCGAAACAGATCCGACTGCACGAGTTCGCGCACCTGGTTGATGCGCTGGAACAGGAAAAACAGCTGTGCCGGCAGTGCATAGCGCGCAGCGTCCTGGTAGAAGCCCGGCAGAAAGGGATTCGCGTCCGGATCCTCGAACAGCGTTGCCGCACCGAGATGGGCGGCAAGTCGCCGCGCCAGCGTGGTCTTGCCGGAACCGATCGGCCCCTCGACCACGACATAACGGTACTTGGCGGCAAGGGTCATGCGGCAAAGTCCCGGTTCCCGGCGGCAAGCGTCACGCCGCAGGTCCCCAACACCTGACGACGCAGGTCACGCCGGCATCCGCTGCAGCCGTGCGACACTTCCCGCATCGGCGCCCGCGGCCAGGTCGCGTACCCGGCCATGACCGGGGACAAACGCTTCCGGCGCCACTTCCGCCAGCGGCACCAGCACGAACGCGCGCTCCAGCATGCGGGCGTGCGGAATGGTCAGCCCCGGTTCGTGCATCACGACATCGCCATAGAGCAGGATGTCCAGATCCAGCGTGCGCGGTGCGTTGGCGAAATCGCGGACGCGGCCTTGTGCACGTTCGATGTCGAGCAATGCCGCGAGCAACGCGTGCGGCAAGAGCGCTGTCTCGATCACGGCAACGGCGTTGATGAAGTCTGGCTGATCGGTGTAACCCACCGCTGCGCTGCGGTACAGCGACGAGCGCGCTGCCAGCCGCGTATCGGGCAGTGCCGCGAGCGCGGCAAAGCCGGCTTCAATCTGGCGCACGGGCTCGCCGATGTTGGCGCCGAGCGCAATACAAGCGGTGTGCGTCTGCCGGCCCACCCGCTTCAGTCCGCCGCTGGCGCTGCCGCGGCAGCCGGCTTGCGGCGGCGTCGCTTGCGGCGCTTCTTCACCGGGCCGCTATCCGCCACCAGCATCGTCGCGCGGGCATCGGCGTCGGCATTCTGGAAACTGGTCCACCAGTCGCCCAACTCCGTGGGCACCTCGCCGCTCTCGCAGCGCAGCAGCAGGAAATCGTATGCCGCACGGAACCGCGGATGCTCGAGCAGCCGGAATGGGCGCTGGCCGGACCGCTGCTCGAAGCGCGGCTGCAGCACCCACAGCTCCTTCATGTCGGACGTGAAGCGGCGGGGAATCGCCAGCTGCTCGGTCTGCTTGTCGAGCACCTCATCCATCGCTTCATGCAGCGCCGGCGCCGGCGGTACGCCGCGCGCCTCGATTTTCTTCCATGCCGCGAGTACTTCATGCCAGGTCAGCGCGGCAAACAGGAATGCCGGCGATATCGGCTTGTCGGCGAGGACGCGTGCATCGGTGTTCTTCAGCGCCAGCATCACGAAGCGCTCGCCGAGCGGCTGCTCGAGGATCACGTCGAGCAGGGGCAGCAGCCCGTGGTGCAGGCCTTCCTTGCGCAGGCGCTTCACGCACTCCGCTGCGTGGCCCGACAGCAGCAGCTTGAGCATTTCGTCGTACAGGCGCGCCGCCGGCACGTTGGCAAGCAGTGGCGCCAGCGCCTTGATCGGCTTGCGCGTATTCGTGTCGATTTCGAGACCGCAGGCCGCGGCAAAACGCACGGCGCGCAACATGCGTACCGGGTCTTCCCGGTAGCGCTGCGCCGGTTCGCCGATGATGCGCAGGCGCTTGCGCTTGAGGTCGGCAACCCCGCCGTGGTAGTCCCATACCTGCTCGCGGGAAGGATCATAGAACAGCGCATTGATCGTGAAATCGCGGCGCGTCGCGTCCTGCGCCTGGTCGCCCCAGACGTTGTCGCGCAACAGTCGGCCATGTTCATCCTCGACGCGCGTGCCGGCGTCGCCTTCGGCAGCAGGCCCGCGAAACGTCGACACCTCGACCATGTCGCGCCCGCACAGCACGTGGACGATGCGGAAACGCCGGCCGATCATGCGCGATCGCCGGAAGATGCCGCGCACTTCCTCGGGCGTCGCATCGGTGGCAATGTCAAAATCCTTGGGATCGCGGCCGAGGATCAGGTCGCGCACGGCGCCGCCGACGACGAACGCCTTGTAGCCCGCTTCCTGCAGCGCATCGCAGGTGCGCAGCGCACAGCTGCCGATGCGATCGCGGCTGATGCCGTGCTCGCGCACCGCGATGATCCGCGGTTTGCCCGATTTGAACATGCGGCCCACGCGGCCGAGCAGCTTGTTGATCATTCAGAAATCACGCAAAGATACATGCAGAGGCATTCGTGCGGAGCGTCATGCGGCGACATCAGTCAGCGCATTCAGGGAGAACCGGAAAAGACCCGGGAATTCCACGCGGGAAACCGGCGCGATTATACATGGCTGCGCACTTGCCATCGCCGCGCACGGCGCACCCGCTCAGCCCAGGCTGATGACCGGCCAGCCGCGCGCAGTCGCGTGCGCCCGCAATGCGGCATCGGGATCGACTGCGACCGGATGACTGACCTGCTCGAGCAGCGGCAGATCATTGTGGGAATCGCTATAAAATGTTGATTTAATTATACTTTTCAGACTCTGCCCGCGGGCCGCCAGCCACCCTTCCAGGCGCGCAACCTTGCCCTCGCGAAAGCACGGCGTGCCGCAGACGCCACCGGTGAATTCACCGTCGTGAATCTCGGGGTCGGTGGCGATCAGGTGTTCAATGCCGAAGGCGCGCGCAATCGGCGCGGTGACGAAACTGTTGGTCGCGGTGATGATGACCCGCACTTCGCCGCGATGGCGCTCGACCAGCGCGCGCGCCGAGTCGCGCATCATCGGCGCGATGCGCTCCGCCATGAATTGCGCATGCCAGGCATCGAGCACCTGCCGCGGATGACGCGACAGCGGCTTCAGCTGGAAGTCGAGAAACTCATGGATGTCCAGTGTCCCCGCCTTGTACTGATCGTAAAACGTCTGGTTACGCGCTTCGTAGACTTCGCGGTCGAGCACGCCGCGATCGATCAGGAACTGCGCCCATTCGAAATCGCTGTCGCCGGCGAGCAGCGTATTGTCCAGATCAAACAGTGCCAGCATCATCCTTGCTTCCCGTCCGCACGTCGTCGTGCCATGAGTTATTGTCGCTATCAGTCGGCTTGCCGCACCGTCAGCAGCAGCTCGCGCGCCAGCGGCACGGTAATCGCGCGCTTCTGTTCCAGCGACAGCCGGTCCAGCGCATCGACCATCGCGCGCAACGAAGTCATGTCGCGCGGTGCGCGGGCCAGCAGATATTCCGTTACTTCATGCGGCAGTTCGAAGCCGCGGGCCGCGGCATAGCGGTGCACCGCGGCGCGGCGATCATCCTCGCTCAGCGCGCGCACCTCATAGACCAGCCCCCAGGCCAGCCGCGTCAGCAGGTCCGCGCGCAGCGGCAGACGCGCGGGTGGCACGTCACCCGTAACCAGCATCAAGCCGGATGATTCCCGTAATAGATTGTATATATTGAATAATTCCATTTGCGCCGGCGGCGGCAGCTGCTGCACATCGTCGACGCCTACCGCTGCCGTTGCCGCGACTGCGCCAGCCACCGGCAGATCATCGGTTGCGTAGTGCTGCACGATTCTGCCGACGGCACGCCACTCGCGCAGCACCGCACGCAGCAGATGCGTCCGCCCGCTGCCCTTGCCGCCCCACAGATAGACAAAGCGTTCATCGCCGTCGCCGCGCGCCAGTGCGCGCATTGCGGCCACGACTTCCGCGTTTTCACCGACGACAAAATTGTCCAGCGTCGGCGCCGGCGACGATGCCAGTTCCAGCGCGAGCTGCTTCATTCCCGGCACATGCAGCGTGGCACCTCATCGCGGCGCAGGCGGGCGCGTAGCGGCAGCGCCGGCAGCATGACGAACACTGCCGCCAGCCGTTGCCGGAGGTGCTGCGGATTGCGGCCCGGGGTATCCATTTAAGATAAAATTCGCATCAGCTGGGTGTATTGCCGAGCGCACATTTTAGCAGGGCACCGGATGCCTGCTCCGTGAAAATCATCGCTGCCCCTCACCGCAAATCGCGAGGACTTCCTTGAAACGCAAAACACCATCACGCAAGGCGCTGACTTACCGCGATGCCGGCGTCGACATCGACGCAGGCGATGCCCTGGTCGACCGCATCAAGCCGTATGCCCGGCGCACGCTGCGTCCCGGCGTAATGGCCGGCATCGGCGGCTTCGGCGCACTGTTCGCCGTGCCACGCGGCTACCGTGAACCGGTGCTGGTCTCGGGCACCGACGGGGTGGGCACCAAACTCAAACTGGCCTTCCAGTGGCAACGCCACGACACCATCGGTATCGATCTGGTCGCGATGAGTGTCAACGACATCCTGACTCTCGGCGCCGAACCGCTGTTCTTCCTCGACTACTACGCCTGCGGCAAGCTCGACGTCGCCGCTGCCGCCGACGTCGTCAGGGGCATCGCCGCCGGCTGCGAGATGGCCGGTTGTGCACTGATCGGCGGTGAAACCGCGGAAATGCCGGGCATGTATCCGGCCGGCGAATACGACCTCGCCGGCTTCGCCGTCGGCGTGGTTGAAAAAGAGCGCATCATCAGCGGCCGCAGCATCCGCGCCGGCGATGCGATCCTCGGCCTGGCCAGCAATGGCGCGCATTCCAACGGTTATTCGCTGATCCGCAGAATCATCGCCGGACGTGGCGTGAAGCTGTCGGCGAAAGTCGGCGGCCGTAACTTGCGAGACGCCATCCTCGCGCCGACGCGCATCTATGTGAAACCGCTGCTGCAACTGATGCGGCGTTTGCCGGTCAAAGGGTTGGCGCACATTACCGGCGGCGGGCTGGTGGACAACGTGCCGCGCGTGCTGGGCCCGACGCTGACTGCGAAGATTCGCCGTGACGCGTGGCCGCTGCCGCCGCTGTTCCGCTGGCTGCAGCAGCAGGGCAATGTTGCCGACGATGAAATGCACCGCGTGTTCAACTGCGGCATCGGCATGGTGGTGGTCGTCGCCGAGGGTGACGCCGCCCGCGCGCAGCGGCTGCTCGAGCGCGCCGGCGAGAAGGTCTGGCGGATCGGCAGCGTGCGGCGCCGACGCCACGGTGAAGCGCAGACGATCGTTTTGTAAAGGACCTACCCTGAAGCGCATCGCGATACTGATCTCCGGGCGCGGCAGCAACATGCAAGCCCTGCTGCAGGCACGGCTGCCGGCGCGGATTTGCGCGGTGATCAGCAATGATCCCGCAGCAGGAGGACTCGACACCGCGGCACGGCACGGTGTGGCAACGACCGTGGTCGACCATCGCGCCCACGCGCAACGTGCGGATTTCGATGCCGCGCTGGCGCGGGCCATTGCCGCCAGCAATGCCGACCTGGTCGTGCTGGCAGGCTTCATGCGCGTGCTGACCGAGGGCTTCGTCAACGCCTTCCATGGCCGCCTGGTCAACATACACCCTTCGTTGCTGCCGGCGTTTCCGGGATTGCACACCCACCGTCGGGCGCTGGCCGCCGGCGTGCGCGTACACGGCTGCACGGTGCATTTCGTCACCCCGCAGCTCGACCATGGGCCGATCATCATCCAGGCTGCAGTGCCCGTGCTGGCCAGCGATGATGAGACCACCCTTGCCGCACGGGTACTGGCGCAGGAGCACCGCATTTATCCGCAGGCCATCCGCTGGCTGTGCGAAGAGCGGGTTACGCTGGCCGCCGACGGCCGCGTGCAGGTTGCCGGCGCACGCGATGCCCAGGCCGGCCTGATCTCGCCGGCGCTCGATGTCTAGCAGGCTCGTCATTGCGCTGCTGCTTGCCGGCACCATGCTGCAGCCGGCAACCGCTGCCGTAGCCGCCGCGCAGCCGGTGCAGGTGCGCGCGCAATACGACCTGTCGCTGAACGGCGTGGCAATTGCGGTAATGCAGGAGACGTTCGAAGCGCGCGACGGTGCGTATCAGGCCGTCAGCGAAACCCATGCGATCGGCGTGTTCGCGCTGGTACAGCGCCGCCCCGGTCGGGTGACCAGCAGCGGCGAGGCCGGCCGGGACGGCCTGCGTCCGCAGACGTTTGACGGCACGCGCGGCACCAGGGATCCGCGACGCGTCCACGCCGACTTCGACTGGGCGGCGCGCACTCTGACACTGTCGCACGATGGCCGCACCGAAACCGTGGCGCTGCCGCCGGGCACGCAGGACCGGCTGTCGGTGATGTACCAGTTCCTGTTTCTGCAAAAGGAAAAACTGAAAAACCTCGCCTTCGCAATGACCAACGGCCGCAAGCTCGACCATTACCGCTACGCCATGGGTCCGGACACGATCATCGACACGCCGCTGGGACGCCTCGCCGTCGTGCATCTGGTCAAGCAGCATGCGCCCGGTGAGACCGCTACCGAAATCTGGCTGGCACGCGAGCATCGCCTGATGCCGGTCAAAATGCGCATCATCGAAGACGACGGGGAACGTTACGAGCAGGTCATCACGCAACTGGCCATCAAATGATGGAGCGGTCATGAGCGCGTCCGCGAAGCGACTGCTTGCCGCCGCCGCATTGTCCGTCGCTGCGCACGCGGCGCTGCTCAATGGCACCTGGCTGAAACCGCCGGAGGCCGTCCCGGAACCGCCGCCACTGAGCGCCCGACTGGAACCGCTGCCGCCGCCGCCCGTGCCCGCGCCGCGCGTCCAGCCGCGGCGACCGCCGCCATTGCCACAGCGCATCGCCGTGGCACCGCGCACGGCAGCGCAACCGTCCCCGCTGGAGATTCCCGCTGCAGCGGAACCCGAACCCCTGATGGAACCGGAGCCCACGGCAGCGGCACCCGCCAGCGAGCCGGCAAGTGTCGCCAGCGCGGCGCCGACGGTATTTCAGTTGCCGGAAGCACCCCCGCTGCCCAGCTTCCCGCGCAAAGGCCGCATCACCTACCTGTTGACCATGGACCCCGATCGCACGCCGGTCGGCCGCACGGTGCAGACCTGGGAGTTTGACGGGACGCAGTACAGGCTCGGCAGCCAGTCCGAGAGCACCGGGCTGATCGAAATGTTCCGGCCGCATCGCTACCACTATCTCAGCCAGGGCACGGTGTCGGACCAGGGCCTGCGACCGGAGCGTTTTCTGGCAAGCGTCAAACGCGGCAGCCGCACGGAAGAATCACTGGCGGTATTCGACTGGAACGAGCACCGCGTGCGCCTGGGCCGCCTGCCCCAGCAGGCCACCGTGGCGCTGCCGGAGGGCACGCAGGACATCATCAGCTTCATGTACCACCTGGCGCTGGCACTGCCGGCGCCCGGACGCCTGCAGGTGCCGTTCACCCGCGGCGCGCGGCTGGACATCGTCGATTTCGACGTGCTGCCCGCCGAAACCGTCGATACGCCGCTGGGCCGCCTGCAGTCCGTGCCGGTGGTGCAGGCACGCACGGCAGGGCGCGAAAGCCTGGCCATCTGGCTGGCGACGGAATACCGCAATCTGCCGATCCGCATCCGTTTCTATAACCGCGAAGGCGAGTTGTCCGGCGAACAGCTCGTCAGCGAAATACAGGTCAGCGACCAATGAAATCCGCAATTCCCGAATCCGCAGCGCGTGTACCCAATACGCTGCGCCTCGCCGATGCCGCCCACGCGCTCGCGCGCGTGCTGACGTTCACCTACCCTGCCGACGCCGTACTCAACCGCTACTTCCGCGAACGCCATGTGCTCGGACCGCACGACCGCGCCTTCGTCGCTGAAGCCGTGTTCGGCGTACTGCGCCGCAAACTGCTGCTGGACCACATCGCGCCGCAGGCCACGCCGCGGCAGCTGGTGCTGTTATGGCTGACCCGCATCGCAGGCTTCAGCGGCCGCGACCTCGCCGCGCTGTGCACCGCCGGGGAGACGCAGTGGCTCAACGAGACGCGCGCCCAGCCGTCCGCCGGCACGCCGCTCAGTGTCGAAGCCGACCTGCCGCAATGGATCGTCGACGGCCTGCGGACGAGGCATGACGAAACCTTCATCCGCGCGCTGGGCCGGGCCCTGCAGGAACCGGCGCCGCTCGACCTGCGCGTCAATACCATGCGCACAAACCGCGAATCGGCACTCGCCGCCCTTGCCGCCAGCGGCATCGACGCCGCACCCATGCCCTATTCGCCGATCGGCATCCGGGTCAAAGGCAAACCCTCGATCAACCGCCATCCGCTGTTCACCAGCGGCGCCATTGAAGTGCAGGATGAGGGCAGCCAGTTGCTGGGTTACCTGGTCGCACCGCGGCGCACCGACCTGGTCGTCGACTTCTGCGCCGGCGCCGGTGGCAAGACACTGATGCTGGGCGCATTGATGAATTCGCAGGGACGAGTCTATGCGTTTGACGTCTCGGCAAAGCGGCTCGACCACCTCAAACCGCGACTGAAACGCTCCGGCCTCTCCAACCTGCACCCGCTGGTGATCGCGCACGAGAACGACACCAAGGTCAAACGCCTCGCCGGCAAGATTGACCGCGTGCTGGTCGATGCGCCGTGCAGCGGGCTCGGCACTCTGCGCCGCAATCCGGACCTGAAGTTCCGCCAGTCGCCGCAATCCGTCGCCGAGCTGGTTGTCAAGCAGACGGCAATCCTCAAGGCCGCAGCGCGACTGGTCAAACCGGGGGGGCGCCTGGTCTACGCGACCTGCAGCCTGCTCGCCAGCGAGAACCAGGACATCATCGCGGCGTTCCTCGCTGCGAATACTGCATTCAAGCCACTCGACTGCGGCGAGTTGTTGCGCCGCCAGGACATCAAAATCGACTGCGCTGAGCAACTTCAGCTGTGGACGCACATCCACAATACCGACGGCTTCTTTGCCGCGGCGATGGAGCGTGCCGCGGCCTGAACACGCAGTGCTGCGTGCTAGAATCGGCGCACCAACTCCGGTTGCACGCGGGCAGGCACGCAATCGCCGCGTTTCTGTTTCCGCGACGGCATACTGATGTCCACATCCTCTGAACTACACAGCCTGCTGCTCGATCTCTGGGCAGAACTGCACAGCGTAAAAATCCTCTGGCAGGTCGGTGTGCTCGCGGCCTGCGTGATCATCGGCTGGGCATTGTCACGGCGCTATGGCCGCCGCTTGACGGGTCATGTACCGCTGGATGCGACACAGGCGCTGGGCATCGGCAGCATGAAACGACTGCTGTTCCCCCTGTCCACGCTCGCCGTGGTGCTGATCGCGAAGGCCATCTTGCGGCACTGGCAGAGCACGCATCTGCTCAACGTCGCCGCCACGCTGCTGCTGGTCATGGCGCTGATCCGGATCTCGGTCTACGTGCTGCGCCATACCTTTGCCCCCAGCCAGTGGTTGCGCGCATCGGAGCGCTGGATCGGCTGGGTCGCCTGGATCGGCGTCGCCGTTTACCTGACCGGCCTGTGGCCGCCGGTACGCGAGGCACTGCTCGACACCGGATTCACGATCGGCAAGCATAAATTCTCGCTGCTGCTGGTGCTGCAGGGCACGCTGTCGGTGGTGCTGACGCTGCTGGCCGCGCTGTGGCTGGGGCGCATCACCGAATCACGGCTGATGCGTGCGACCAGCCTGCAGATCAATCTGCGGGTCATGTTCTCCAAGCTGATCCAGATCCTGTTGCTGCTCGCCGCGCTGCTGATCGCCCTGCCATCGGTGGGCATCGATCTCACGGTGCTGTCGGTATTCGGCGGCATGCTCGGGGTCGGCATCGGTTTCGGCCTGCAGAAAATCGCCGCCAACTACATCAGCGGTTTCATCATTCTGCTGGACCGTTCGGTCAGCATCGGCGATCTGATCACCATCGGCGAGCATACCGGCACATTGACGAAAATGACCGCGCGCTACGTCGTCGTGCGCAGCCTCGGCGGACTGGAAGCGATCATCCCCAACGAGACCATCATCACGTCGACGGTAGTCAACCACTCGTACAGCGATCGCAGGGTGCGCGTCGCCCTGCCGGTACAGGTGGCTTATACGACCGATCTGGACGCGGCGTGTGCAGCCATGGTCAATGCGGCAAAAGGCAACCCGCGGGTGTTGCAGGATCCGGCGCCGGCTACGCTGATCGTTGAGTTCGCCAACAGCGGCATCAACCTCGAATTGGGCGTGTGGGTTGACGACGCCGATCAGGGTACGGCCAGCCTGCGTTCCGACCTCTATGCCGAGATCTGGCGTGCCTTCCGCCAGTTGGGCATCGAGATTCCCTATCCGCAACGTGAAGTGCGGGTCCTTGGAACAATAAAAACCACGACTCGCGAATAGTTATTTTACTCAATAAAAACAATTGCTTATAATTTAGTTCCGGTTATATTTTCACCTCGAGTCTAGCCCCGGCTATTGAACTTCAGTACACTCGCGCCATCTGTTGAAATTACAGCCATTCCGATAAAAGAGAGAAGTTGAATGTATACAGGGCTACTGGATTTACCGTGGTGGGGTTATGTCGCGTACACGCTGATCTCCACTCACATCACGATCGTCGCGGTCACGATATATCTGCATCGCCACTCGGCGCACCGTGCGCTGGACCTGCATCCGCTGCCCGCCTACTTTTTCCGGTTCTGGCTGTGGCTGACGACCGGCATGCTGACCAAGCACTGGACTGCCATTCACCGCAAACACCACGCCAAATGCGAGACCGTCGAAGATCCGCACAGCCCGCAGATTTTCGGTATCCGCAAAGTGCTGCTGCAAGGCGCGGAACTCTACCGCAAGGAAGGCCGCAACGAGGAAACGCTGGAGCGTTACGGTTACGGCACGCCTGACGACTGGCTCGAGCGCAATCTGTTTTGCCATGACCGCTGGGGCATCGGCACCCTGGTCGTCGCCAACGTGATCCTGCTCGGGCCCATCGGCCTGACGATCTGGGCGGTGCAGATGCTGTGGATTCCGTTCTTGGCCGCAGGCGTCATCAATGGTATCGGCCATTATTGGGGCTACCGCAATTTTCAGCCGGAGGACGCCAGCACCAACATCGTACCCTGGGGTATCCTGATCGGCGGCGAAGAACTGCATAACAACCACCACGCCTATGCGACCTCGGCACGGCTGTCGAGCCGCTGGTACGAGTTCGACATCGGCTGGATGTATATCCGCATCCTCGAAATGCTGGGGCTGGCCCGCGTCAAGAAAATCGCCCCCAAGCTGATGCTCGACAACACCAAGACCCGCTGCGACCTGGCCACGCTGCAGGCCATTGCCACCCATCGCTATGAAGTCCTGGCCAAATACGCGGCGACGCTGCGCGCCACCTGCGCTGCCGAACTGCAGGCGTTGAAAGGCCAGGCAGCCGGTGTCGACACCGGCAAACTGAAGCGCTGGCTGCATATCGACAAGGCTGCGCTGCCGCCCGCAGAACTCGAGCAGCGTGAAGCCATGATCCGCCACAGCCGCGTGCTGGAGACGGTATACAACATGCGCGATGAACTGGCGCAGTTATGGCAGCGTTCGACGGCGTCCAAGGAGCAACTGGTCAAGCAGCTCGAAGACTGGTGTCACCGCGCCGAAGCCAGCGGCATTGAAGCGCTGGCACAGTTTTCCAGACGGCTGCGCTGCTACGCCTGAACCGGCAGCGAGACGTTGTATGCCACAAAAAAGCCCGCCGTTTGGCGGGCTTTTTGTTTGCCGGTCCGACTTTAATTACCAAGGCCGCGGGAATACTGAACGTTTCAGAAACCATTTTGCTGCAATAAAAAACCCGCCATTGGCGGGTTTCTTTTGCAGCGGCACTCTGGCCTGAACTTACTTGATCTTTGCTTCCTTGTAGGCCACGTGCTTGCGCGCGACGGGATCAAACTTCTTGATCTCCATCTTTTCGGTCATCGTGCGCTTGTTCTTGGTGGTCGTATAGAAGTGGCCGGTGCCGGCGGTGGATTCCAGTTTGATTTTTTCACGCATGTTCGTTGCTCCTGTTAGATGCGCATGCCCTGCTCGCGCAGGTCGGCCAGCACTACGTCGATGCCCTTGCGGTCGATGGTGCGCAACCCGGTTTGCGACACCCGCAGGCTCACCCAGCGGTTTTCGCTTTCGACCCAGAACCGGCGCTTGTGCAGGTTGGGCAGAAAACGCCGCTTCGTCTTGTTGTTGGCATGGGAAACGTTGTTCCCGATCATCGGCTTCTTGCCGGTGACGTCACAGACCCGAGGCATGGCAGTACTCCGCAAATTCTGAAAGGGGCGAATCATACACCGGAACCGCTGCCCGCCTCAACCGGTGCCGCCCCTCCCGCGGATTCCGCCAAAAAACAAATAATTAAACAAAAACAACAGGTTATAGCAATCCGCGCTCGGCGAACGACAACGCACCGTCGCCGGCAACGACGAAATGATCGAGCACGCGCACATCGACCAGTGCCAGCGCCTGTTTCAACGCTACCGTCAGCGCCTCGTCGGCGCGGCTCGGTTCAGCGACTCCGGACGGGTGGTTGTGCGCAAATATCACGGCCGCAGCATTGTGATGCAGCGCACGTTTGACCACCTCACGGGGATACACGCTGGTCTGCGTCAGCGTGCCACGGAACAGTTCCTCGGACGCCACCACCCGATGCTGGGCATCAAGGAACACCGCAACGAAAACCTCGTGCGGCCGGCCATGCAGCGCGAGCCGCAGGTAATCGCGCACAGCGCCGGGAGCGGAGAGCGCGGCGCCGGCATCGAGTTTCTCGCGCAACGTGCGCCGCGCGATTTCCAGTGCAGCCTGCAGTTGGGCGTACTTGGCCGGACCGAGACCCGGCTCGGCGCAAAACGATGCGTTGGCCGCCCCGGCAAGGGCCGACAACGAGCCGAAGCGCACGAGCTGAGCACGCGCCAGTTCCACTGCACTCTTGCCCTTGACGCCGGTGCGCAGGAATATCGCCACCAGTTCGGCATCCGACAGGCTTTGCGGCCCCTTGGCCAGCAGCTTTTCGCGCGGGCGATCGTCCAGCGGCCAGTCGGTAATTGCCATGAGTCGTTGCTCCAGATGCGTTTCTCAAGAACGCGCCGAGCGGCCCTTGGTTTACCCGGCCCCGAATTTGCAGTTACACTGGTGATCCCGAGCCGCAGGAAGCGCTACGTGCCTGATATTGAAAGCAAAAACGAAAGAACAATGATCCTGCTCGGCCTGACCGGCGGTGTCGCCGCCTACAAGGCCGCCGAACTCGTACGCCGGCTGGGTGAACGCGATATCGACGTCGATGTGGTGATGACGCAGGCGGCCTGCGGTTTCATCACGCCGGCAACGCTGCAGGCGCTGTCGGGCCATCCGGTATACACCGACATGTGGGACGGCCGCATTGCCAACGGGAT
Organism: Betaproteobacteria bacterium; assembly: GCA_003820645.1. Lineage (GTDB taxonomy): Bacteria > Pseudomonadota > Gammaproteobacteria > Burkholderiales > SG8-41. The sequence goes on from RPOR01000016.1 coordinate 19,745, forward strand.
GCCCCACATCGAACTGTCGCGGGACAAACAGGCCATCGTCGTCGCGCCGGCCACCGCCGATTTCCTGGCGAAGGCCGCATTGGGCCTTGCCGACGACCTGCTGTCGACGCTGTGCCTCGCACGCGACTGTCCGTTGCTCGTCGCGCCGGCAATGAACCGCCAGATGTGGGAACACCCGGCCACGCAAAGAAACATTGCACAGCTGCGACGCGATGGCGTGACCATCCTCGGGCCGGACAGCGGCAACCAGGCCTGCGGCGAGACCGGCATGGGCCGCATGCTCGAAGCCGATGCCCTCGCCGAGGCCATCAGCGCGTTCCTCGCGCCGAAAACGCTGACGGGCAAGCGTGTGCTGATGACCGCCGGTCCGACCTTCGAGCCGATCGACGCCGTGCGCGGCATCACCAACCGCAGTTCCGGCAAAATGGGCTATGCGTTGGCCCGCGCGGCAATCGCCGCCGGCGCCGAAGTCACGCTGGTGTCGGGACCGGTCAGTCTCCCGCCGCCGGTCGGCGCCGCTGTCGAGCGGGTGCAGACCGCTGCCGAGATGTTCGAAGCGGTCAGGAAACATGCCGCCAGGGCCGACATTTTCATCGGCGTCGCTGCCGTCGCCGATTACCGCGCCAGTGCGCCGCGCCGGCACAAGATCAAGAAAACCGAAGAAAAACAGCTCAAATTGAGCATGGTGCCCAATCCCGACATCCTCGGCTGGGTCGCGGCGCGGCCGAAACCGCCGTTCTGCGTCGGCTTTGCCGCCGAAAGCCGCAATCTCGACGCCTATGCCGACGCGAAACGGCGGCGCAAGAAGGTCAGGCTGATGATTGCCAATCTCGCGCAGAATGCGATCGGTGCCGACGACAACGAAGTATCATTGCTCGACGATGCCGGCATCCACCGGCTGCCGCGTGCATCCAAGGCCCGCATCGCACAGCAGATCATCGAACACATCGCCGGGCTGTGCGGCACCAAACCGCGTAAATCGAGATAGCCGCGAACGGGCAGCGGGGCCCATTATTTTGTCATCCGTTCACCGACCTTATGAAATCCATCGACGTCAAAATCCTCGACGCGCGGCTGCGCGACCAGCTGCCGCAATACGCCACACCCGGCTCCGCCGGCCTCGATCTGCGCGCCTGCATAGACCAGCCGCTGACACTCGCCCCCGGCCAGACTGAACTGATTCCTGCCGGCATGGCGATCCATATCGCCGACCCGGGCCTCGCGGCGATCATCCTGCCGCGCTCGGGCCTCGGTCACAAGCACGGTATCGTACTCGGCAACCTGGTCGGCCTGATCGATTCCGACTACCAGGGCCCGTTGTTTGTGTCGACCTGGAATCGCGGCAATGCCGCGTTCACCATCAAGCCGCTGGAACGCCTGGCGCAACTGGTGGTCGTACCGGTCGTGCATGTGGCATTCAACATCGTTGACGACTTCACGGCCTCCCACCGCGGGGCTGGCGGCTTTGGCAGCACGGGGAAGGGCTAGTGATGACTGCGGAGTGCAAAGTGCAGCATGAACGGCAAACCCGCGGCGCAGACTCCCGCCCGGCACTGCGCACCCATCACGCCGCACTGGTCCTCTTCGCCCACGGCGCCCGCGATCCGGAATGGGCTGCGCCGTTTCGGGCGATCGCCAACCGTGTTGCTGCGACCCGCAAGGATCTCTCGGTGAAACTGGCATTCCTTGAATTTCAGGCACCGGCGCTGGCCGACGCCATCGGCGAACTGGTCGCCGATGGCCACTCGGCGATCCACGTCGCCCCGCTGTTCATGGCCCAGGGCGGACACCTGAAACATGACGTGCCGAAGTTGCTGGACGCGATCCGCGGTGCGCACCCGGCGTTGACCGTCGAACTGCTGCCGGCCATCGGTGATGTCGACTGTCTGCGCGAAGCCATCGCCGGCTGGCTGATCGACGTCGTTCCGGAGAAAACCGCATGAAACACCTGCTGCCGGTATTTGCGCTGTATGTGATCAGCATGGCCGCGCAGGCGGCGATGCCGCAGATCGAGCTGACAGCAAACAAACACAAACTCACTGCGGAAGTGGCGCACACCGATCCCGACCGCATGCAGGGCCTGATGCACCGGCGCATGCTGCCGGAGAATCGCGGCATGTTGTTCGTGTTCCCGAACATTGCCCGCCACGGCATGTGGATGATGAACACCTACATCCCGCTGTCGGTTGCCTTCATCGACAGCGACGGTGTCATCGTCAACATCGAAGACATGCAGCCGCATACGCGTGACTCACACAACGCCGCCCGCCCCGTCCGCTACGCGCTGGAAATGAACCTCGGCTGGTTCCGCAAGCGGGACATCACCCCGGGCATGAAAATCGACGGCCTCGACCGCGCGCCACCGCCCCGCTGATGCCGCACACCAACAAAAAGCCCGGGATATCCCGGGCTTTTTTTGCAGACAGCATGACGCTCAGGCGAAATTCTTGCCGGCGAAATCCCAGTTGGCCAGGCTGTTGAGGAAGGTCTCGACAAACTTCGGCCGCGCATTGCGGTAGTCGATGTAGTACGCGTGTTCCCACACGTCGATCGTCAGCAGCGCCTTGTCGCCGGTGGTGAGCACGGTGCCAGCGTTGGAGGTGTTGACGATGTCCACGCTGCCGTCCGCCTTTTTCACCAGCCAGGTCCAGCCCGAGCCGAAGTTGCCGACCGCGCTTTTGGTGAACGCTTCCTTGAAGGCATCAAAGCTGCCCCACTTCTTGTCGATGGCTGCAGCCAGCGCGCCTGCCGGCTTGCCACCGCCGGCCGGCTTCATGCTGTGCCAGAAAAAAGTGTGATTCCAGACCTGGGCTGCGTTGTTGAACACGCCGCCTGAGGATTTTTTCACGATGTCCTCGAGGCTCATGTTCTCGAATTCGCTACCCTTGGCCAGATTGTTGAGGTTGGTGACATAGGCTTGGTGATGTTTGCCGTAATGGAATTCGAAGGTCTCCTTCGAAATGTGCGGCGCCAGGGCGTCCATGGCATACGGGAGTTTCGGTAATTCATGTTGCATGCTGAGTTCCTTTGTCTGTGACGAAAAAATGATAGGGGATTTTGCGCTCCCGGCCAGCGGCACCGGAAAAACCGGTGTTGCCCGCACAGCCAGCAGAAATCCGGACACTTACAGGCCCCCGTTCTGCTGCGCGACCATACAGAATAACATCGGAATCGAGAGCATCGTATTCAGTCTCGAAACCAGCATGGCCAGACGCGCGGCCCTGGCTTTGGCCTCGGCACCGACCTGCACGATACCCAGTGCCTTTTTCTGGTTTGGCCAGATGATGAACCAGACATTGAACGCCATGATGATGCCCAGCCACATGCCGATGCCGATCGCCTGCAGGCCCGGCGCCAGCATCAGGGCCGCAGCCAGGTATTTGTTCATGCTGCCGAGGATCAGCCCGGTCACCAGCGTGGCGACCGCAGCCCAGCGAAACCAGAACAATGCGGCGGGGGCAATCACCTTGCCGATCGCCGGTTTCTGCTCATCCGGGATTTTCGGCATCGACGGAATCTGCACGAAATTGAAATACCACAACAGGCCGACCCACATCACGCCGGACATCACGTGCAGCCAGCGGAATACGAAGGCCCACCAGGCATGTTCACCAACCCGGCCGGCACCGCCGGCGAACAGTATGATCAGCACCACCAGAACAAAACCGGCCAATACCGAGCGGCCCAGAGACTGGAATATCGCTGCCATGCGTGCCCTCCTTGGTTCCGGAATGGTTGGCGAATGGATCAAACGCAAAAGCTGATCGAATGCAAAAGCCGCGCGCAGTTTAGCACAGCGCCCCGGGCGGGCCGCCGGCGATAGGCCACGATGACAACAGGGTAATGCCGCCGTTACGCGGCGGCGAGGCTGCCGGTTTCGACCGCGGCGATCGCCTTGGCCTGGTTCAGGTCCTGTGCGTAGCCCGTGCCGTAGAGACAGCATGCAAACTGGTTGGCGATCGGCACCGGCATCGGAATGCGCCCCTCGAGCACGGCACCGATCCAGTGTGCAGTGCCCTTCAAATCGCCCGCCGCGGGCAGCGGATGCGCACAGCGCGGCGTGACCTCGGCATCAAACAACAATCGCGATACGCCATCCCTGACCAGGTCAATACCCGGGCGGCATTGCGCATCGACCACCGGTTCGCCGTCGCGCGTCTCGAACAGCAGTGCGCATTTCTCGACGTCGCACAGCAGCGACTCCAGCACCGTGCGTTCGTGGCCGTGCGCTGCCGGGATCAACTGCAGCGCCGTGCCGCCGAAGGGATCCGCGAGCCGCGCCAGCACCCGTGCCAGTGCGCCGCCACCCAGCCGCACGCGCAGCGCCAGCAGGTCCGCCAGCGCCGGCGCCAGCGCCCCGGTCGGCACGAACGCGAGATTTCCCGCCTGCAGTTCGTGCTGGGCCTGGGCAAGGCTCGCACTGGGCATGATGCCCATTTCGCGGAAGATGTATGCCGCAGCCACGCCACGCTCGCCGCTCAGCATGCCGTGCACCAGCACCGGTATGCCGAGCCGCTGCAGGCTGAGCGCCAGCAACGGCAACAGGTTCGGCTGCTCGCGCACAGCACCGTAACTCGGCATCAATACCGGACGCCACTGCGTGTTCGGCGCCGCAATCTGGAACACCCGTGTCGACAACGCCGCCAGTACGCCGACCAGTTCCTGCTGCGACATCTGCCGCTGCTCGAGCAGCGCCAGCAGCCCGCCCAGCTCGAGGTCGGGCACGCCGCCGTCGAAGACGGCAGCGAACAGGCTCTCGGCCTCGCTCTCCGACAGCGGCTGGCCCGCCGCCAGTTCATCAATCAAATGCGCCCATGTCATGTTGCTTCTCCTCCGGCCTGAACCACCGATGGTGTACGCCGATTGGGTTAGCAACCCCCGTGCCACGTGCCGCTGCGCCCGTCAGCCTGTGCAATCGTCGCCAAGACCGCGCGCGCACGCCACCTGGCGGTGCAATGCACGGCAAGCCCGCTTTATTTTGGTGCCGAATTTCCGCTATGCTGCATTGCGAAACACGTTGCCGAATATTCTGAGCAGTGCCGCTGTTGCCGCGGGATCAAGCCCGTAACGCCATTCCTAATCCGCATCAACTCCCGAGGTCCGGGCAGCCATGTGGTTCGTACCCATCACCGAGAACAACCCGTACCAGCTCGGCCGCACGCTGACGGCGCTGAAAGCCGAGTTGCTGCGCCGCGTACGCAACGACCTGATGCCGATCGCCGGTGTGCCGGTAGCCGATGTGCTGGAGGTCATCAATAGCGTCGACAGTCTGGAACGCGACGCCTGGGCACAAGCCTGGGCAGCCCGCGGGGACCGCCATCTCGAGCGCGCCAACGCGCTCGCCGCGACTGATCCTGCAGCTGCTGGCGACGAATACCGCCACGCCTGGCGGCTGTTCCAATTCGCGCGGTGGCCCGTTGAGAACACGCCGTTCAAACGTCATGTCTATCCGCGCGCGCTGGCTGCATTCCGCAACCACGGCCGGCTGCTGGATCCGCCGCTGGAAATGGTGCGGATCCCGTTCGACAACCAGGCCATCGTGGGCTATCTGCGCGTGCCGCGCTCTGGCCGTACCCCGCCGCTGGTCATCGGCATCAGCGGCCTCGACTCGCGCAAGGAAGATGTGATGGCGTTGGCAGATGCGTACCTGACGCGCGGCATGGCGCTGCTCGCGCTCGACATGCCCGGCACCGGCGAGGCGCCGGCGCCACTGGAACGCGGCGCCGAACGCATGTTCGCTGCAGTGCTCGACTGGGTCGCCGGTCGCGGCGATATCGATGCGCGGCGCGTGGTGATCCAGGGCCGCAGCTGGAGCGGCTACTGGGCCGCGCTGCTCGCGGCGACGGAACAATCGCGCATCCGGGGAGCAGTGCTGCACGGCGGACCGATACACCATTATTTCCAGCCGCAATGGCTGGGGCCGTCGCTGCAGTCACCCGAATACCTCTACGACTACCTGCCGGCCACTGCCGCCCTGTTCGGGGTCGAAACGCTGGACGAATTGCTGGCCATTGCGCCGGGTTATTCACTGCAGACGCTGGGTGTGCTGGATCGGCCGTCGGCACCGCTGCTGCTGATCAACGGCGCGCGCGACTCACAGATTCCGATCGCCGATGTCGAACTGCTGGCCGCGCGTCACCCGGCTGCCACGGTATGGATCAATCCCGAGGGCGGGCACATGGGGCGCTCGCCGGCATGGCCGGGCAAGCGGATTTTCGCAGAGGTCACCGCGCCGTGGCTGGCGCGGATGCTGGATCTCAGTTGATCGGCTTGCGCGTCAGCGGCACGAAACGCACGTCCAGCGCCTTGCGCCGGCTAATCGCGCCGCGCGCGTCTTTCGTGACGACGTACAGCGATTGGGCATCGTACTGTGCGCCAACCGGAATCACCAGCCGGCCACCGGCTTTCAGCTGATCGATCAGCGGCTGCGGCACATTCGGCGCCGCTGCAGTGACGATGATCGCATCGAATGGCGCTTCCTCGGGCCAGCCGGCATAGCCGTCGCCGATGCGCGTATGCACATTGCGGTACCCCGCAGCCGCCAATGCGCGTGCGGCCTCCCGCCCCAGCGGTTCGACGATTTCAATGGAATACACCGCGCGCACGATCTCGGCGAGCACGGCGGCCTGATAACCGGAACCGGTGCCGACTTCCAGCACCTTGTCGCCGGGACCGACGTCCAGCAAGTCCGTCATCAGCGCCACGATATACGGCTGTGAAATCGTCTGCCCGTGGCCGATGCTCAGCGGTCGGTTGTAATAGGCGTGCCCGACCTGCGACTCGGGCACGAAGCGATGCCGCTCGACCTTGAGTAACGCATTGGTCACTCGATCACTCAGCGCCGCGCGCCCGGTGTCGCGGCGCGTCTCGCGCATCATGTCCTCGATCTCGGCGACCATCGCAGCGCGGCGGGCCTCGAAATTTTCAGCTGCTTCAATGTTCATGTTTAACCCCAGCAACAGGCAGGCAATGCCGGCACGCAGTGCGGCCACAATGCCGCACCCCCGCTCATCCCGATTCGTTCGCAAAAAGAAAAAGGGCATACTGCTTCCAGTATGCCCCTCACGCAGCAGCGACTGCAATGGCACCGCCTGCTGCCGCGATCATCAGCCTTTCAGGCAGGTGCTCATGAATTTCTTGCGCTCGTCGCCCGACTTGCCTTCAGCCTTGGCATTGCATTCCTTCATGCGGTCCTGCTGCTTCTTTTGCGCCGCAGTCGGCTCCTTCTTGCCGGAATCCTGGCCTTTGAGACAGGTGCTCATGAATTTCTTGCGCTCGTCGCCCGACTTGCCTTCAGCCTTGACGTTGCAATCCTTCATGCGCGCCTGCTGCTGCTTCTGGGCTTCGCTGGGTTCCTTCTTGGCTTGTTCCGCTTTCTTCTCGGCGGCGGGAGCACCTTTTTTCGCCTCGCCTTGCGGCTGCTGGGCATACGCGGCGGACAGCGCAAACATCGCGCAAATTACGGCAGCAATCAGTTGTTTCATTCGTATCTCCTCAAATAAATCAATAAAAACAAGGGCTTACAAAAAACACCCACCGCCCTTGCGTGCGGGATCGGCCCGACGCCTCCATTAACGCAGCGGTGCCCTGGCCGGCTGACACCCACCGCATGCTGCAACGTCCTGTTGCGAGCCAGCGCAGTGATCACGCTGACCGTCAATGCGTCGGTTTCATCAGCAAACCCTGGACCACGTCGCGCAGTCCTTCGATGTCACCGGGTTTGGCAAGCACTTCGTCCACCCCGGCGGCGGCCGCAGCAACGCGCAATTTCTGGGTGATATAGCCCGAGAGCATGATGATCGGCAACTCCGGTCTTGCGGCGCGGATTGCGCATGCGGCCTCCAGCCCGGAGAGGCCGGGCATGTTGTAATCGGTGATGACCAGGTCGAAGTGCTCGCCAGCCTGCAGCGCGCGCAGTGCTTCGCGTTGCTCGATATGGGCGCTGACGCGATAGCCCCAGCGTTCCAGCATCCTGCGGATCATGAACAACTGCGCCTCGTCATCCTCGATATACAGAATGCGCCGGCCGTTGCCTTCGCTGGCGACGCCGGCCGGCTCGGTCATGGCGAGCACGGTCTCCGTCTCACGCGCGCATGGAAAATACACTTCGAACCGGCTGCCCTGGCCAGGTTCGCTGAACACGACGATGGTGCCCTCGTGAGACTGCACGATGCTTTGCGCCACCGACAGCCCCAGGCCGGTGCCTTCGCCATGCGGCTTGGTGGTAAAAAACGGTTCGAAAATCCGCTGGCGGATTGCCTCGTCCATGCCTTTCCCGGTATCACTCATCACGATGCGCGCGTAACGGCCCGGCCGGAGCCGGGATGCCACCCCCGCTGCGTGCTGGTCGAGCGTAATACCCTCCACCCGGATATTGATGCTGCCGGACCGGCCCCTCATGGCATACGCCGCGTTGTTACCCAGATTCAACAGCAACTGCTGTATCTGCGTCGGATCGGCCAGAATCGACGGCACGTCGGGGGCGCAGAAATAATCCATGCTCGCGCCTTCGGGCAGCGCGGTACGCAGCAGACGCACGGCTTCCTCCACCACCGATGGCAGCGACATCATGCGCCGCAAGGTCGGCTGACGCCGACTGAAGGAAAGGATCTGTTGCACCAGTTCCTTGGCGCGCATCCCGGCCTTCTGGATCTCGTCCAGGCTCACCAGTGCCTGCCAGTTTGCCCGCGCATCCTGACGGGCCAGTTCGACATTGCCGAGTATGGTCGCCAGAATGTTGTTGAAGTCATGGGCGATGCCGCCCGCCAGCGTGCCGATCGCCTCCATTTTCTGCGACTCACGCACTTGATCTTCCAGCGCGGCCCGCGCCAGCTCGGCGTTTTTGTAATCGCTGATGTCCTGAAACGCCCCTTCGACACTGGTGATTTTGCCCTGAGCATCCCGCAGCGCATGGCCAATGGCGCGAACGTGCAGCGGGCGGCGCTTGAGCGTGAAAATTTCCAGCTCGCAATCAAAGGGAATGCCCTGGTGGATGCAGGCATTCAATGCGGTCGTGATGATTTTGTGCGACGGTGGCGGGTACAGTGCCAGCGCTTCGGACAGCGTCGGAGTACCGTTTGGGGGATATTCGAGGATCTCGAAAATTTCTTCCGACCACACCAACTCTTGTTGTGGCAAGTTGATGGACCATCCACCCACCATCGCAATCTTGCCGGCGGTGCGCTGCAGGCTCTGGCTGCGGCGCAGCTGTTGCCTGATCAAGTTCAGTTCGTTAACGTCACTGATCACGACCTGGCAGCTGACGATCCCGCTTTCATGCTGAAAAATGCGGGTCTCCACCCATGCGAAGAAGGGCGCACCGCCCTCTCTTGACATCAACAGTTCAAAAGACTGCGGCTCTCGCGTAGCCAGCAACCGCCGGTAATGCAGATAAAATTTGTCCGCATCACCGCCAGCGACAAAGCGACTCAGCGGTTTTCCTGAAAAAACGCCCCGCGGGACGCCCAGCAGGGTGGCACTGGTGAGATTGGCCTCGATGATGAACCCTTTGTCGTCCAGCGTGAAATAACCCACAGGCGCCAGGTTATAGAGATCGAAATAGCGGACACGCGAGGCCTCCAGGGTGTCCTGCATCTGGCGCAGTTCCTCGTTCTGCAGCTCCAGTTCAATCTGATGCACCTGCAGGTCATGGAGCAGCCGTTGCGCAGCGGCGGGCGACAGTGTATCGAGGTTTTCCAGATTCCTGCCTGCCTTTTTTTCGCGGGCAATACCTTCCGCTTGCTGACGCAATAATGCCTGCCGGCCACCAGGCGTTCTGCGGCCGGCAGCTTTCCCGCGTTTCAAGTGTCGGTCCTTTCCGTGGTGGCAATGGCATACACTGCCCCGGACTCATTGACCAGGGCAGTCGCCGTCAGCGATATTTTCAGGGTCCGGCCGTCCTTGGTCAGACGTTCGGACTGGAAGGGTTGCAGATGTTCGGACCGGGCCAGTTGCTGCACTACAGCCTGCGCTTGGTCTTGCCCGGCCGGCGGTATCAGTTCGCGGATGTTCAGGGCCATCGCTTCGGCCTCGCTCCAGCCATACGACCGGGTCGCGGCAGGATTCCAGCACAGGATCCGGCCCTCCAGGTCCTGCACCAGCATGGCGTCGCGCGAATCGGTCATGACCACGGCGAGGCGGCGCAGCGACTCGGCATCCTGCAGCGCCTCGCGCGCTTGCTTCATTTCGGTGAAGTCGAAGAACGTGATCACGGCGCCTTCAATGACATTGTCCAGCGTGCGGTAGGGGCGGATGCGCAGCAAAAACCACTTGCCCGACTTGGCCTGTACTTCGATTTCCCTGGGTAGCAGGGTATCGAGGACCTGCTGCACATCCTCCACCAGATGGTTGTAGTCGGTCAGGTTGGAGACGATGTGGCCCACCGGCCGCCCGACATCGGTCGCAATCAGGTTGATCACCTGGGTAATCGCCGGCGTGAAGCGCTGGATGCAGAGCTGATGGTCGACGAAAATCGTGCCCACGCCGGTACCGGCGAGCAGGTTGTTCATGTCGTTGTTGGCCTGAGACAGGTCGGTCACTTTGCCCTGCAATTCGGCGTTGACCGTGGCCAGTTCTTCGTTGACCGATTGCAGTTCTTCCCTCGAAGTTTCCAGTTCCTCGTTGGCGGATTGCATCTCCTCGTTGATCGACTGCATTTCCTCGTTCGCGGATTTGAGCTCTTCGTTGGTGGTTTCAAGCTCTTCCGTGGTGGTCTGGAGATATTCCTCCTTGTCGCGCAGTTCCTGCCGCAGCGCGGCAACCTGTGTATTGATTTTTCTGGCATCCCCACTGGTGCCGGCACGCTGCGCAGGACCGCCAGCCGCCGCCTCGGTCGCAGACTTCTGTGTCACCGGCTCCAGAATCACCAGAAACATCGGCTGTCCGGCCGCGTCAGCAGCGACGGGGCGGATGATGAGATTCACGCTGGAATAATCGCCGTTGGTCCTGACACGGACGGCCGGCCGGGACACCAGTTCGTTTCTTGCCACCGCCTTGTGCAAAGCCGCGGGCAACGCCGTGCGCAAGCCCTGACGGGCCATTTTCAGAATGTTCAGGCCGGCCTCGCCCGCCGCCGGCTCCAGATACTGGCCGGTACGGCCATGCAGATAGACAATATCGCCATGGCCGTTGACCAGCGCGCCAACCGCGGAATACTGCTGCAGCAGGGTCAGTTCAGTCAGTTCCCGCAACTTTGCGCTGGATTCCCCCGCAGGCTTGGCGGCGGTACGCGAGGCGGCTCCGTTGCCCGTCACCGGCGGCAGAAACCGGGCCACGGACAGGCGTTGCGGAATGCCTTCGTCCTTGCGCTGATACAGCTTGGCCGTGCGATTGATGGTGGCAAACAGTTTCTGATGGTCACCGACGGACTCGGAGGAACCCAGAAACAGGAACCCGCCGGGATTCAGCGCATAGTGAAACAGCGGTATGAGTTTCCGGTGCAGCTCCGGACCCATGTAAATCAGCAGATTGCGGCAGCTGATCAAGTCGAGTTTGGAGAACGGCGGGTCCTTGATCACGTTCTGTTCGGAAAAGACCAGGATGTCGCGGATCAGTTTGCTGATGCGAAAGAAAGCACCGCCCGGTTCTTCGACAAAAAAGCGGGTCAGCCTTTCGGATGAAATATCGGCGGCGATGCTGGCGGGATAAATGCCGGCACGGGCCTGCTCGATGGCCCGACTGTCGATGTCGGTCGCAAACACCACCAGCTTGAAGCTGCTCTTCAGCGCATCCATCCTTTCCTGCAGCAGGATGGCGACGGAATAGGCCTCCTCGCCGGTGGAACACCCGGGCACCCACACCCGTATCGTGGCGCCGACGGGCTTGTTCGACAACAGCCGGACGATGACCTCTTCCTGCAGCGCCTGGAAGGCTTCCGGGTCCCGGAAAAAATTGGTGACCCCGATCAGCAGGTCGTGAAACAGCGCCTGCACCTCGGAAGGGGTTTTGCGCAAGAACTGGATGTAGTCGTCCACCTGCTCGATCTGGTGCACGGCCATGCGTCGCTCGACACGGCGATTGATGGTCTTCTGCTTGTACTCGGAAAAGTCATGCCCCGTCTGCGCCCGCAACAACACAAAAATCTTTTTCAACGCCTCGTCGATCATGAGGCCGGACGCATTTATCGCGCTCTTGTTCTTCCCGAACGCGTGGGCGACATAGGCTATCAGCTGTGCTGGCATTTCGGCCGGCGGCAACACAAAGTCCACCATGCCGGTCGCCACGGCGCTGCGCGGCATGCCGTCGTATTGGGTGGAATCGAAACTCTGCACCATCACCATGCCGCCTTCACCCTTGATCGCGCGCACGCCCTGGGTGCCGTCGCTGCCGGTGCCGGAGAGCACGATGCCGATCGCCCGCGCACGCTGGTCCTGGGCCAGGGAGCGGAAAAAAAAATCGATCGGCAGGCGCTGGCCGCGTGGCGCGGTGGGTTTGAGCAAATGCAATGCGCCGTTCAGGAACGCCATGTCGTGGTTGGGCGGGATGATGTAAGCGCAGTCGGGCTGGACCACCATGCCGTCCTCGACTTCGAACACCTGCATGCGGGTATAACGGGCGATCAGTTCGCTCAGTATGCTTTTATGGTCAGGGGCGAGGTGCTGCACAATGACAAAAGCCATGCCGCTGCCGCTGCCGCTGCCGCTGCCGCTGCCGCTACTGTTGGGGATTGCTGAAAAAAATGCCTCGAATGCCGCGAGTCCGCCGGCCGAGGCACCGATCCCGACGATGGGGAAAACCGGCGGTTCTGGCTGAGCCGGTGCCTGCAGCACCGTCGCCTGCGCAGCAGCGGTTGCCCGGTTTTTTTTCGGCACCGCTTTTTTTGCGGCCGGTTTTTTGGGGACAGTCATGTCTGTTGTGCATGCCGGGGCACGAGGCCTTTGCCGACGACGGCGGTGGCGCGCCCATACCTGCTCATGCCTGCATGGCACCTGTATCCAGGGTGGTTACCGGACAGCGGCCGCGACGAGCCTGGTCTGGAGATGATCCGGCAACAGGCGATCGAACTCCTTTTTGACAACGGCGTAGCATTCGCAGACGCGTTTTTCCAGTTGCGGCCGATCCAGCACGGTGATTTTGCCGCGGCTGTAGTGAATCAGACCGGCCGCCTGCAGCTTGCCAGCCGCTTCGGTGACGCCTTCCCGGCGCACCCCCAGCATGTTCGCAATCAATTCCTGCGTCATGACCAGTTCATCGCACCGCAGGCGATCCATGCTCATCAACAGCCAGCGGCAGAGTTGCTGGTCAACGGAATGATGTCGATTGCAGACGGCGGTCTGGGATATCTGCGTCATCAGGGCCTGGGTGAACAGCAGCGCGTGGTGGTAAAAATGACCGCTCAGGGCAAACTCCCGTTTCAGGGCGCTCGCCTTGAGCCGGTAGCCATAACCTGCGCTTTGCACGATGGCCCGGCTCGGCGTACTGTCACTGCCCATGAACAGGGAAACGCCGATCAGTCCCTCGTTGCCGGTAACGGCGATTTCCGCCGAAGCACCATCTTCCATGATGTAGAGCAGCGAGACGATGCTGGTCGTCGGAAAATACACGTAAGCCATGTGGTCGCTGGACTCGCATACCGCCCATCCCAGCGGCATCGCGATCAGCTCCAGGTCGGGCAGCAGGCGCGCGAAATCGGCTGCGGGCAGTGCAGCCAGCAAATGGTTTTGCAGCGGGTGATGCGGTGTAGTCATGGTAATCGCTTCCTCAGGTCAACAGCGTTTTACCAAGAGGATGGGAACCCGAGAGGCAGTAGAACAGTGTGGTTGATGCTGTCCATCTTACTCCCTATGTGCGCTATGGCGCATACCTGTTTGCGCCGCCCGGAAGCTGCGCAACGGCGCTCGCGACACCCGGCGCAACAAGGGCTGCGCATTGCTGTTCACCACCGGCAAAATCAACGCCGTGTTAGCCCAGCGGGCGGGGCTGCGCCGACAGGAAGCCAGTAACCGCCTGTTTATGTTGCATAATTTAGCGGGGCCGGCGATCACGAAGTCATCGCCGCTGCCGGACGCTCCAGTGCGAACGCACCGGCCAGCAGTTCATACGACCGCAGCCGCGTGTCGTAATCGCCCGTAATGGTAATCACCATCAGTTCGTCGGCCGCGAATTCCGCCTGAATTTCCAGCAACCGTGCCCTTACCACCTCCGGCGTGCCGAGCACCACCCGTCGCCGGTGATGGGCGATACGCTGGCGGTCGGCTTCGGTGTACGGGTAGCGTTCGGCCTCCGCCAGCGTCGGCACCGGCGCGTTGACGCCGTAATCCATGTTGAGCCGGCGCAGGTCGACGCTCATCACCAGCCGTTCCGCCTGCGCCTGCGTGTCGGCGCAGACGACGAACACGCAGACCAGTGCCTGCGGCTGGGGCTCGCGCGGCGAGGGCTGGTAACGCTTCTTGAAATCACGCATCACCACATCACCGCCGCGCGCACTGATGAAATGGGCAAAGGCAAAGCGCAAGCCCAGCTGGGACGCCAGCGCACCGCTGTAATCGGAGGAACCGAGCAGCCAGATCTGCGGACTGGAGGCGCCGGCCGGCTGTGCCTTCACCTGGCGGAACGGATGCCCCTCGGGCAGTTCGTCGTCGAGATAGGCTGTCAGGTACTGCACCTGCTCGGGAAAATCATCCGCTGACGGATAGCGTCCCTGGCCCATCGCCATCGCGGTGGCCTGGTCGCCGCCGGGGGCGCGGCCGATGCCGAGATCGATGCGGCCCGGAAAAAGCGCCTCGAGCATGCGGAACTGCTCGGCAATTTTCAGCGGGCTGTAATAGGGCAGCAACACGCCGCCGGTGCCGACGCGGATCGTGGCTGTCGCCGCTGCCAGCCGGGTCACCAGGATTTCCGGGCAAGGATCGGCCAGCGCCATGATTGAGTGGTGCTCGGCGCACCAGTAGCGGTAATAACCGAGTCGCTCCGCAGCCTGTGCGAGACGAATGGTCTGCTGTATCGCCTCGGCTGGTGTGTGCCCGCTGATGATCGGAGACTGGTCGAGG
>RPOR01000017.1 GCA_003820645.1 Betaproteobacteria bacterium
ATGCCCGGGCGCAGTTCGAATGGCTGCTGAAGAATGCCCGCGACCCCGCGCAGATTGCGGTGGCACGGCGCGAACTTGGCATCTAGACCCGTCTGCCGTCAGCGCGGCGCGGTTTTCCACAGGTCGCTGAGATATTCGTGGTCGGCGGTATTGATCCAGCTCAGCCGGTATTCCACCGGCGAATCGTTATAGGTGTAGGCGACGCGCCGGATATGCAGCGCCGGCTGGTTGGCGTGCATGCCGAGGATCGCTGCGATTTCGGCCGGCGGATGCGCGGCCGACAGGCGCTCGCTGATGCGCACGACGTTGACGCCGTAGCGCGCCTGATACAGTCCGTAGATGGTTCCCTCGCGATTGCGGAACGTGTCCTCGTCGATGCGCGCGAAGCGCTCGGTCGGCACAGTGATATCGTCGAGCACGACAGGCCGGTCGGCAAGCTTCAGCAGATTGCGCACCCGTGCGACGCGGCTGCCGCGGGCAATACCCAGCAGCGCCTCGTCATTGGCATCGGCCCGTTCCTTGCGGAACCCCAGCAGTTCCGATACCGGGAATTCCTGACTGCCGTCCTTGCCGACAATGTGGAAAAAATAAAACAAGGTGCGGTCTTCGGTGTGCGCCGCAACAAAAGTGCCGCGTCCCTGTTGCCGCACGAGGATGCGGCCGGCGACCAGCTCGTCGATGGCACGGCGTATCGTGCCGATCGATACCTTGAAATCGCCGGCCAGCTTGGCCTCGCTGGGGATCGCTTCACCCGGCTTCCAGTTACCGGCGGCCAGCGCCCGCGTGATGCGCAGCTGCACCGCGCGGTAAAGCGGGGTGGCGACCAGATTGCCGGCGGCCGGGGGGTCGGTATTGGAATTGTGGGCGGGCATATCAGCGCTGCGCAGTCTAGCACGCCGCACGCTGATTCATATAGGTCATCTAGTTGACTGGCCGCTATGCGCGCGGGTAGCATCAGCGGCCCTGTACTAGCGTTTTTCCCGCATCTTTTTTCACCCGTACGGCGTTCATCCAGGAGGCGCAATGATCCACATATTGGTACACGACAAGAAGGATACGGTCGGCGTGGCCGTCATCGAAGGCATCAAGGCCGGTCAGGAAATGATCGGCTGGGTCATGGAAGACGATTCCACGATCAAGGTCAAGGCGATCAACGACATTCCGATCGGGCACAAGGCGGCGCTGCGTGACATCAAGAAGGGCGACACCATCATCAAATACGGCTTCGATATCGGCAAAGCCGTGGCCGACATCAAGGTCGGCGAGCACGCACACGTACACAACATCAAGACCAAACGCTGGTAAGCGGAACGTGAACCGTCAAGGCTGAGCCGCTGCACCGCGCGGTGCTTTTATTCCACGTTTCACATTCCACGTTTCACATTTCACGAGGTTCTTACCATGATCAACAGCAAAACTACATTCTGGGGCTATCGCCGCGAGAACGGCCGCGTCGGTGTCCGCAACCACGTTCTGATCCTGCCGGTCGACGACCTGTCCAACGCCGCCGCGGAAGCAGTGGCGAACAACATCAAGGGCGCGATTGCGATACCGCATCCCTATGGCCGGCTGCAGTTCGGCGCCGACCTGGATCTGCATTTCCGCACGCTGATCGGTGCCGGCTCCAATCCCAATGTCGCTGCCGTGGTCGTGATCTGCATCGAAGAGGGATGGGCCAAGAAAGTCGTTGACGGCATTGCCAAGACCGGGAAGCCGGTCACCGGTTTCGGCATCGAACTGCACGGCGACCATGACACCATTCTGCGCGCCTCCAGGGTTGCCAAGGAATATGTCCAGTGGGCCTCCGAACTGCAGCGCGTCGAGTGCCCGATCAGCGACCTCTGGGTTTCCACCAAGTGCGGCGAATCAGACACCACGTCCGGCTGTGGCTCCAACCCGACTGTCGGCAGCGCATTCGACAAGCTGGAACCGCTGGGTGTGACCATGTGTTTCGGCGAGACCACGGAGATTACCGGCGGCGAAAACATCGTGGCCGACCGTTGTGCGACTCCCGAAGTACGCGCGGATTTCATGAAGATGTTCGACCGCTACCAGGAAATCATCGAACGCCACAAGACCAGTGACCTGTCCGATTCACAGCCGACCAAGGGCAACATCGCCGGTGGCCTGACGACGATCGAGGAGAAGGCGCTGGGCAACATCCAGAAAATCGGCAAGAAGTGCAAGGTCATCGGCGTGCTCGACAAGGCCGAAACGCCGACCAAGCCCGGCCTGTGGTTCATGGACTCCTCGTCCGCCGCCGCCGAGATGGTGACCCTGTGTGCGGCTTCCGGTTACGTGGTCCATCTGTTCCCGACAGGCCAGGGCAACGTCATCGGCAATCCCATCGTTCCGGTCGTCAAGCTGACCGCGAATCCGCGCACCGTGCGCACGATGAGCGAACACGTTGATTACGACTGCTCGGGCCTGCTGCAACGGGAGAAAAATCTCGAGCAGACCGGCGACGAACTGATCGACGTCATGCTGCGGACCTGCAACGGGCGGCTGACGGCGGCAGAAGCGCTGGGCCATCGCGAGTTCGTGATGACCCGTCTCTACGAGAGCGCGTAACACGGGCTGCACGGCCCGGCGGCGCGGATGGCGCGATACGCGCGCTGTCCGCGCCGCCGGCTCTCGTGGTTCCTGAGGTCCGAATTTTGCAACTGATGCGGAAACACCAGAACCGATGACCCAACTCCGCGGTGCCGACATCCTCGCGCGTTCACTGGCGCAAGCCGGCATGCGCCGGATCTTTTCGCTCTCCGGCAACCACATCATGCCGGTCTACGACGCGGCAATCGAGGCACAGCTCGCAATCACCCATGTGCGCTACGAAGGTGCGGCCGTGCACATGGCCGATGCCTGGGCGCGGCTGACGGGCGAGGTTGGCGTGGCATTGCTGACTGGCGGGCCGGGTCACGCCAATGGCGTCGGCGCACTGTACACCGCACTGGCCTCCGAATCCCCGCTGGTGCTGCTGTCGGGGCATGCCCCGCTTAATGAACTCGGGCGCGGCTCGTTCCAGGAGATGCGCCAGGCCGACCTGGCTGCACCGGTCGTCAAAGCGTCATGGACCGCCGCCAGTGTCGAGACGCTGGGGGCGGACATTGCACGGGCTTGCCGCGTTGCCCGTTCCGGGCGACCGGGACCGGTGCATCTGAGCCTGCCCTTTGACGTGCTGGAAACAAAAGTCGCCAACGGCGACAGCCTGCTGGCGAAACCAGCGGATTTCGCGCCGGTTGCCACCCCGCTGGACCGCCAAACCGCAGCTGCCCTGCAGGCCCTGCTGAAATCGGCTGCGCGGCCGCTGATCCTGTTTGGTCCGGTGATGGCCCACGCACCGGTCGCGGGGCTGGTCAGGCAGCTGGCAGACGCAACCGGCGTACCGGCGGTGTGCATGGAAAGTCCGCGTGGCATCAATGACCCCGGTCTCGGCGCTTTTGCCGGCGTGCTGGCCAAGGCCGACCTCGTCGTGCTGATCGGCAAACAACCGGACTTTACGTTGCGTTTCGGCAAGGCGCCGGCGCTCGCCGCGGATTGCCGTTTCGTCGTCATCGATCCCGACGCCGAAACACTGCTGCGTTCGGTGAAAAATCTCGGCGCACCGCGTGTTGCGCTGTCCGCACACGCAGACAGCGCGGCCACGGCGCGTGCCCTGATTGCAGCAGCGCAGCGCCCGGGGGGTACGGTGTGGCTCAAGGAAGTCACCGCGGCCATTGCGTTTCGCCCCGAAGCATGGCGCAGCATTGCCAGCGGCGATGCCGGACCTGTGCATCCGGTTGAAGTCGGTCGTGCCGTGCAGGAAGTCGTCAATGGTTCGCCCGAAGCCGTATTCATTGCCGACGGCGGTGAGATCGGCCAGTGGGCGCAAGCCTGCGTAACGTCGCCGGTGCGCCTCATCAACGGCCCGGGCGGCTCGATCGGCAGCGCCGTGCCGTTCGCGCTGGCGGCGCGCATGGCGCGACCCGCAGCGCCGGTGATTGCGATAATGGGTGACGGCGCCTTCGGTTTTCATTTGATGGAATTCGATACCGCGGTGCGGGCCGCCCTGCCCGTGGTGGTGGTGGTGGGCAACGACGCTTGCTGGAATGCCGAACACCAGATCCAGCTGCGCACCTACGGCAAGGAACGCGCGCATGGCTGTGAACTGCTGGGCACGCGCTATGATCAGGCGGTGGCGGCGCTCGGCGGCCACGGGGAACTGGTGACCCGTGCCGCTGAACTGCGCCCGGCACTGGCGCGGGCGATTGCCAGTGGCAAACCGGCTTGTATCAATGTGATGATCCAGCGCCTCGCGGCGCCGACCGTGACTGCCGGCACAACTGCTGCTGCACACTAGGAATCAGCGTATGGACAATTTGCAGGTCAGTATCTGGCGCGGCGCCGAAGCAGGCGGATTCCAGGATTTCGAGGTGCCGCGGCAGGAAAGTCAGACGGTGCTCGACGTCGTGACTTATGTGCAGCGCAAGTGCGACCCGACGCTGGCCTATCGTTTCGCGTGCCGCGTCGGCGTCTGCGGCTCGTGCGCGATGACAGTCAACGGCGTCTCGCGCTGGACCTGCCGCACTCATGTGTCGAAGGTCGCTGCAGGCAACAAGCTGGAAATCGCGCCGCTGCGCAACCTGCCGGTGGTCAAGGACCTGGTCACCGACATGCGGGAGTTTTTCGACAAGTGGGCGCGTGCCCGCGGTGTGTTCACCGGCAGTACGACGCGCAAGGAGAAATTTGCCCGCGTCGAACCGCAATCGAAGGAACGCAAGCGTGTCGATGCCGGTATCGAGTGCATTGGCTGCGGCGTCTGTTACAGCGCTTGCGATGTCGTGACGTGGAACCGGGACTACCTCGGTCCGGCGGCGCTCAACCGCGCCTGGACGCTGGTCAATGACGTGCGTGACACCACGCGCGCCGAGCGGTTGGCCGCAGTCGCCGGTGATGCCGGTTGCCACGCCTGCCATACCCATATCAGCTGCACCGAGCGCTGTCCCAAAGGATTGTCGCCGACGGCCGGCATTGCCGGGCTGAAGCGCGCGGTACTGGCTGCGACGCTGTCAGGCGAAATATAGACATGTTTATAAACAAAGAGTTGGATATTGCGGTGGGAATGCGCAGGCCATGAGCAATCGCACGCAGGTCTTGCTGTGGGGCGCGCAGCGCATCAGCGCGATGGTGCTGGGACTGTGCGTGGCGGTGCACCTGGTGACGATGATCTACGCAGTGCGCAGCGGACTCAGCGCAGCAGAAATCCTCGGTCGCACCCAGGGCAGCGTGGGCTGGTTCGCGTTCTACACGGTTTTTGTTGCAGCCGTTGCGATCCATGCGCCGATCGGCCTGCGCACCGTACTCAGTGAAATGCTGAACTGGCGCGGCCGCGGACTCGACATCCTGACCGGTGTATTCGGCCTGAGTCTGGCGATGTGGGGCATGCGCGCGGTGTTTGCGGTATTCAGCGGAGGCGGCGCATGAAAAACGATTTTCGTGCGCGCAACCACCCGGCGTACTGGGCCTTCATCGTGCATCGCGGTTCGGGCGTATTGCTTACGCTGTTCCTGCCCCTGCATTTCTGGGCGCTGGGTCAGGCGCTGCAGGGTGCCGCCGTGCTCGATGGTTTCCTGCGCTGGACCGAGTACCCGCTGGTGAAGTTCGCGGAAATCGGTCTGGTGTTGCTGCTCTCCGCGCACCTGGCCGGCGGCGTGCGCCTGCTGGTGCTGGAATTCCTGGAATGGCGCGAATGGCAGAAGACGCTGCTGGCGGCTGCAGCCGGCGTATCGCTGGTTGCCGCGCTGGCATTCATGCTGAATCTGGTCTGACCGGAAGACAACGAAAGGACGGGGATGAAGAAAAGAGCGCACAGCAACAAGCCGAATTTGCTGCTGATCCTGGTTGACGATCTGCGCTTCGACGAATTCGGCGCCGGCGGACATCCGTACATGAAAACGCCGCACATCGACCGCATCGCCCATCAGGGCGTAATGTTCGATCGTGCATTCCACACGACGTCGATCTGTTCGCCGAACCGCGCGTCCATCCTCACCGGCCAGTACGCCAGCCGTCACGGCATCATCGACAACGTAGCCCGCGACCTGGCGAGCCACCGCCTGCCCAACTATCACCTGGAACTGCAGCGCCTCGGTTACGAGACTGCGCACATCGGCAAGTGGCACATGGGCAACGACGGCAAACCGCGTCCCGGCTACGATTTCTGGGTGGCCTACGACGGCCATGGCAGCCTCTACGATCCCAGGCTTAACGAGAACGGCACCTACGTACAGCACCAGGGCTATGTCACCGACATCATGAATACCATGGCGGTGGACTGGATCAAGGGCAGACGCAAAACCAGCAAACCCTGGTCGCTGTGGTTTGCCCACAAGGCGGTGCATCCCGACGCGGAGCAGGCGGCCGACGGCTCGTTCCGCATGGACGGCTATCGGCCGGCGAAGCGCCACGAGAACCTCTACCGGGGCTGCGTGTTTCCGAAAAAGCCGAACATGCAAAAGCCCACCGAATTCCTCAAACACAAACCGGTATGGGCGGAAGCGGTCGAACTGCGCAAGACCGAAGCCGCGAAAATCATGCACGACGCGATCCACTCCGGAAAACAGGAGGAGATCCGTCTGCGCGCGGCGATGATGGCGGCTGTCGACGAGGGGGTCGGCATGCTGTTCCAGGCACTGGAGGAGACCGGCGAACTCGACAACACGGTGATCCTGTTCCTCGGCGACAACGGCTACTACTTCGGCGAGCACGGACTCGGACCCGAGCGCCGCTTTCCGTATGAAGAGGGCATCCGCGCGCCGCTGCTGATCCGCTGGCCGAAATCGATCAAGCCCGGGTCGCGGGTGCGCGACCTGGTGATCCTGCAGGACATTGCGCCGACACTGCTCGAAGTCGCCGGTGGCAAACCCGGCAAACACATCCAGGGCCGTTCCCTGCTGCCGGTGATCCGCGGCAAACGCGCCGGCTGGCGAAAATCCTTTCTCGTCGAATACTGGGCGGAGAATGCCTATCCGTGGCTGGTCGGCATGAGCTTCAGGGCGATCCGTACCGACCGCTACAAGTACATCCACTGGGTCAACCGCGCCCGCAATGGCGAACTCGATGAGTTGTATGACCTCGAACGCGACCCCTATGAAATCATCAATGTCGCGAAACGCCCGGCGTATCGCGGGATCCGCGAAAAAATGACGCGGGAGCTGCGCAAGCTGGCGGCAGATGCACTCGGTTTGTAGGTCCGTTCGCGTGGTCGCGGCTTGCCGCTGCCCGAAGCGTGGGGTATCTTGAAGCGAAGCAGAATTGTGTTGTTTGCGATGAATTCGATAAAACCAGACCGTGAGGAGAAACCGATGTCCAAAGCACGAATGATCGCCGCGGCATGCATGCTGTTTGCCACTACCGCTTTTGCTGCAGACACCTATCCCGTCCGGCCGGTGCGCATCATCGTGCCGTTCGCACCGGGCGGCGCCACCGACATAGTGGCGCGCCTGGTGGCGCAGAAGCTCAACGAGGCCTGGGGTCAGACCATTGTCGTTGACAACCGCGCCGGCGCTGGCGGCAACATCGGCGGCGAACTGGCGGCGAAGGCCAACCCCGACGGCTACACGCTGTTCATGACCTCGGGCTCCATCGTCACTGCCAACCAGCACATGTACGCAAAGATGCCGTTCAGCCCCGAGAAGGATCTGGTTGCCGTGACCAACGTCGCCAGCGGGCCGCAGGCCATCGTCGTCAATCCGAGCAATCCGGCGAAGACGCTGAAGGATTTCATTGCGATGGCCAAGGCCAAGCCGAAATCGATGACCTTCGGTTCGGCCGGCATCGGCACCCAGACCCACCTTGCCGCAGAAAACTTTATCTATACTGCCGGCATCGACGTCACCCACGTGCCCTACAAAGGAGAGGGTCCGGCGATCAGCGATCTGATCGGCGGCCAGATCCAGTTTGTCACGCCCAACCTGTCGGCAGCGATCGCCCATGTCAACTCGGGCAAGCTGCGCGCGCTGGCAGTGACCAGCAAGGAGCGATCCGCGCAATTGCCCAACGTGCCGGCAGTTGCCGAGACCTTGCCGGGTTTCGAGAACCTCGGCTGGTTCGGCTTCATGGTGCCGACCGGCACGCCCAAGTCGGTCATAGGCAAGGTGCATGCGGATACCGTCAAGGCGCTGTCCAGCCCGGATTTGCGCAAGCGTTTCACCGAGATCGGCATGGTACCCGTGGGCAACAGCCCGCAGGACTTCGCCCGCGATATCAAGGCCGAGTCGGCGCGCTGGGCGAAGATCATCAAGGAACGCAAGCTGCAGGTGAAGTAATCGCAGCACCGGTGCCGGGGCGCAACGCCCCGGTACCGTTTTTTTAATCGTTTGAAGGTAATCTCGTGAAGGTCGATCTCAATCAGGTGGAAGAGGCGTGCAGGGAGCTCTACATCCGCGCGCTCAAAATGCTGCCGCCCGACATCAAGCAGGGTTTCCGGCGTCTCGACAGCAGTGAAACCAACGCCACCGGCAAGGCGATACTCGGCACGATGATCCGCAACATCGCCGTGGCGGAGGACACCAACAACCTGCTGTGTCAGGACACCGGCATCCCGATCTACAACGTCACCATCGGCAGCAACGTCATCGTCGATGGCTATGCGCTGAAGCAGGCGATCGTCAAGGGCTGCGCACGCGCGACGAAAGAGCACCCGCTGCGTTCCTCCGTAGTGCATCCGACGACCCGCAAGAACGAACACACCTCGTGCGGCCGGCACGTGCCGGTGATCAACATCGACTTTGTGCCGGCGGCCGATATCTTGGCGATCGAAATGATTCCCAAGGGCTCGGGGTCGGAGAACAACTCCTGGCTGAAAATGGCGATACCGGCAGACGGCATCGACGCGATCAAGACCTTTGTCGTCGACTGCGTGCTGGAAGCCGGCGGCAAGAGCTGCCCGCCGGTGATCGTCGGCGTGGGTGTCGGCGGCACCGCCGACCTGTGCGTGCACCTGTCCAAGGTCGCGGCAACGCGGCCGCTGGGGAGTGTCTGCGCCGACCCCGAAGGCGCGAAACTCGAGGCGGAGTTGAGTGCTGTGGTCAACCAGCTCGGCGTCGGTGCACAGGGGCTCGGCGGCGATTCCACCGCTTTTGCGGTGCATGTCGAGACCGCCGCCACCCATATCACGATGAATCCCGTCGCAGTCAACATGCAGTGCCATTCGGCGCGGCGCGCGCGGGCAACTTTCACGCCGCAGGGCGTGGGGTACGGGTACTGACATGGCGCACTACGAACTCAACATGCCGGTGACCGAGGAACAGGTGCGCCAGCTGCGCATCAACGATACCGTCACGCTGCACCAGACGCTGTACGGCATCCGCGATGCGACGCAGATCCACATGTTCGACCATGGCCGCAAAACCCGCTTCGACCTAAAAGGCCATGCCGTCATCCATACCGCACCCAACGTGAAGTGGGTCGGCGAAACCAAGGAGCACCCGTCGGGCTATGCGCCGATCTGCATCGGTACCACTACCAGCGCACGCATGGAACGGTTCACCCGGCCACTGATGGAGCAATATGGCGTGCGCATCGTCATCGGCAAGGGCGGTCTGTTTGCCGCTTCGGCGAAGGCATTCAGCGATTTGGGCGGCGTTTACCTCGCGATCATCGGCGGGACCGCGGCGCTGGAGACCACCTGGATCGAGCAGATCGAAGAGGTCGATCTCGACGACCTCAATCCCGAGTCGCTATGGAAGTTCCGCATCAAGGGTTTCGGTCCGCTGCTGGTGGCGATGGATTCCCACGGCGGCAGCCTCTACACGGCGGTCAATTCCGCAGCGAAGGACAGGCGTGCCGGCGTGCTTGCCGCACTCGGCGTCAAAAGCTAGGCAGTCATGAAAACCATCAAGACCGACATTCTGATTCTCGGCTCCGGCGGCGCCGGCCTGTTCGCCGCGCTGCATGCGCACCAGCACAACCCGGCGCTGTCGATCACCGTCGCGGTCAAGGGCCTGCTCGGGAAAAGCGGCTGCACGCGCATGGTGCAGGGAGGCTACAACGTTGCGCTGGCTGCCGGTGATTCGGTCGAGCGTCATTTCATGGATACCATCGAGGGCGGCAAGTGGCTGCCCGATCAGGATCTTGCCTGGACTCTGGTCGAAACCGCTGTGGAGCGCATTCACGAGCTCGAGAACGAGCTGGGCTGTTTCTTCGACCGCAACCCCGACGGCACCATCCACCAGAAGGCATTTGCCGGCCAGACCTTCGACCGCACCGTGCACAAGGGCGACCTGACCGGCATCGAAATCATCAACCGGCTGGCCGAACAGGTCTGGGCGCGCGGTATCGAGCGCCTCGAAGAGCACCGCGCTGTCGAGCTCATCAAGAACCGGGCCGGCGATGCAATTTCCGGCGTGTTGATGATCGACATGCGCACCGGTGAATTCGTATTCGTGCAGGCGCAGGCCGTGTTGCTGGCCACTGGCGGCGGGCCGACCATGTACAAGTTCCACACGCCCTCGGGCGACAAGAGCTGCGACGGCATGGCGATGGCGCTGCGCGGCGGCCTGGTGCTGCGCGACATGGAAATGGTGCAGTTTCACCCGACCGGCCTGATCGCGGGCTCCGACACGCGTATTACCGGCACCATCATCGAGGAAGGGTTGCGTGGTGCCGGCGGCTATCTGCTGAACGGCGCCGGCGAACGCTTCATGCACAACTACGATCCGCGCAACGAGCGTGCCACGCGTGACATCGTCAGCCGCGGCATGTACGAGGAAATGCGCGCAGGCCGCGTCAACAAGCACGGCGGGCTGTACATCACCATGAGTCACCTCGACCCGGTGATGGTGCGCCGCGAGTTCAAGGGCATGGTCGAGCGCTGCGCCGACTGCGGTTTCGATCTCGTCGGCGGCCTGGTCGATGTGGTGCCTACCGCGCATTACATGATGGGCGGGGTGGCGTTCAAGACCGACTGCACCACCGACCTGCACGGCCTGTTCGTTGCCGGCGAGGATTCCGGCGGCGTGCACGGCGCCAACCGTCTCGGCGGTAACGGTGTTGCCAATTCCACGGTGTTCGGCGGCATCGCTGGCGACGTCATGCCGGGCTGGGTCAAGGCCCATGGCGAATTTCGTTTGCCAGACCAGGAAGCGATCGATGCCGCGGTGGCGCGCTGCCGTGCGCCGCTGGCGCGCAAGGGCGGCGACATCAACGCCATCCGTGAAGAACTCTATAACGTCATGTGGGATGACGTCGGCATCGTCCGCGATGCGGCGTCACTGACGCGGGCTTCGGGCTTGCTCGACGAACTCGACGCGCGGCTCGATGCGACTGGAGTCGACGGTTCCACGCTGGCCTTCAATCTGACCTGGCATGACTGGATGAACCTGAAGAACCTGGTGCTGGTGTCAAAGTCGATCCGTTTTGCCGCAATGGCGCGCGAGGACTCGCGTGGTGCGCATTTCCGCGCCGACTTTCCGGATGTCCGCGATCTGGAGAATTCGCGCTATACCTGCGTCAGCTGGCAGGACGAGCGTTTTGCCAGCGAAACCCGGCCGGTCCACTTCACCCGCGTCAGGCCCGGAGAGTCGCTGCTGACTGCGGTCTGAAGCCTGCCGCCGTCCCGGTATTAACATGTGCGGTTTGATTTTTTCCGGGTGGCGGGGGAGACTCGCTGTCCGTCATCAGTCGGTCAATCAGGGGGAGGTATCATGAATCGGTCCATGACTCACGCGGTTCGTTGCACGATCGGCGTTATCGTAACTGTCGGCGGCGTGCTGTCAGCCGTTGCACCTGCCTTCGCGCAGGAATTTCCGGCGCGCGCGATCCGCATGGTGCTGCCGTTCCCGGCAGGCGGCGGCAGCGATGTCGTTGCGCGCATCATTGCCCAGAAGTATGCCGCGCAGCTCGGCCAGCAGGTGGTCGTCGACAATCGCGCCGGTGCCAGCGGCAACATCGCCGCCGACATCGTCGCAAAGGCGCCGGGCGACGGTTACACGGTGCTGTTCGGCAATTCTTCGCTTTCGATCAGCCCGGCAATCTACAAGAAACTCTCTTACGATCCGGTACGCGACCTGACGGCAATTTCCATGGCATCGTCGTATCCGTTTGCACTGGTCGCCCATCCGGCGCTGCCGGTGAAGAGTGTCAAGGAGCTGGTCGCATTGGCTAAATCCAAGCCGAATTCTCTGGATTATTCGTCGGCCGGTGCCGGAACGATGTCACATATGGCCATGGAAATGCTGCGGGTGAAGACCGGCACGCGCATCACCCATCTGCCGTACAAGGGCGCTGCGCCGGCGACGGTCGCGCTGCTGACCGGTGAATCACAGGTGGCGTTCATCGTGATGCCGGTTGCCGGTCCGCATATCAACACCGGCCGGCTGCGCGGCCTCGGTGTCGCCGCGAAGGCCCGCTCTGCCGTGGTGCCGAACATTCCGACCATGGAGGAAGCGGGTGTGCCGGGCCATCTCGCCGTGCAGTGGAACGGGCTGTTCGCCCCGTCGAAGACGCCGCCGGCGGTGCAGGACAAACTGTACCGCGAATGGGTCGCTGCCGTGAAATCGCCGGAGGTCAGCAAACGCATCGTCGCCCAAGGCGCCGAGCCCAGTGGCAACACGCCGGCGGAATTCTCGGCGTTCTTCAAGGCGGAAGCTGCGAAATGGGCCGACGTGGCGAAACAGTCCGGGACCAAAGTCGATTGACCGGAAGGTCGCTGCCGCGATGGCCAACGTTGCGATCGATGCCTTGACCGACCTCGCCGTGCGCGCACTGAAGCGTGCTGGCGCATCCAAGCCCATGGCGCAGGTTACGGCGCGGGCGCTGGTCCTTGCCGAAGCCGAGGGCTTGTCCGGCCACGGCCTGTCACGCGTTGCGTTGTATGCGCAGCACCTGCGCGAAGGTCGTGCCGACGGCAAGGCGAAGCCGAAAATCGTCAAAAAGGCAGGTGCGACCTGCCTCATCGATGCCGGCGGCGGCCTGGCATTCCCTGCGGCGGCGCTGGCCGCCAACGAAGCCATCAAGCGCGCACGGCGTTACGGCGTGGCCTTTGCCGGCGTTACCAACAGCCATCATTTTGGCGCCGCCGCATATCACCTCGCGCCAATCGCGGATGCAGGCCTGGTCGGACTCGCGTTCACCAATTCGCCGGCGGCGATCAATGCCTGGGGCGGGAAAAAAGCGTTCTTCGGCACCAATCCGATCGCGGCGATTTTCCCGCGCCAAGGCGCAGCGCCCATTGTCATCGACCTGTCGCTGACCGAAGTCACCCGCGGCAAGATCATGCTGATGGCCAAGGAAGGCAAGCCGATTCCGCCGGGTTGGGCGGTCGACCGTGACGGCCATCCGACCACCGATGCCCAGGCCGCGTTGACCGGCAGCCTGACCGCGATCGGCGGCGTCAAGGGTACTGCGCTGGCGCTGATGGTCGAAGCGCTGTGCGTTGCACTGACCGGAGCGGCATTAAGCCGCGACAACGATTCGTACTTCGAACCCGGAAACAAGCCGCGCATCGGTCATGCGATCATTGCCATCAATCCGCAGGCGCTGGCCGGAGCGGATGTCTATTACGCGCGCATCGACGACATGGTCGGACAGATGCTCGCCGATGGAGGCGTGCGGCTGCCCGGTACGCGGCGTCAATTGGCGGTCGTCCAGGCGCAGAC
Organism: Betaproteobacteria bacterium; assembly: GCA_003820645.1. Taxonomy (GTDB): domain Bacteria; phylum Pseudomonadota; class Gammaproteobacteria; order Burkholderiales; family SG8-41. The sequence goes on from RPOR01000017.1 coordinate 13,638, forward strand.
CGATGGCATTGCGATTGCAGACGGGCTGCACCGGGAATTGCTGCAGCTGGCCGGGCGTCCACGCAAGACCGCAGGTTCGACGCTGAAATAGTTTTTAACTAATTGATTTTAAATAATATATTTAAATTCGTTACCGGTGTCCGGCCCGGTCGAGTGATCCCCCGCCGGCGCGCCACTGTGCTCGGTCAATGAACCCCGCCGTCGATTCGCGCCCGCTGCAACTCCTCAATACCGTATTCGGTCATCCCGTTTTCCGTGGTGCGCAGTCCGCCATTGTCGACCATGTCGCCGGCGGCGGCGACGCGCTGGTGCTGATGCCGACCGGCGGCGGCAAGTCGCTGTGTTACCAGCTGCCGGCGCTGTTGCGCGAAGGCACCGCGCTGGTGGTGTCACCGCTGATTGCGCTGATGCAGGACCAGGTCGCCGCGCTGAAGCAGCTCGGTGTGCGCGCGACGTTCCTTAACTCGACGCTCGATGGTCGCGAAGTCAACGCGGTTGAGCGCGCGTTGCGCGCCGGCGAACTCGATCTGCTGTATGTCGCGCCCGAGCGGCTGATGATGCCGCGCATGCTGCAATGTCTGGCGGACTCAAAACTGGCGCTCTTTGCCATCGACGAGGCGCATTGCGTATCGCAGTGGGGACACGATTTCCGTCCGGAATACCTGCAGCTTTCGGTATTGCACGAGCGTTTTCCCGAAGTGCCGCGCATTGCACTGACCGCCACTGCCGATCCCCAGACCCGCACCGAAATCGTCCGCCGCCTCGCGCTCGACGATGCGCGGGTATTCATTTCCAGTTTTGACCGGCCCAACATCCGCTACACCATCGTCGACAAGCAGGATGCGCGTGCCCAACTGCTGCGCTTCATCCGCGAGGACCACGACGGCGATGCCGGTATCGTCTACTGCCTGTCCCGCAAAAAGGTCGATGAGACCGCGGCCTGGCTGGTTTCCCACGGTGTGCGGGCGATCCCGTACCACGCCGGCATGGACACCGCATCGCGCACCGCCAACCAGGCCCGTTTTCAGCGGGAGGAAGGCATTGTCGTTGTTGCGACCATCGCCTTCGGCATGGGCATCGACAAGCCGGACGTGCGCTTCGTCGCCCACCTCGATCTGCCGAGAAGCATCGAAGGTTATTACCAGGAGACTGGCCGCGCGGGACGCGACGGCGCGCCGGCGGACGCATGGATGGCTTATGGCCTGGGCGACGTCGTGCAGCAGCGGCGGATGATCGACCAGTCCGAGGGCAGCGAGGAGTTCCGCCGCGTGTCGGTGGCGAAACTCGATGCGCTGCTCGGGCTTTGTGAAACAGCGGGCTGCCGGCGCGTGCGCCTGCTCGATTATTTCGGTGAGGCCAGCGTGCCCTGCGGCAATTGCGACACCTGCCTCGAACCACCGCAGATCTGGGATGCCACCGACGCTGCGCGCAAGGCCTTGTCGTGCATCTATCGCACCGGGCAGCGTTTCGGGGCGGTGCATCTGACCGACGTGCTGCGTGGCCGTGTCACCGACCGTGTCACGCAGTGGAGTCACGACCAGCTCAATGTCTTTGGTATCGGCGCCGACCTCGATGAAGCGGCGTGGCGCAATGTGTTCCGGCAACTCGCAGCACTGGGATATGTGCGCCCCGATCACGAGGCCTACGGCGCGCTGCGGCTGACCGATGCCAGCCGCCGGGTACTGAAAGGCGATGAGCGGGTCGAGATGCGCCATGTCGTGGCGCGCAAAGGCCGCGCCGTGAGGTCACGCCGCGGCGGCATCGCCGGCACCGAGGCTGCGGCGAATTCCGGTTTGCTGGAGCGGCTCAAGCACTGGCGCATGGAGCAGGCCCGCGTGCAGTCAGTGCCCGCATACGTCATTTTCCATGACCGCACGCTGGCGGAAATTGCCGCGGTACAGCCGGCCGATATTACTGCGCTGGCCGCGGTCAGCGGCATCGGCGCGAAGAAGCTCGAGCGTTACGGATCAGCCTTGCTGGAACTGGTGCGCGGCTGAAGCCGCACCGGAAACCGCGCTCAGCCGAGGCCTTCGACGATGCGCAGATCGCGCTCCACCGCGGCGCCGGCCAGTTCCCGGAGCGCTGCCTGATAGGCCGGTGTGTCGTGTGCCGACAGTGCCTGTGCCAGGCTGTCGAATTCGATCACCACCACGCGCTGCTGGATACCGGCCTCATAGACTTTTGCCGCCATGCCGCGCACCAGGAAACGTCCGCCATGCGCCTGCACCGCGGCCGGCGCCAGGCTCGCGTAGCGAGCGAATGCTTCCGGATTGTGGATCGCGCGGTAAGTCACCACCCAGTAGCCCTTGGCCATCTGACCCTCCGTGTCGGAAAATGTGGTTGTGCAGCGAATGATACGCTGCTGCATCCGCGCCATAATGGCGATGCGGTTTGACATTGTGGAGGAGGAAACACATGGGCATCACGATCGTCCCGGTCACCCCGGATTTTGTCGCCGAAATCGGCGACGTCGACCTCGCGCGGCCGCTGGCGGCCGACGACCTTGCGGCGATCAAGGCGGCATTCTGGAAATACGCGGTACTGGTGTTCCCGCAGCAGACGCTGAGCCAGGAACAGCAACTCGCGTTTGCGCGGCACTTCGGTCCCATCGAGACCGACCGCACGCTGGATCCGAAGGCGACTCCGTCGCGCTTCAGCGGCGCGTTTGCCGACATCTCCAATCTGGCGGCGGACGGCAAGATCTGGGGCGAAACCAGCCGCCAGCGCATGTACAAGGCCGGGAACAGGCTGTGGCATACCGACAGTTCCTTCAAGCGGCTGCCCAGTATCTGCTCGCTGCTGTATGCGGAAACGGTGGCACCCATCGGCGGGCACACGGAATTCGCCGACCAGCGCGCCGCGTACGATGCGCTGCCCGCAGCGACGAAGGACAGGCTGCAGGGCCTGGTCGTCGAGCACTGGATCGCGACGTCGCGCCGGCGCAGCGGTTTTGCGGAATTCACCGAAGAGGAGCAGCAGCGGCTGCCGCCGGTGCCGCAGGTTCTGGTGCGTACCATTCCGCAGAGCCGGCGCAAGTCGCTTTTCGTGGCCTCACATGCCGGTCGCATCTGGGGCATGCCGGATGTCGAGGGGCGCGCGCTGATCGACGAAATGATCGCGCACGTGACACAACGCCAGTTTGTCTATACCCATCGCTGGCGGCCGCACGAACTGGTGATGTGGGACAACCGCTGCACCATGCACCGCGGCACCGATTTCGACGACCTGCGCTGGGTGCGGGACATGCGCCGCGTGACCGTCAGCGACGTGGCTAATTCCTGCGAGCAGGAGGGCGTGCCGGTCCCCGCGTGACCCGTTGCAGGTTCACAGCACCATGTCCCGGCCGAACGATGGCTGCGTAATTGCCAAAAAAACACCCCGCCGCAGCGGGGTGTAGCCGTTCTGCAGGACGCGTTCAGTCGGTGCAGAACTTTGTCACTGCCATCGGTTCTTTCGCGTCTTTGCCTTCCCAGAACATCAGCTTCTGGTCCAGGCCCTTTTCCGCCAGGTACACCTGCACGGCCTTGGCGCGCTGCTCATCGAGGTTGGCGTTGCTCTCGGCCTCAAGCCGGTCTGAGTGGCCGGTAATGATCACGGAGCCGACGTTGAGCGGGCGGGGATCTTTCTTGGTGCCTTTGTTGATCAGATCTACCAACTTGTCGAGCTCGGCTTTGCCGCCGGCCTTGAGTGTTGCGCTGCCTGAATCAAATGCGGAGTCACCCTGCGCCATGGCTTTCAGCACGAGCGCCTGCCGTCCCGGCTTGGCGCCGGGTTTGGCGGGCGGCTTGATCTTGATGCCCGACACTTCAACGGCGACGCGGCGGTTTGGCTGCAGACAACTGACCAGTTCGGGGCTGGCGGCGCAACCGGCAATCAGCGCAGCCATTGCGGCAGCGCCCAAAGGCAATATCTTCATTTGACTACTCCTCTCTGGATTTATTTGAATTCGCGGCGCAGGCAGGGCTGCGCCGTCTGCAACAATTCTAGGCTCCAACGCGCCGCCAGGGCAATCAAAATTAACAATAGTCCCGGACCGGTTCCAGAAAATGGAATCGGGAGCCGGCGATGACCGATTTTGGGCGTTGACGGCACCATCCGAACGGAGCCCTCGATGACCGGCGCACTGGGCCACTAGCGCTTTGGAACGCGATGCGATGACGATTCCACCAGGCGGATGCGGGATCGGCTTCCCGGGGGGGCTGGACGGCCGATTTCAATGCGACTTCAACGGCCCAAGCCGTCGAAGCCGCGCGCGTCCATCAGTCGCTCACGGGACATTTCGGCGATGGTGTTGGCACCGAGCATCGCCATGTCACGGTCGATTTCGTCCTGCAGCAGCTTGATCGCATGGCGCACGCCGGTCTCGCCGGCAACGGCCGCCGCATACAGCATCGGCCGGCCGATGAACACGAACTTTGCGCCCAGCGCCAGCGCCTTCAGTACGTCGGTACCCCGGCGCACGCCGCTGTCCATCATGACCGTCATGTCACCGGCCAATTCGACGATGCCGGGCAGCACGCGCAGCGGTGAGGAGGCCGAATCGAGCTGGCGGCCACCGTGATTGGAGACGATGATGCCGTCGGCGCCGTGCTCGCGCGCGAGCTTCGCATCGGCCTTGTCCAGGATTCCCTTGATCACCAGCCGGCCCGGCCACAGCCGGCGCATCAGCGCGACATGCGCCCAGTTCAGATGGTCGCGGTTGGCGCGCTCGCGCACCGCGGTGCGCGACACCAGCGGTGTGCGTTTGCCCATGTTCTCGAAGTGCGGCATGCCCTGGGTGAAATACGTGCGCAGCGCCGTACCGACGAGCCAGCGGGGCCGCGCCAGACATTGCAGCGCCAGGCGCAGATTGGGCCGCAGCGGTGCGTTATAGCCGTTGCGCACATTGTTCTCGCGGTTGGCGCCCACGGGGATGTCCACCGTCAGTACCAGCGTGTCGTAACCGGCCCTCGCCACGCGCTCGACGAGTTCGGTGATCGCCTGCTCTTCGCCCGGCAGGTAGGCCTGGAACCACGAGTGGCCGGGGCTGGCGGAGCGCACTTGTTCCAGCGGCGTCAGCGACGCACCGCTGAGGATCATCGGCACGTTGCGGGACGCCGCGGCGGTGGCCAGCGCCAGGTCGCCCTGGAATGCGGCGAGCGAAGTGCCGCCCATGGGGGCGATCCCGAATGGCGAATCATAGACGCGACCGAACAATTCCGTTTTCTGCGAGCGCTGCGACACATTGACCAGCATGCGCGGTACCAGCGCCAGATCATCAAAGGCCGAGCGGTTCCAGTTGAGCGTCACGTTGCGCTCGACGCCACCCGACACGTAGCCGTAGATCGGGCGCGGGATGTAACGTCGTGCCGGCGCCTCGAAGTCCTCCAGCGCGAGCATCAGTCGCAGCGCAGGCGGCGCCGCGGCGCTGGTCAGGTGCGGCGCGGCGCGGTCGGCAGAAGACAGCGTCTGGATCGGCGGTTTGACGGTCGACATGGCATTTCCCACAGGGTCATATATTGAACGCCGAGCGTAGATGAAGGGGCTTACCCGAGTCAATTTGGCTGCATGGAGTGTGGACTGTGCCGGCCACCGCCTCGTGTCATCTGCCTTTGATTGTCCGAAACGGGCGCTGCTGCAAGGCGCCCCGTGACCCCGCCACCGGGCGCTCCGATTCGCCTCGTCATCCGGCCTGCGGACGCGGGGGAGATGTGCGCGCGCAGGCGATTACCTCCATCCGGTGCTGCATGGCGCAGCCTGACTCGAGGAAGTTCCGCCGGACGTCGTCGTGATGCGGCGCACTGCCATTTGCTGCCGAGTGCTGCGGGCGGCGCCTGGCGCTCAGCGCTTTTCCGCAGCGACCCTTCCCTGGGGATTCAAGTAAACACGGTAACGGTTTTTGTCGCTGCAGGTCACGATGTAATCGCGGTTACCCTGGGTCACGACATTGACTACCTGGCCGCAGGGCAAGCCGAGCAGCGAGATGGTTGATGTCAGATCCTTGGCCAGTGCGCCATTTTCAGCTGCGCCGGCTGGTCCCGCGAATAACATGGTCAAGGCCAGGATCAGGGCCCGGCCCGGGGTTTGGGATTGCGTTCGGGTGTTCATGATGAAGGGTTTCCTTTTGCGATTTTCAGAGTTTTGCAAACTTTTCCGGATCGGTGAGCACGCCCCAGATCACTTCGCGTGATCCCATGATCTCGGTGGCCAGCGATGGATCGCCGTTTTTCAGCACATCATTCACTTTCAGCAGCAACTGATCATAAGCCTGCCGCAGTTGCGCGAGCGCCGTCTTGCCGTTGCCTTCGTGGTGGTTCTTGAACTGTTTCAACAGATCGTCGACCTGATTCTTCAAAGCGATTTTGGTGAAAACGCCGATGGCGTCCGTGCTCTTGATGCGTTGTTCCAGCGCTGCCAGGTCCAGCGACGGCGCTTTGGCGCGCGCCGGCGCAGCGCCTGGTTTCTGCGGTGGCGTTGCGCGCACCACCGGCGCGGCCACTTTGGCCGGAACTTTCGCTGCCGGCTTGTCAGCTACAGCAGTACCGATGCTGGGCGCGGCGGCTGCGCCGGATGTGGCCGCGACGGGGGGGGTGGTGGTTGCAGGGGGTGTGGGGGGTATGGACGCGACGGTGGCGGGGGCTGCTGGTGTTTCCGTACGCGGTTCCGGGACCGTTGGTAACGCCGCACTGATCGGGGCCGTTGAGGCCGCCGGCGCCACGGCAACAGGCGCCGCCTCGGGTACGATCTCGGGCAGCGGCGGCAACTGCTCGACAACCACGGTGCCACCGGACCCCGCGCTCTGCGACAGTTCCGTCACGTCCGTCCGATCCTGCGCAGCATCGGGCAGCAGTCGCTCAACGACGACGCTGCCACCCGGCATCGCGCCGGTTGCGGGCGCAGTACCCGTAACGGTGCACCCTGCCACCTGAAGCAGAAAAAGCAGTCCGAAGATGTACGTTGCGCGCATAAGAGGCCCTAAAACATGATCATTTGATGCTGGCACCGGCAGTGCTGCTTCCCGGTTGCTACCGCAGTTTTCAAAGTACTAACTTCATTATTTCGAACACGGCGCCGGGTTATGGTTCCCCGTGCCCCTGTTCCAGTATCATGTTTCCGCATCAAAATAGTCAGGAATCCCGTGGAAACCCGCGACTTTAAACTGAATGACGACTACGTCAGGCTATGTGACCTGCTGAAACTCGCCGGCATCGCCGAGAGCGGCGGCCAGGGCAAGCAGATGGTTGCTGCAGGTGAGGTCAGTGTTGACGGCCGGCCGGAGGCGCGCAAGACCGCGAAAATCCGCGCCGGGCAGACCGTCGAATGCCACGGCGTCAAAGTCATCGTGCTGGCTGCGGCATGAGCGCCGTGGACTCACGCCTGTCCGAAATCGAAATCAAGCTGAGTTTCAGCGAAGACCTGCTGGAAGAACTGAACCGCACGGTGGCCCGCCAGCAGCAACAGATCGCCGAACTGGAGCACCAGGTGCGTGAGTTGCGCCTGCAGTTGCAGCGCAGCCAGCCCGCCGAATCGGGCGCCACCGGCCACGAGATCCCGCCGCATTACTGAATTTCGGATGCATATATGACCAGATCTGCAATGCCTGCGCCGAAGCCCGGCCTGCCGCTGCCCTGTGCCGAACCGCAGTCACTTGGTTTGGCGCCGGACCGCCTGCCGCGTATCGCCGCGGCCCTGAATGCCGAGGTCGCGCGTGACGCGCTGCCCGGCGCGGTGCTGATGATCGCCCGGCGCGGGCAGCTCGGCTATTGCGAGACGTTCGGCCATCTCGATCCGGCCGCGCAAACACCGATGCCCGTGGATGCGATGTTCAGCATCGCATCGATGACCAAACCGCTGGTGACCGTGGGCGCATTGATGCTCAGCGAAGCGGGACGGCTGGCGGTCAATGAGCCGGTCGCCAGCTACCTGCCGCAGCTCGCGCGCATGCAGGTCAATCCGCCCGAGTGCGACGGCAGCACCGGTGCGCCGACGGTGGCGCCGTTGCGTGCGATGACGATTGAAGACCTGATGCGGCACACGGCGGGACTGAGCTATGGCCGCGGTGACAACGCGCTGTATCAGCGTTATCCGGTGTCTTCAGACGTGGCATCGAGCAAATGGACCGGCGCCGAATTTCTCGACCAGCTCGCCGCGCTGCCGCTGCATTACCAGCCGGGGTCGATGTGGGAATACAGTCTCGGTCTCGACGTGCTGGGACTGGTCATCGAGGCTGTCGCCGGCATGCCGCTGGCGCGCTATCTCGAGGAAAATCTGTTCGGACCGCTGCAGATGCGCGACTCGGCATTCACGGTGCCGCCGGCAAAGGTCGGGCGCTATGCAAAGGCGCTGCCCGTCGACCCGGTGACCCGCGAGCCGCAGGCGCTGCGCGACGGCACCACGCCGCACAAGTTCGACTGCGGTGGCGGCTGCGCGGTATCGACCGCGGCCGATTACCTGCGCTTTGCGCAAATGCTGCTCAACGGCGGCGCACTCGATGGCGTGCGCGTGCTGGCACGCAAGACCGTCGAATACATGACGACCGACCATCTCGGGCCGGAAGTCGATCTCGCGAAACTCAACGACTATCCGAATATCCGCGGCTATGGCTTCGGCCTCGGCGTCGCCGTGCGGCGCAGTGCCGGCCGCGGCGGCATGCCGAGCTCGGCCGGTGAATTCCACTGGGCCGGTTCCACCGGGACTTATTTCTGGGTTGATCCCGCGGAAGAGCTGGTGGTCGTGTTCATGGCCCATGCGCCCGGGGCGATCCGCTACTACCACCGGCAGTTGCTGCATGCGCTGGTGCTGCAGGCCCTGGTCTAGAAGGGAAAAATCGGCGCGGCGGCCCGTTCCCGGGGGTCCGGGGCTAAGCCGTTGTTTCCATTGGAAGGTTGCGTTGTTCATGCGATAATGCCAGCCATGAACGATTCGCAACCCCCCCAATCTCCGGAACCCACCATTTCTCCCCGGGCTCGCCTGCAGGAGTTGTTGGCGATTCCTGACCGCAACCGCACCGATGCCGAGTGGGATGAGCTCAATGAGCTCGAGATCGCGCTGGCCTCCGGCAACCGGCCCGGTGCGCCCGAACCCCAGAACCGGCAGAGTCATCAGCGGCAGAACGCCGGGCCCGGCCGCCCGCAGCCGGGTGGTGGTCGCCCGCAGGGCCAGAACAAGAACCCGGGCGGTGGTGGCGGCAAGAAATTCCACAAGCGCCCCGGCAAGCGCCGCGGCGGTCCGCAGCAACCGCCGCAATAACTGTCGCGCCAGCCCTCGCGCCGCGCGCGGCGCCGAAACACTCCTTGCCTGCAGCCACCACCATGACCATGACGCCTGCCGAACTGCAAAAACTCAATGCGCTGAAGCTGCTCAACAAAATGAAGCAGGGCGGAGCGCCGGGCCGACCTGGTGCCCATGCCAGGGCCGCCGTGCCTGACCGACGCGAGCAGCGTCGTATCGATCAGGCGGCCGGCCTGGTGCCGTTTGCGGTCAAACTCAACGGCGATCTGATCAGGCAGATCCACGCGCTGGCCGCAGAACGCAAAACCGGCATCAACGAAATCGTTGCCGAACTGCTGCAAAAAGCGCTGAAACAGTAGTCGCCGTTCAGGCGTGATGCGCGGTGCCTGCCGGCAGTTCCGCGAGTTCAATCAGGCAGTTTTCCGTCGCTGACGGGTCAAGGAAGGCGATCCGGCAGCCGGCATGGCCGATGCGCGGCACGTCGTCGAGCAGCGGAATGCCCTTCGCCTTCAGTTCGGCCAGCGCCGCGTCGATGTTTTCGACTTCGAGGCAGATGTGATTCAGCCCGCCTTTGCCTGCCGCGATCATTTTGGATTGCTTGCTGTCGGGCGTGATGCCCGCGAGCAGTTCGACCATCGAATCCCCCACGGGGTACAACGCCAGTCGCCGTGTCGCGTTTTCCTCGATGCCACCGAGCTTGATGCCGAAGCAGTCTTCCCACAGTTTGCGGCTCGCCTCAATATCCCGAACCACGATGCCGACATGCTCGATGCGTTTGACTTTCATGGGCTCCCCCGGCGTGTTGTCGCGTCTCCCTGCATGATGCCCTTGGCAAGCCGTGGACTCAAGCGTCCGGCGGACGATGTGCGCGGTGTAACATAGGGCGACTCTTTTTCTTCCGGCACTGCCCATGTCTGCCAGACCCAGCCCTGCACCTGCCCGGTGGCGTTCGACCGTGCCGCTGTACATCCACCTCGGTTTCCAGCTCGATGCGCTGGACGACGGCCGTTCGCAGGTGCGGCTGAAATTCCAGCCGCATCTCGGCAATTCCCGCGGTGAAGTGCACGGCGGCTCGGTCGCGGCGATCGTTGATGCCGCGATGTCCCAGGCCGTGCGCTCGCTGGTCGACAAGGCCCTGGGCGTTGCCACGATGACCATGAATCTTACCTACCTCGCACCCGCGCGGGGCGAGATCGTCTGCAAAGGCACCGTCATCAAGCGCGGACGCAGCGTCATGTTTGCCGAAGCTGAAGTGTTTGGCGAGGACGGTGAACTCGCCTGCCGCGCCAGCGCAAGCTACCGCATCCTGCCGAAGACGGTTTACGACGGCAAACCGTAACAGCGGATGTGCAACCGGCAGCCTGCTGCCACAACCGGAGGAGGACGTATGAGCAAACCACTGGGCAACGAAGATCTGTCCGAAAAGCCCGGCGAACGCATCATCGACAAGCCGGAATTGCCAGTCGGCGGCATTACCAACGAGAACGACGTCTACGCCGAAGTCATCGCCGGCGAAATGCACCTGAAGCGCGGCCGCATGGGCAAGTTCGAAGTGTTCACCGATGAAGCACAACGCCTTGGCGGTACCGATAAATATCCCTCGCCGATGACTTACCTCGCACTGGCGGTGGGCTTCTGACTGCTCACCCAGGTTGCGCGGTACGCGCACATGATGAAGATGAAGGTGAGCGGGGCAAACTGCCGCGTCGTGTTTCGCAAACACCTCGGCGGATCGGTATTGAAGGGCACGGTGTTCAACCGCTGGGAAGGGGTGGACACCTACCTCAAACTGAGCAGCGACGAGCCGGCAGACAAGCTTGCGCACCTGATCAAAAATGCCAAGGCCGGCTGTTTCGCCGAGGGTCTGATCGTGCAGCCGGTGCCGCTGCACAGCCACATCGAGGTCAATGGCCAGCCGTTCCACATCGAAGGCGTAACAGACAAATAAGTTCAAAAGACAACTTTTACATTGGGTAATCCGGGGTGCAGCGTGGCTGCACCCGGTTTGCAGCGCGGAGGCTGATTGATGAGTGCATTGGACATACACGCCGGCGGGAAAGAGACGCCCGTGCCCGACGATTTTCGCTGGCCGGGCGACAAACGAATTGCCGTGTTCTTCCGGGTGTCGTTCGAATGGTGGTCGGATGGCAAATGGCCGGGCATCGGACCGATGGGCAACCCGCTGCGGGCGGGTGTGCCGGACCTCAATGCCGTGGGCTGGGCCGAATACGGTCATCGTCGCGGCATACACCGGATCCTCGATGTACTGGCGCGGCAGGACGTCAAGGCCACGATCAACGTCAGCGGCATCATGGCCGAACGCTATCCGGAAACGGTACGCAAGATCGCCGACGCCGGCCACGAGATCGTCGCGCATTCGTACACCATGGACATGATCCCGTGTTATCTGACCGAGGAGGAGGAACGCGCCAATATCGTCCATACCACGGGGCTGATCGAACGTGCCACCGGCATCCGCCCCAAAGGCTGGATCAGCCCGCGCAGCACGCCGAGCCTGCGTTCGCCACGGCTGCTTGCCGAGGCCGGTTTCGAATGGCATGGCGATACGCTGAACGACGACTTGCCGTACCAGGTCGATTTTGGCGACCGGTCGATCATCGCCTTTCCGAACAACACCGAAGTCAACGACCTGCCGCTCTACATGCGCTATGGCAATGCACCCCAGGTCATGTTCGACATTTTCGAACACTGGCTGGACTGCGCACGTCACCGCGAAGCCGGGCCGGTGCGCATGGATCCGGCGATCCACACACATGTGTTTGGCCGTTCGCCAGGCCTGTTCGTTTACGAAGACATCATCAAGGCGGCCAAGGCCGCGAGCGATGTCTGGATCGGCACGCGCTCGGAGGCTGTTGCACATCTCAAACGCACGTTAGGGTGGTGAATTGCGGCACAATGCGATTTCCCCGGCTATAGCTGCGGCCGGACGCTACCAGCAGTGCAGCACGTGTAACAACGAAATCCGCAACAGCGGATGCCAACTCAGCACAGGAGGACTCATGCCAACGACTACCCGCCGGATTGCCGGAATGTTTCTCGGTGCACTCATCATGGCCGGTGCCGCGCTGTCGACTGCCGCGGCCTTCCCGGAGCGGCCGATCCGCCTGATCGTGCCGTTTGCGGCCAACGGTCCTAACGACGTGCTTGCGCGCCTGGTCGGCGTGAAGCTGACCGAGGCCTGGGGCCAGCAGGTGGTTGTCGACAACCGCCCCGGGGCGGGCACCATCATCGGTACCGAACTGCTGGTACGGGCGCAGCCGGATGGCCATACCCTGCTGATGATTTCGGCGAGTACGGTGGTCAACCCGACGCTGAAGAAAAAACTGCCCTACGATACGCGCAAGGATCTGACGCCGGTGGTGCAACTGGCCTCCTCGCCAACCGTGCTGGTCGTGCATCCGGGGGTCAAGGCCGGCAGCATTCCGGAACTGCTCGCGCTTGCGAAAGCCAGCCCTGGTGCGCTCACTTACGCCTCAGGCGGCACCGGCACGACGACCCACCTTGCCGGGGAACTGTTCGCCATCACCGGGGGCATCAAGTGGACCCACGTGCCGTACAAAGGTACCGGTCCCGCCAACATCGATTTGCTCGGAGGGCGCGTATCGGGCATGTTCGGCACGATTTTGCCGGTGCTGCCGCATATCAAATCCGGCAGGATGCGGGCGCTCGGGGTGAGTTCGCTGAAGCGCTCGCCCGCGTTGCCGGATGTGCCGGCTGTCGCCGAATCATTGCCTGGATTCGAGGCCGTCTCGTTCTTCGGCATTGCCGCGCCCGCCGGCGTGCCGCAACCCGTGCTCGACAAGCTCAACCGTGAAATCGCACGCATCATCACCGCGCCCGACATGAGCGACAGTTTGCGCAAGCAGGGCACCGACGCGGTAGGCAATACTCAGGCCGAGTTCACCGCGTTTTTCAACAGGGAAATGGCCAAGTGGGCCAAGATCATCAAGAGCGCAGGCATAGCGCCGAGCTGAAAATCGGTTAAAAATAAGTTGGATCGTCGTGCGCCACGGCTATGCGCGGGGCCGCGGGTCCGCAGCGGAGGCCGGCTCCGTGCACTCTGCAGTTCGCGTCATCCACTGCGCGGCCACGCCGGCCGCGGCTGATGCCTATTGCAACGACGGATCCGGCGCGTCGTCCCTGATGGTGGCGAGCGCCATCGCCAGCACTTCCAGCCCGTCGGCGACGCGGTCGGCCTGCGCTTCGGTCAGGCCTTCGCTTTCGAGCAGGTCGATGTTCTCGTCCATCGGCAGTGCGCCGTGCAGACGCTGGTAATTCGCGACCTGCAGTGCCAGCAGGCGCGCAGCGACGATCAGGGCGTCGCGCGAGGCATCGTTTATCATTCGCTCCGTCAGCGTCGTCAGTTTGGCGAGGCGCCCGTATCCGGTGAGGTCCAGCATGTCGAGGTTCCTGTATGGTCGCGCGGCCCTGGCAGGGCTGCTGCTTGCGGAAACGGTCCTGACTGTAGCCGCCGGCGCGTCGGCCGTCCATGATGCCAGCCGCAAGATGCCTGCCATGGAAACGTTCTTCACGACCCTGAAACGGCCGGATTCGCCCAACCACTGGCTGGCGGCGCCCGCCGATTTTGTGGTGAAGCCGGATACGGTCGCCCCGGTATTTGCGGTGCCCGTGACGGCGCTCCGTGAGGCATGCAAAGCGGTAGTGCAGCAGGTCAAGGGTGCGGCCATCGCCGCTGAAACGGACGACGGTCTGCACGTCGTCGTCACCACGGCCATTTTCGAATTCAAGGACGATGTCCACGTGCAATTCATCACGTTATCTTCCCGGCAATCCACTGTTGCGCTGTATTCGGCCTCGCGCACGGGATACTGGGACCTCGGCACCAACCGCCGGCGGGTAGAGGGCTGGGTCACCCGTATCCAGTCCACCCTGACCAGCCGCAGGCCGTAACGGTGTCGCCGTAGGCTCTCCCGCTTGACCGCAGCGAGCGCTGCCGCGGCCCGCATGCGCCGGGCGCGGACATCGAGGGCAACGCCATGCATCAGACACTGCGCAGCGCCTCTGACAAACTGTCTGTGGTCGCGTCATAATCGTGGCGCTATCCTGCTCCACGGCGTCGCTGCGTTGCGGGTGATTCATCATAGCCCTGACCGCGGCCGATGGCATGAACACCCTTTGATTCAGGGAGACTGTAATGATGCGTCTTGTTGCGTTGTTGATCGTGCTGATTCTCGGCGTTGCGACCTCCGGCTGTGATGCCCGCAAGGAAGCCGGGCCATCGGCCAAACCGGCGGCGACGAAATCCCAGGCCGCGCTGATCGACATCAACAGCGCCAGTGAGAAAGAACTGATGACCCTGAAGGGGATCGGTGAAGTCCGCGCCGCCGCGATCGTCCGCGGGCGGCCTTTCGCCCGGAAGGACGAACTCGTGCAAAGAGGCCTCGTGCCCTATGCGGTGTACGACGGGATCAAGGATCAGATCATCGCCAGGCAGAAGTAGCCGGCGCCACGGGCAGTTGCGGCCGCGGCAGACTTGAACTCACCGCCGCGGCCCCGCACGCGGCGATACGCGGCACGCCATCCGGACTCGGCGCCCGAAAACCGACGGATCGCACGTTGGCATGCCGTCATTACGGGACAAAACCTGCAAGCGTTTTGATCCAAATCAATAAGCTTTTCCTGATAATGTATATGGTGTGTTTCGTAAGCTATTGATTACTTGGCCCTCACGGGGAATCAAATGAAAATAATCCTGACCCGACTGGTAGTTGCGGTGGTTCTGGGCGCCTGGCTCGGATTGCCGGCCGTGGCCAGCGAAGCAAAATCCGTCAAGCTGACCACCACGGCGGACCACAGCAAATTCAAGGAGTTGGATAAGGCGTTCAGTTCCGGTCCGGAGGTCACCCAGACCTGCCTCGGCTGCCATACCGAAGCGGCCGGGCAGATTCACCGTACCAAGCACTGGAAATGGGAGTACCTGAACCCGGATACCAAACAAACGCTGGGCAAGAAGACCATACTCAACAATTTCTGCATTTCCATTGCCTCGAATTACGCTTCCTGCACCAGCTGTCATGTCGGCTACGGCTGGAAGGACGCCAACTTCGACTTTACGTCCGAAAAAAACGTCGATTGCCTGGTCTGCCATGACACCACCGGGAACTACCGCAAGCCCCCCGGACTGGCCGGCAATGTAGTCACCAGGGACACTGAATTTCCGCCGGGTTCAGGCAAGATCGTGAAGGGCATCGACCTGACCCAGATTGCGCAGAAAGTCGGTAAAACCAGTCGCGACACCTGCGGTGCCTGTCACTTCTACGGCGGTGGCGGCGACGCCGTCAAGCACGGCGACCTCGACAGTTCGATGTCCGCTCCCGAAAAAAGCCTCGATGTGCATATGGACGCCGTCGGGCTGGATTTCACCTGTGCCACCTGCCACAAGACCTCCAGCCACGATGTCGCCGGCAGCCGTTACACGCCGACGGCGAAAGATACCGGGGGTGCTCACATTCCGGGGAAATCGGACAACGGCAACCCTGCGACCTGCGTCGCCTGCCATGGCAATGGCCCGCACAAGAAAGAGGCGCGGCTGAATCAGCATGCGACCAAGATCGCCTGCCAGACCTGTCACATTCCTGCCTTCGCGCGCGGGGGCATCGCCACCAAGATGACCTGGGACTGGTCAACCGCCGGCCAGGTTGACGCCGAAGGCAAGCAGATCACCCGCAAGGACGACAAGGGCCGCATTGTCTACGAATCGCGCAAGGGTGATTTCACGCTGGCCGAAAACGTCATCCCGGAATACGCCTGGTTCAACGGGCACATCGAGTACACGCTGCTGACCGACAAGATCGAGAAGTCCGACCAGCGCATCAAGATCAACAAGCTGAGCGGCAGTCCGACCGACGGCAAATCCCTGATCTGGCCGCTGAAGGTGTTCCGCGGTTCGCAGCCCTACGATCCGGTGAACAAGACGCTGATCACGCCGCACACCGCCGGCAATGACGATACCGGTTTCTGGAAAAACCTGGCCTGGGAGAAGGCGATTCCACCGGGCATGAAAGATTCCGGCGCGCCCTATTCCGGCAAGTTCGAATTCATCAAGACCGAAATGTCCTGGCCCATCACGCACATGGTTGCACCCAAGGATAAAGCGCTGGGCTGTGTCGAGTGTCACGCCAAAGGCGGCCGCCTGGCCGGCATCCAGGGCGTCTATATGCCTGCACGCGACGCCAACAGCCTGGTGGACAAGGCGGGCTGGGGCATCGTCCTGCTGACGCTGATTGGCGTCATTGGCCACGCCATCCTGCGCATCGTCAGCCGCAAGCATTAAGGAGCATGCAAATGACCCAACGTGTCTACATATTCAAGGGTTTTGAGCGTTTCTGGCACTGGTCGCAGGCCGGCCTGATCATTTTCCTGATGCTCACCGGCTTCGAAATCCACGGCACTCACACCCTGTTCGGCTTCGAAAAGGCCGTGTACTTGCACACCAACGCCGCCTGGACGCTGGTCGGATTGTGGATCTTCGCCATTTTCTGGCATTTCACCACCGGCGAATGGCGGCACTACATCCCGACCCGGGAAAAGATACTGACGATGGCGAAATACTACTCATCGGGGATCTTCAAGCATGAGCCGCACCCGTTCAAGCCGAGTCCGGTCAACAAGCACAATCCCCTGCAACGGCTGACCTATCTGGCCATCCTGACGCTGCTCAGTCCGCTGATCTGGATTACCGGCTGGCTCTATTTGTTCTATGCCGACTGGCCGGCATGGGGGCTGGGCAAACTGCAGCTGGAGTGGATTGCCACCGGCCACACCATCGGTGCCTTCCTGATGCTGGCGTTCCTCATCTCGCATCTCTATCTGGCGACCACCGGCCACAAGATCACCTCGCAGCTCAAGGCCATGATCACCGGCTGGGAAGAAGTCGAATAATCTGCAAACCACCCATTCACCAAGTCATCAAGGAGTCCAACCATGAAAACCTTCAACATCCTCGCCGCCGCAGCCGTACTGGGGCTGTTCGGCACTGCGTTCTCTGCCCAGGCCTACGATGGCGACTGGAAGCGCGGCCGCATCTATTACCGCAGTGTATGCACTTCGTGCCACGTCGCGATGCCGGTGGGTGCGATCAACCCGAGCACCAAGACCAAGGCCGAGTGGGCGGCCTACCTGAAGGCCGACAAGCATGCCAAGGGCAAGGACACGGTCAAGCAGTATGTCAGCAAGGCCTACCGTGCCAGCATCAAGTCGGGCAACAAGGCGGCGGAAAAATTTGCGAACGTACCGGATCAGGAATTGCTTGATGACCTTGCCGCCTTCCTCAAAAAAGGCGCGAAGGACGGCGACTCACCGGCGAGCTGCAGCTGATCCGGCGCAATGAGGATGGCCGGGAATCCAAGAGACGGACATGAACGCAGAAAGCGGACCCCGCTGGCTGGCTGGTTTCAAAGCCGACTACACGCAGATCCTCGTCGAGGAATGGTCACCCTTTGTCGGCGCGTTGCTGCTGGTGCTGGTCATCATCGGCCTGATGCTCAGCGGCCTGGTGTGGGGCGTTTTCGGCGGCGTGAAGTTCTGGGGTGACTGGTTCAACAATCTGATCGGCCTCGGCCCGCTGCTTGGCGTGCCGCGCGAACTCGACGGTTTCATCATGCACCGCATGTCGCTGATGAACATCATGCTCGTCCTGGGCGCATTTTCCGCGGCGCTGTTGTCCCGCCAATTCAGCCCCAACCGCCCGCCCAAACTTGAATATGTCTGGGCTGCCCTGGGCGGCAGCTTCCTGGGTATCGGTGCAGCACTGGCCGGCGGGTGCACGACCGGTGGCTTCTTCAATCCGGTGCTGCATGCCTCGCCGGCCGGATGGGCGATGTGGGCGGGGCTGCTGGCAGGCGCAGCGATCGGCCTGAAGCTGCTGCTGTGGACGCTGGAGCATGTCGAATGGGGCATGCAGGCACCGCGCCCGCTCGAAATCTCCGAGGCCGTGACCCGCAAGTATCCACTGCTGGGCTTGGCGTTGATTGTCGGCGTCCTGGTCTGGGCTACGCAGTGGTACGGCTCGGCCGATGAAATGCTCGTTGCGCGTGCCGTGATCGTGCTGGCCGGTTTCGCCATCGGTTTCATCATGCATCGCTCGCGCCTGTGCTTCGCCCGTGCGTTCCGCGAACCGTTCATGACGGCGGAAGGCGATATGACCAAGGCGGTCATTCTCGCGCTGGCGATCGGTGTACCGATTGCCGCGCTGCTGTTCCAGAAGAAAGTGATCGACCCCTACCTGGCGATACCCGCGACGTTCTGGATCGGCTCGCTGGCCGGCGGCGTGATCTTCGGCATCGGCATGGTGTTTGCCGGAGGCTGTGCATCAGGCTCGCTGTGGCGCATGGGTGAAGGCCATATCAAGCTCTGGGTGGCGATGTTCTTTTTTGCATGGATGGGTTCGACGGCCAGCGCCCTGTTCAAGAAATTCGGCCTCACGGCCATCGACGAAACCAACGTTGAAATGTACGAAATAACCGGAGTCGGCTTCCAGGCCTACCTCCCTGAAATGCTGGGCAGCTGGGGCTGGACGCTGTTGATCGTCGGCAGCCTGTTGCTGCTCTGGTATGCATTGGTCCGTTACAACGAGACCACCGAAAACTTCACCTTAATGTAGGAGCGCATCATGAACACGAAACGCATCACCCTGTTGGCTGCAATCATTGCGGGCCTGGCGGCCACGCCGCTCGTTTATCCCGTTGTCGCCCATGGTGCCGATACCGCCGCCATTCAGGTCAAGGAGGGCTATTACAAGACACTGGTCGATTATGACTATGTGCGCCAGAACGTCGAAATTCCGCCCAAAAAGGGCGTAATGATCATTGATTCGCGGCCGGCGGCACGCCAATACGACCCCGGTCATATTCCGGGCGCAGTGAACATTCCCGACAGCCAGTTCGACAAGCAGGTTGCGAAACTGCCGAGCGACAAATCGACACTGCTGCTGTTCTACTGCGGCGGGCTGGAGTGCATGTTGAGCCACAATTCGGCGGCGAAGGCCGAAAAGCTGGGCTACACCAATATCAAGGTCTACGCGGCCGGCATGCCTGACTGGAAGGCCCGGGGTGGGCGGATGTCCGTGTCCGCTGCCCATATCAAGAAGCTGATCGCGGACAAGGCCAGCTTGGTGCTGATCGATGCGCGGCCGAAGCGGGTGGCCGACAAGGGCATGATTCCCGGCGCGCTCAATATCTCCGATACCGAGTTCGACAAAAACATCGCCAGGCTGCCCGCCGACAAGGCTGCGCTGCTGATCTACTACTGCGGCGGTCTCGAGTGCGTGCTGTCGGAGAAATCCGCAGAGAAGGCGAGGCAGCTCGGCTATACCAATGTGCTGACCTATCCCCCCGGCTATCCGGAGTGGGAAAAACTGCATGGCGCAGCTGCCGTGGCCGCTGCAGCACCAGTGCTTGCCGCAGGCAAGGAGAAAGGGTCGGTCAGCGTCGCTTCCTTCGAGAAAATCTGGAAGGAAAATCCCGCGTCAGTGATGTTGGTCGATGTGCGTGATGCGAAGGAGTTCGCCCAGGGCACGATTACCGGTGCGGTCAACCTGCCGATCAACGATCTCGAGAAAAAGATCGGCACACTGCCCACCGACAAGCCGGTGATCTTCATTTGCGGCACTGGCGCCCGCTCCGGCGAAGCTTTTGACATGGTGCAACTGCTGCGTCCCGAAGTGAAGGCCTCGTTCATCGACGCCGATATCAAGTTTGACGGCAACGGTGCTTACAGAATGGCGGAGAAGAAATAGCGTTTCCATCCGCGGCGCAGCTGTCCCTGACCGATCCCGGCCCGGGACAGCTGCGGAGTGAAGGCAGCCAACGCGGCCCCGCAGCGGGCGCGTCGGTCGCGTACCGTCAGTTGGTCAATGGCGGCAGCGGCAGCGGTGTGCCTGCCGGCAGCGGCGTGCCATCCACGTTCAGGCACATCGATACCAGCACATAAAATCCGTTGACCGAGATCAGATCCACGACGCCGCGTTCACCGAAGCGGGTCAGCGCAGCCTGGTAGGTGGCGTCGCTGACGCCCTGCGTGTCGTGCAGTTCGCGCGAGAAGTTGTAGACGATGGTTTCGTCCGCATCCATATTGGCCGGTCGCCGGCCCTGTGCGATGTCCTCGGCAATCGCGGGGTTCAGCCCGCCTTCCAGCGCGAGCTTGTGGTGCGCGAACCATTCGTACTGCGAAGTCCAGTGGCGCGCCGTGATCAGGATCGCCAGTTCATTGAGCTTGCCTGCCAGCGAACTGCGGAAACGGATTTCCTCGCCGAGCTGCTGCACCAGGTTGCCGATGCCCGGACTGCGCAGCCAGACATTGAACGGGCCGCCGAGCGGTCCCGGCCTGGAGGCCCCCGAACTCGCGAGCCTGGCGCGCGGGCCCGATTTGATCGCGTCCGACAGCGCCCGCTGCTCGGGTGTGAGTTGCTCGAACGGGATCAGTTTGAAGCGGCGCGCGTCTGTCGCGCCCTGGTCTTTCGGGTTGCTCATGATCAGGATTCACCAGCAAAAACCGGGATGCCGCATCACGCAGCCGCCGGGATTTCTGCCAAAAATATAAACAAAAACAATAAGTTGAGAGATCTCGTCTAGTCACGAATCCGGATTTGCTGCACCGCCCGCGATCAGGTGAAATCCAGGCGGGTGTCGCGCA
>RPOR01000018.1 GCA_003820645.1 Betaproteobacteria bacterium
CAGCCGGAGCCGGCGCCGCGCCGGCCGTGGCTCATCGCGGCCAGCGTCCTGCTGGGCCTGGTCCTGGCGGCACAGGCGATCTATTTCTATCGTGGCGAAATTGCCGCCCGACAGCCACTCGCGCGCCAGTGGCTGAATACGGCTTGCGCCCAGATCGGCTGTAAGGTGGCGTTGCCGCAGTCGCCGAAAGCGATCCTGATCGAGGCCTCCGATCTGCAGTCTGTCGATCCGGCACGCCCGAACCGCATCCAGCTGACGGCGACGCTGCGCAATCACGCCGATCATGATGTCGCGTATCCGGCGCTCGACCTGGTGCTGACCAATGCCAATGACCATACGCTCGCGCGGCGCATTTTTCTGCCGGTCGAGTATCTGGGTAGCGGCCGCGATCCGCGTGCCGGCATGGCCGCGAACGCCGAACTCACGGTGCGCCTGGGACTGGACACCGGCAGTCTGGGAGCCGCCGGTTTTCGTCTCGCGGTGCTGTCGGCGCCGCAGCGCTGAGGGAGAGGCATCGTGCGGTGCTTCTGCGCCAGTGTCTTCCGCGTCGTCGATTTCCGGCCGTGACCATGCCTTTGCAGAAATCCGTACTCTTTGCTGAACACCAGGCCCTGGGCGCCAAGCTGGTCCCGTTCGCGGGCTGGGAAATGCCGCTGCACTACGGCTCGCAGGTGCAGGAACATCATGCGGTGCGCCGTGATGCCGGCTTGTTCGATGTCTCGCACATGCGCGCCATCGACGTGTCCGGCGCTGCCGCCGAGGACTTCCTGCGGCGGCTGCTGGCGAACGACGTGGCGCGCTTGCAGGAGGATGGTGCCGCGTTGTACAGCTGCATGTTGCGCGAGGATGGCGGGGTGCTCGACGATCTGCTGGTATATCGCCGTGCAGCGCGCGAATACCGTCTGGTCGTCAACGCGGGAACGGCGCAAGAGGATTTCGCATGGATCATGCGGCAGTGCGCGCAGCAGAGCGTGGCGATCGACATGCGCACGGACCTGGTGATACTGGCGTTGCAGGGGCCGCAGGCGCGCGAAAAGTTCTGGTGTGCGCTGCCGGAACTGCGGGCAGCGACCGGGCCGTTGCGGCGTTTTTACATGACGCAGACCGGCGGCATGATGGTCGCGCGTACCGGGTACACCGGGGAAGACGGTTTCGAGATTCTGCTGCCGGCAGTGGGTGCGACAGCATTATGGCGGGCATTGCTTGCCGCGGGCTTTGCGCCCTGCGGCCTCGGCGCGCGCGACACGCTGCGCCTCGAAGCGGGCATGAATCTGTACGGACAGGACATGGATGCGTCGGTGACGCCGCTGGAATCCGGGCTGGCGTGGACGGTCGACCGCGCGGCACCGCGCGATTTCATCGGCAGGGCAGCACTCGCGGTGCGTCCCGTAACGCAGCAGTTGCTGGGCGTATTGTTGCGTGATCCGGGTGTGATGCGTGCCCATCAGCCCTTGCGCGGGGCCGCCGGGACGGGCGAGCTGACCAGTGGCGGTTTTGCGCCGACACTGAACCGCTCGATCGCACTGGCGCGCGTGCCGGTGGCGGCGCGCCCCGGGGACGCGGTGCAAATCGGCGTGCGCGGTCGCTGGCTGGCCGCAGTACTGGTAAAACTGCCGTTCGTGCGTAGCGGCAGCCCGCTGCCCGCCCTCGCGGAATTTTTATAACTTATTGTTTTTATTAATTAATTTGTGAGTTGCTGGAGAGACCATGAGTACACCGGAGCACCTGAAATACACCGCCAGCCATGAATGGGTGCGGCGAGAATCCGACGGCACTGCCAGCATCGGCATTACCGATCACGCACAGCAACAGCTCGGCGACGTGGTGTTCATCGACAATCCCGCCCCGGGGCGCAAGCTCAAGCAGGGCGAGGAGTGCGGCGTCATCGAATCGGTGAAGGCGGCTGCCGACATTTATGCACCGATCGCCGGTGAAATCGTTGCGGCGAATACCGAGTTGTCGGATGCGCCGGAGAAAGTGAATCAGGACCCGTATGCGGCATGGATGTTTCGCATCAAGCCGGATAATCCGGCCGATATCGATGCGCTGCTTGATGCCGTGGCATACCAGAAAATCGCTGACGCCGAGAAGAGCTGACGCCGGCGGCGGCACCTCCTTATCCCGTTACTCCAGATGCCTTTCATTCCGCACACCGACGACGACGTCCGCGCCATGCTCGCGGCGATCGGCGTGTCCGACATTGCCGGCCTGTTCGAGGAAATTCCGCCGGCATTGCGCAATGACGCGCTGACGCAGGTGCCGCCGCCGGCAACAGAAATGGCGGTGCTGCGCCTGATGCGCGAACGCGCTGAGCGCGACGGCAGTTATCTCAATTTCATCGGCGCCGGTGCCTACGAACATCACATACCGGCGGCGGTATGGCAGATCGCGACCCGCGGCGAATTCTATTCGGCCTATACCCCCTATCAGGCCGAAGCGAGCCAGGGCACGCTGCAGACGCTATATGAGTATCAGACGATGATGGCGTCGCTGACCGGTCTTGCGATATCGAACGCGAGCCTTTATGACGGCGCATCGGCGCTGGCGGAAGCCGTGCTGATGGCGGTGCGCCTGCACAAGGGCGCGCGCCGCGTGTTGCTGCCACGGGCGCTGCATCCGGTGTGGCGGCGCGTGGTCAGGACGCTGGTGCGCAACCAGGGCATCGAACTCATCGGTCTGCCATACGATCCGCACACCGGCCAAACCCGGGCTGATGCATTTCCCGCGGACGACTGCGCGGCACTGGTCGTGCCGCAGCCGAATTTTTTCGGTGTGCTGGAAGCGGTCGACGAACTGACGGACCGTGCTCACCAACGCGGGATGCTGGTCATCGCCGCGCCGAATGCGACTGCCCTCGCCCTGCTGCGGCCGCCGGGGCAGTGGGGGCGCGATGGCGCGGACATTGCCGCGGGCGAAGGCCAGCCGCTGGGCATGCCGCTTGCGGGCGGCGGTCCGTATCTGGGTTTCATGACCTGCCGCGCAGAGCATCTGCGGCAGATGCCGGGACGCATCGTCGGGCGTACCGTCGATGCCGTCGGCAAACCCGGCTATACGCTGACGCTGCAGGCGCGCGAGCAGCATATCCGGCGGTCGAAGGCGACCTCGAACATCTGCACCAATCAGGGTCTGGCGGCAACGGCCGCGACGATTTACATGGCGCTGCTCGGCGCCGCGGGGCTCGGACAGGTGGCGCGTACGAGCCATGCGCGCGCGCTGCAATTGCGCGATGCCCTTACTGCGATTGCGGGCGTTTCGGCCCCGTTCAGTGGTTCGATCTTTCACGAATTCGTGCTAAAAGTGCAGACGCCTGTTGCGCCACTGCTGCAGGCGCTGCAGGCGCAGGGCATACTCGGCGGCTACAGCCTGGTAAACGACTACGCCGAACTCGGCCAGGCGCTGCTGGTGTGTGCGACGGAGACCAAGACCCCGGCGGACATCGAACGCTATACCGACAACATGGCGCGCATCATCGGCCGGCGGTTCCAGCCGGCGCCGTGCGCGCTCAAACCTTCCTGACCCCAACCCCAATTACAAGGAGAACTACATGGCTGCAGTAACCCTCGCTGGCAATCCGATCACCGTTGCCGGCAATTTCCCCAAAAAAGGCGATAGCGCACCGGACTTCACGCTGACCGCGAAGGACCTGAAGGAAGTCGGGCTCAAGGATTACGCCGGCAAACGCAAGGTGCTGAACATCGTGCCGAGCCTGGATACGCCGGTGTGCCAGGCCTCGACGCGCAAGTTCAATGCCGAAGCGACGAGGCTGGGCAACACCGTGGTGCTGGTCATCGCGGCCGATCTGCCGTTCGCGATGGGGCGGTTCTGTGGCGCAGAGGGCCTGAATGACGTGGTCACGCTGTCGACTTTCCGCAACCGCGATTTCCACAGCAAGTACGGCGTCGACATTACCGATGGTCCGCTGCGCGGTCTGACCGCCCGTGGCGTCGTGGTGCTCGATGAGAACAACAAGGTGATACACGCCGAACTGGTGCCGGAAATCAAGCAGGAGCCGAACTACGACGCCGTGCTGGCGGCCATGCAGTAATGGCTACGCGGCGATGCTGATTTTCGAGCGCTCACGTTGCGGCCGGCAAAGCCGCGCCCAGGCCCCGGCCCCGGCGGAAACCGACCGCATCGCTGCCATTCCTGACCAGCTGTTGCGGCGGGCACCGCCGTTGCTGCCCGAAGTATCGGAGCTCGACGCCGTGCGCCATTACACGCTGCTGTCGCAGCAGAATTTCTCGATCGACACTCATTTTTACCCGCTGGGTTCATGCACCATGAAGTACAACCCGCGGGGCGCCAATGCCGCGGCGATGCAGCCGCAGTTTCTGGCGCGGCATCCGGCCGCACCTGACGCCACCGGCCAAGGATTTCTCGCCTGCCTGTACGAGTTGCAGGAAATGCTGAAAGACATCACCGGCATGGCCGCAGTAAGCCTCGCGCCGATGGCCGGTGCGCAGGGGGAATTCGCCGGTATCGCGATGATCCGCGCCTGGCACGATGCACGGGGCGACACGGCGCGCAGCGAAATCCTGGTGCCCGACGCGGCGCATGGCACCAACCCGGCATCAGCGGTGATGTGCGGTTATCGCGTGCGCGAAGTCGCCACCGATGCCGATGGCAATGTTGACGTCGCGGCACTCGCTGCCGCTGTCGGGCCGCAGACCGCCGGGCTGATGCTGACCAACCCGTCGACGCTCGGCGTATTCGAGCGTCACATTGTCGAGATTGAGCGCATCGTCCATGCGGCCGGCGGGCTGCTCTACTACGACGGCGCGAACCTGAACGCGATTGTCGGCCGTGTCAAACCCGGCGACATGGGCTTCGACGCGATCCACATCAATCTGCACAAGACATTTTCGACGCCCCATGGCGGCGGCGGACCCGGCGCGGGTCCGGTTGGCGTTTCAGAAGGGCTGCGCCAGTTCCTGCCGCTGCCGGTGGTTGCGCAGCGCAAGCAGGAGTTCCGGCTGCTGGACGAGCGCGAATTGCCGCTGTCGATCGGGCGGCTGGCCGCGCATCTTGGCAACGCCGGCATACTGCTGCGTGCCTACGCCTACGCCCGCATGCTCGGCGATGCCGGCATGCGCCGGGTGGCGGATTTCGCGACGCTGAATGCGAACTACCTGATGGTGGAACTGCGCCGTGCGGGATTCGAACTGGCCTACCCGCAGCGCCGTGCCAGCCACGAATTCATCGTCACGCTGCAGCGGCTCAAGGAGCAGACCGGGGTTACTGCGATGGACTTTGCGAAACGCCTGCTCGACAAGGGCATTCATGCGCCGACGACCTATTTTCCGCTGCTCGTCCCGGAATGCCTGCTCATCGAGCCCACCGAAACCGAATCGAAGCAGACGCTCGATCTGTTCGTGGGCGCAATGAAGGAAATCCTCGCTGAAGCGCATGCGACGCCGGATCTGGTGAAATCGGCGCCGCACGAACTGCCACTGCGCCGGCTCGATGAAGTCCGAGCAGCACGCCAACTCGACCTGGCCTGGGATCCGGCCAGGCCGGCGAATTGAGTCAGCAGAAAGGCACCGTCATGGGCACCGCGCCGACCGGGGAAAGCCCGCACAAAGGCAGGACCGGGCTGCAACGCGTGTGGAACGCGTTTTTTTATTCAATGGACGGACTGCGTGCCGCGTTCCGGCACGAAGATGCGTTCCGGCAGGAAGTGTTCCTCGCGGCGGTGCTGCTTCCCGCCGCATGGTTCACCCCGGCCGCAGGCACTGGCAAGGCGCTGATGGTCGCATCGGTGTTGCTGGTGCTGATCGTCGAACTGCTGAATTCCGCCGTGGAAGCCGCGGTCGACCGTATTTCGCTGGAAAACCATGCTCTGGCGAAGCGCGCGAAAGACATCGGCAGCGCTGCGGTGCTGCTCGCACTGCTCAACGTACCCGTGGTCTGGGGCCTCGTATTGTTCGGCTGATTCGGCCAAGGTGCGCGCGCAACTATCCGAGTTGTCGCGCAAATTTCACAAATGTTTCACCGGAAGGTCGCATGGCAGCGGCATCATGTGCGGCATGGACGGCGCAGATATCGTGTTGCAGCACTATCCGGCGGCCGTGCGCAAAATGCGCGTGGCGATGGTCACCGAAACCTATCCGCCGGAGATCAACGGTGTAGCGATGACCATGGGCCGCATCGTCACCGGGCTGCAGGGGCGCGGGCATACCGTGCAGCTGATCCGGCCGCGCCAGCATGCCGGTGACTGTGCCGCAGCACAACCGTTGTTCGAGGAAATACTGCAGCGGGGCGTGCCGATACCGCGCTACGATGCGTTGAAGCTGGGGCTGCCGGCGAAACAGGCGCTGCTGCGGTTGTGGGCGATGCAGCGGCCGGACGTCGTGCATGTGGTTACCGAAGGCCCGCTCGGCTGGTCGGCACTGGCCGCTGCGGGCAAACTGAAATTGCCCATAGCGACCGATTTCCACACCAACTTTCACAGCTATACCGCACACTACGGTGTCGGCTGGCTGAAAAAGCCCATTACGGCCTACCTGCGCAAGTTTCACAACAAGGCGCTGCGGACACTGGTGCCTACGGACAGTCTGCGCCTGGAACTTGCGGCGCTCGGTTTCGACAATCTGCAGGTTGTTGCGCGCGGCGTGGATACCGCGCTGTTCAATCCGGCCCGGCGCAGCCCCGAGTTGCGCGCGTCGTGGCAGGCGTACGGCGAAGATCCGGTAGCGCTGTACGTAGGCCGGTTGGCGCCGGAGAAGAATCTCGACCTGGTGCTGCGATCCTACCAGGCGATGCGCACGGTGCAGCCGGGATTGCGGCTGGTGCTGGTAGGTGATGGTCCGGAACGCATGCGGCTGCAACGCGAGAACCCGCAAGTGATTTTTGCCGGCATGCGCATCGGTGAGGAACTGGCTGCGCACTATGCGTCGGCGGATTTCTTTATCTTTCCGAGCGTGACAGAGACCTACGGCAATGTCACCGTGGAAGCCATGGCAAGCGGACTGGCCGTAATCGCCTACGACTATGCGTCTGCCCAGCAGCACATCCGCCATGCACGAAACGGCGTGCTGGTGCCGTTTGGAGCGGCCGACGAGTTTGTGCTGTTGGCGACAGCGCTCGCCGAAGGGCCGGACCGGGCGCGCGTGCTCGGCCGCAATGCCCGCGCGACGACCGAGAAACTGGATTGGTCGTTCATTGTTGCCGAGTTCGAACAGGCCCTGCTCGACCTGACCGGCGCGGCGTTTGATCCGGTCACGAGGTCGCATGCTGTCGCTTGAGCGGCTCGCGCGCTGGGAGGTGCAGGTCTGCATCCGGTTCAACCGGATATGCCGGCGTGTCAGCTGGCGCCTGCTGTTCCGCTGCGTCAGCGTGCTCGGTGACGGCATTGCCTGGTACGCGCTGATGGCCTTCCTGTTGTTGCGGGACCGCGATGCGGCTGTGGTGCCCGTGCTGCACATGGCAGGCGTGGGCCTGGTCTGCACCGCAGGCTACAAATGGCTCAAGGCGCGCACCGTACGACCACGCCCGTATCAGGCGCACGCTGTCATCGAGCATTTTGCGGCGCCACTGGATCGCTTCAGTTTTCCTTCCGGACATACCCTGCACGCCGTCGCGTTTACGATGGTGGCCTCGGGTTATTACCCGTCGCTGGCGTGGTTGCTGCTCCCGTTCTCGCTGCTGATCGCGGCCTCGCGCGTCGTGCTCGGCCTGCACTATCCCAGCGACGTGCTGGCCGGTGCAATCCTCGGCGCGCTGATCGCACTATGGTCATTTGCGTTGCCGCTGTAACCGGGTGCCCGCCTGATTGAACGGACCTCGCCGTACGCGGCCAGGTGCAGTTGCCCCGCATGTCGCCAGCATGGGCCCGGCGTTTGCAACCCCGAGTGGTTGCAGTAAAACCCCGGTGACCGCTCGGCAGCCGGCAGAAGGCCGAAAAATACCAAATTAAATCAGATACCTGATTTGTATTACGGGGGCGTCCGCCAAGCCGCATGCAGCGGCAGGCAATGCGTTACGCGGTGGCGGACGTTGCGGCGCTTACTTCTTCAACGCGTCGCGGATCTCGCGCAGTAACACCACATCCTCTGGCGGTGCGGGGGGTGCTTCGGCTTCCTGTTTCTTCATGCGGTTGATGGCGCGGATCAGCAGGAACACCGCGAAGGCGACGATCACAAAGCTGATGCAGGTGTTGATGAACATCCCGTAGTTGAATGTTACCGCGCCAGCTTTCTGCGCGGCATCCACGCTGAGGTACGGCCCGGGCGCGGTGCCTTCCTTCATGACCAGGAACAGATTGGCGAAATCGACCTTGCCGAGCAGCAGCCCGATCGGCGGCATGATCACGTCCTTGACCAGGGACTCGACGATCTTGCCGAATGCCGCACCGATGATGATGCCGACAGCCATGTCGACGACGTTGCCGCGCATCGCGAATTCCTTGAATTCCTTGAGCATGACGGTGGTTCCTCCCTGAAAGTGGTGGAGTTGGAGCGGATCGGCCGTTGCGCACGGTGCTGACGATTATGCAGCAGGCGGGGTCCGAACTCCAGCGCATCGCCCGATGGCGAGGGTGTCGGCATTGATATAATCCGTGCTCCCATTTTTCGAGGTGTCAGCCGATGTCCACCCTGATCTGCGGTTCGATGGCGTACGACACCATCATGGTGTTCCGCGACCGTTTCAAGAACCACATCCTGCCCGACCAGTTGCATATTCTCAATGTTGCGTTTCTGGTTCCCGACATGCGGCGCGAGTTCGGCGGCTGCGCCGGCAACATCGCCTACACGCTGCAAATGCTCGGCGGCGAAGCACGCATCATGGCAACCGTCGGCGACGACTTTGCGCCATACGACTACCGCCTGCAGCGACTGGGCCTTGCGCAGGATCATATCCGCAGCGTGCCCGGCACGTTTACCGCGCAGGCGTTCATCACCACCGATCTCGACGACAACCAGATTACCGCGTTCCATCCCGGCGCGATGAACCACTCGCATGAAAATCACGTTGGCGATGCCAAGAACATCAAGCTCGGCATTGTTGCGCCGGACGGCCGCGAGGGCATGATCCAGCACGCTCGCGAGTTCCATCAGGCCGGTATTCCGTTCATTTTCGATCCGGGACAGGGGTTGCCGATGTTCTGCGGCGAGGAGCTTGAGGAGTTCGTGCGGCTCGCGGACTATGTCACGGTCAACGATTACGAGGCGCAGCTGCTGCAGGAACGCACCGGCAAGAATCTCGACGCGCTGTCGAAACTCGTCACGGCAGTTGTGGTCACAATGGGTGCCAAGGGCGCCGTGGTGCATACCGGCGGTAAACAGATTGCGATTCCATGCGTTAAGGCGGAAGCTGTCCTTGATCCGACGGGGTGCGGTGACGCCTTCCGGGCGGGCCTGCTCTACGGACTTGCAACCGGTGCGGACTGGGAACTGACGGGCCGGCTGGCGTCGCTGATGGGATCGCTGAAAATTGCGCAACGAGGCGGGCAGAACCACCGGTTCAGCCGCGATGAGGTCGCTGACCGGTTTCAGCAGGCCTTCGGCATGAAACCGTGGTGACGGGAGACACGAACATGGACAAGCGAATACGGGTTGCAGTGGCGGTGCTGGTAGCGGCGATGCTCACCGGGTGCGTGCAGGGACTCGGTGGCGGCTCCTATACGCGTGAAGAGGCGCGGCGCGAGCAGAATGTGCGCATGGGCACCGTCGAGAGCGTGCGCGAGGTGCAGATCGAGGGTACGCGCACCATCATCGGCCCGGCGGCGGGCGCCGTGGTGGGTGGCATCGCCGGCAGCACTGTCGGCGGCGGCCACGGATCGGATATCGCAGCAGTGCTGGGTGCGGTCGCCGGTGGCGTCGCCGGCCAGGCGATCGAGCAGGGCGCCACGCGCCGCACCGGCGTGGAAATCACCATCAAGCTCGACAGCGGTGCGCTGCTGGCGATCGTCCAGGAAGCGGACGAGACTTTCAAACCTGGCGAGCGCGTGCGTATCCTGTCCGACGGCATCACCTCGCGCGTTACCCACTGACCTGCAGTCGCCCCATCCCGGGGCGGTGCTTGCACTTCGGCCTGCGGGTTGATCGCTGCGCCGTAACTGATTTTTAACCGCACGTTCACTGTGCGGTAACCGGCCCGCCTTAGCCTGATCTCGTCATCTCGACGACGGAGGCAGGCGCGATGCTGCAACGTTCCTTCGAAGTACCCGAGCTGCGGCCGCGCCAGGCGCCGGCGCTGGCAGTATCGTTTGCCCGCAGCGCCTGCGAGGTGCTCGAGGCGCAGCGACTGCGCTACAGGGTGTTCGCCGAGGAGATGGGCGCACGGGTGCCCGGTGCCGCGCTGGGCATAGACTGCGATCGCTACGACGCGCATTGCCGGCACCTGCTGGTGCGCGATACCGGCAATGGCGAGGTCGTCGGTACCTACCGGCTGTTGCCCGGACACAAGGCGCGCGCGCTCGGCGGTTTTTATGCCGACGGTGAGTTCGATCTGGCCCGCTTCAAGCATCTGCGGGACGCCACCGTCGAGATCGGTCGCTCCTGCGTGCACCCGGACTATCGCAGCGGCGCGACGATCGCGCGACTATGGTCCGGCCTGATTGCCTATGCGCTGCAGCACGGCTTCCAGTATCTGATGGGGTGCGCGTCGTTGAGTATGGCCGACGGCGGACATGCGGCGGCGAGCGCATACCGGCAACTGGTCCGCGAACATCTGTCGCCGGTGGAGTATCGGGTGTTTCCACGCTGCGAACTGCCGCTCGCGGCGCTGGACTGCAATCTCGCCTCGGCACCGCCGCCGCTGGTGAAGGGCTACGTCCGCGTCGGGGCCTACATCTGCGGTGCGCCGGCGTGGGATCCCGACTTCAATACTGCTGATCTGCTGATGCTGCTGCCGCTGTCGCGCATGGAACAGCGCTACGCGCGGCATTTCATCAAGGGTTGACGGCCGACGCGCTGTGCGCCCCTATAATGGCCGCCATGAGCAGCCGGGGCACATCATCGCTGGTAACGCGCGGCGTGCGCCTGACGCGGATTGCGCTGCATCTGCTGCGCGGCCTGCTGACCGTGGCGGCGCTATTTCCATTTTTCTCCAGTCCGCGCCGCAGCAATGCTGTCAAACACTGGTCCCAGGGCCTGTTGCGGATACTCGCCGTGCGGCTGCATGTGCACGGCAGGCTGCTCCGCGGGCATGCCCGGCCGGCGATGCTCGTTGCCAACCACGTGTCCTGGCTCGACATCTTCGTCATCAACGCCGTGCTGCCGGTGCGGTTCGTCGCGAAGTCCGAGGTCCGTTTGTGGCCGGCAATCGGCTGGCTGAGCGCAAAAACCGGAACGCTGTTCATCGAACGGGCGCGGCGGCGGGATACCGCGCGTATCAACAGTGAGGTCGCTGACGCAATGCGCGCCGGGGATGTCATTGCCGTGTTTCCGGAAGGCACGACCACCGACGGCGCACAGGTGCTGCGTTTCCATAGTGCGCTGCTGCAGCCGGCGCTGATGGCCGGCGCACAGGTGCATCCCGTCGCGCTGCGCTTCGAGCGCGGCGACGGTTCACTGTGCGTGGAGGCGGCCTACGATGGCGACAATTCCCTGTGGCACACGCTGTTGCAGATCATTGCTCAACCGGTGATCGATGCGCAGATCTGGTTTTTGCCGCCACTGCCGCCGGCTGGGGCACATCGCCGCGAACTGGCGGATGCCGCGCAGCAGCTTATTGCGGATCGCCTGAGGACTTGACCGATTCACAGCCGCACTGGAAAACGCGGCGATCTTCCAGGCGCAACGCCGTCAGCCGTCGCCCCCACACGCAGCCGGAGTCCAGCCCGAGCGCTTCGGGACGCAGCATCAGGCCCAGTGCTGCCCAGTGGCCGAACAATACCGGCGTCTCGCGGCTGGCACGCCCCGGCACGTCAAACCACGGCAGATAACCCGCCGGCATGCCTTTGAGCCCGGTCTTGTGTGAGAACTCCATGACGCCCTCCGGCGTGCACAGCCGCAAGCGGGTCATCGCGTTGACGATGACCCGCAGCCGGTCGTAACCCTCGAGTCCGTCGTGCCACTGCGTCGGCGCATTGCCGTACATGTGCTTGAGAAACTCGCCGTAACTGAAATGCTGCAGCGCTGTTTCGACTTCGCGTGCAAGTGCGAGCGCCTGCGCGATATTCCACTGGGGCAGCAGCCCCGCATGCACCATGGCATAGCCGTCGCCGACATGCATCAGGCGCTGACGGCGCAGCCAGTCGAGCAGTTCGTCGCTATCGGGCGCCGCGAGCAGTGGACCGAGTGTATCGCCGCGATGCGGCTTGCGCACGCCCGCCGCGACAACCAGCAGATGCAGGTCATGGTTGCCGAGCACGGCGATGACCCGCTCACCCAGTCCGTGCAGGTAGCGCATTACCTCCAGCGACTGTGGGCCACGATTGACCAGGTCGCCGACCAGCCAGAGCCGGTCATGCGCCGGATCAAAAGCGCAGGTGTCGAGCAGGCGCCGCAGTTCATCGTAACAACCCTGAATGTCGCCGATCGCGTAGGTGGCCATTGCGCTGGGGAAACGTGTGCAGGTGACTCAAACAAAAAAGGCGCAGGGTCGCTGCGCCTTCGGGTAATGCCTGTACAAATCGGTTACTTTGCCAGCCCTGTCAGATAATCGACAGCGGCTTTGATGTCGGCATCCGCCAACGCGGTGTTGCCGCCTTTCGGCGGCATGGCGCCCTTGCCCTTCAGCACAGCCGCATACAGCGCATCCGCGCCTGTCTTCAGGCGCGGTGCCCAGGCTGCCTTGTCACCGGCCTTCGGTGCGCCGGCGACCCCTGCAACATGGCAGGCGGCGCAGGCTGATTCGTAAACACTTTTTCCTTTTGCCGCATCAGCGCCGGCCGACACGGGGGCTGCGGCCGTGGTTGCTGCGGCCGGTGCTGCCGCAGCTGCAGGTGCTGCTGCGGCAACGGATGCCGATACGGCAACGGATGCCGATGCTGCCGGTTCTTTCCAGTTTGCGCCGGCCTGGTTGGCGAGATAGGCGACGGCACGCGCGAATTCAATGTCCGACAGGTCGGGGGCACCACCGCGTGGCGGCATTTGGCGCACGCCTTTCATGGCGTCTGCGGTCAGCCTGTCCTGGCCTCTGGCGATCAGCTTGGCCCAGGCCTGCTTGTCGCCAGTCTTGGGGGCATTCAGCACGCCGGCGGCATGGCATGCCGTACACACCGCGTCATAAACGGCTTTACCGCCGCGCAATTCCTGTGCGCCGCCCGCGGCGGCCACCACGATTTCGCCGACCGGCTTGATGCGCCTGGCCACCGCCTCCTCGCTGGCAGCTGTCGCTGCCGGCGTTTTCTTGCCCCCGGTGGCCAGCTGGGCCAGCATCACGGCGATGAGTACCGGAACGACGAACGCGAGCACGACAACGATAATCAGCTGTTTCGGCGTCTTGATCAGTGGGGCATGTTCGGGAGTGTGGTTGTCACTCATTGCGAATTCCTGGGGCCGCAAGAAAGCGCGGATTATATCGGCATTGACACGCCCGGTAAAACCAGCGCGGAGAGGGCATGCTAGAATCAGCGCCGCAACGCGCCCGTAGCTCAGCTGGATAGAGTACTGCCCTCCGAAGGCAGGGGTCGGACGTTCGAATCGTCTCGGGCGCGCCAATTTCGTATTTTGCACGCCTGCCCGGTCTCCCATGTCCCCACCCGTAGCCTGCGATGCCCTGATCGTCGGTGGCGGCCACAACGGCCTGACCTGCGCCTGTTACCTGGCAGCCGCCGGGCTCAAAGTACGCGTGCTGGAGCGCCGCAGCGTGGTCGGCGGCGCTGCCGTCACCGAGGAATTCCATCCCGGTTTTCGCAATTCCACGGCGAGCTATACGGTGAGCCTGCTCAATCCGCAGGTCATTCGCGACCTGCGGCTGGCCGAACACGGCCTGCGCATCATCGAGCGGCCGATCTCGAATTTCCTGCCGTTGCCCGACGGCGATTACCTGAAGGTCGGCGTCTCGCTGGCCGCGACGCAAGCCGAGGTCGCCCGGTTTTCTGCCGCCGACGCCGCGTGCCTGCCGGCGTATTACGAGATGCTCGAGCGCGTCGCCGATGTGCTGCGCGACCTGGCGCTGGAAACGCCGCCCAACGTCGGTGGCGGCGCCGGCGATTTTTTTGCCGCGATCAAAACCGCGCGCCGTTTCAAGAAGCTCGACATGGCGGCGCGCCGCGACGTGCTGGACCTGTTCACCAAAAGCGCCGGCGGCCTGCTCGATGCGTGGTTCGAGTCGGCGCCGCTGAAAGCCGCATTCGGTTTCGACGCCATCGTCGGCAATTTTGCCAGCCCGTACGCGCCGGGCACGGCCTATGTGCTGTTGCATCACGTGTTCGGCGAAGTGAACGGCAAGCGCGGCGTCTGGGGCCACGCGGTGGGCGGCATGGGGGCCATCACCCAGGCGATGGCGGCCGAGGCCCGCGCGCGCGGCGTGCACATCGACACCGATGCCGAAGTGGTCAATGTCTGCGTCGATGCCCGCGGTGCGCAGGGCGTGCAGCTGAAGGACGGCCGCGTGATCGAGGCGCGTTGCGTGGTCGCCAACGTCAACCCGAAGCTGCTATTCCTGAAGCTGATCGACGCGCCGGCGCTGGATCCCGAATTCCTGCGGCGCATCCGCGGCTGGAAGTGCGGCTCGGCGACATTTCGCATGAACGTGGCGTTGCGCGAACTGCCCGACTTCAGTTGCCTGCCGGGAACGACTGCCGCTGTGCACCATCAGTCGGGCATCATCATGGCGCCGTCACTGGCCTACATGGAACAGGCATATTTCGATGCGCGCACCTATGGCTGTTCGCGCGCGCCAGTGGTGGAAATGCTGATCCCGTCGACGGTTGACGACACGCTGGCACCGCCGGGACAACATGTGGCGAGCCTGTTCTGCCAGCATTTCAATCCGGAGCTGCCGGGGGGGTTGACTTGGGATGGGATCCGCGAGGACGCGGCTGACCTGGTAATCGATACCGTGACGCGGCATGCACCGAATTTCCGGGATGCAGTGATTGCCCGCAAAATCCTCTCGC
Organism: Betaproteobacteria bacterium; assembly: GCA_003820645.1. GTDB lineage: Bacteria > Pseudomonadota > Gammaproteobacteria > Burkholderiales > SG8-41. Next base: position 15,011 of record RPOR01000018.1, read on the forward strand.
CGCTGGACCTTGAGCGCGACTTCGGGCTGGTTGGCGGTGATATTTTCCATGGCGCGCTGACACTGGATCAGCTGTGGAGCGCACGCCCGGTGCTCGGTTATGCGGATTACCGTGCGCCGGTGGGCCGGCTTTATCTGTGCGGCGCCGGCACCCATCCGGGCGGCGGCGTCACCGGCTTGCCGGGGCGCAATGCGGCGCGCGAAATCATCAGTGATTTCAGGCGCCGCAAGCTGCAGGAGCGGCGGACCTGATGCGACGCCTGCTACCGGCGTTGCTGCTGGCGGCATGGCTGGCCGGCTGCGGTGATACCGTCCCGCCGGTGACCAGGCTGGGCGTGACCGACGTCGTGCTGGCCTTCGGGGACAGCCTGACTTATGGCACTGGTGCCAGAGCGGAGGAGAGTTATCCGGTGGTGCTGGAGCAGCTGATTGGCCGCACCGTGGTGCGCGCCGGCGTGCCTGGCGAGACGACCGCGGGCGGGCTGGCGCGGCTGCCCGGGGTGCTTGATGAACACCGGCCACGGCTGGTGATCGTCTGCCTTGGCGGCAACGACATGCTGCGCAAAAGCGTGCCGGCTGGCATCGAAGCGAATCTGCGCGAAATCCTGCGTACGATCAAGGCGCGCGGCATCAATGCCATGCTCATCGGCGTCCCGGCGCCGGGCTTGATTACCAGTGCCCCGCAGTTCTACGGCAAACTAGCGCAGGAATTCCGCATTCCGTACGACGGCAGCATTGTCACCAGCGTGCTCTACGAGGCGGAACTGAAATCCGATCCCATCCATCCCAATGCCGACGGTTACCGGCGCATGGCGGAAGCGATCGCGAAATTGCTGCGCGACGCCGGGGCGGTTTGAGGTGACCGCCCGCAAACATTCGGCCACGCGGCTGACTTTCACCATGTGCGCCGCCGAGGCGCTGTCGATGACCGGTTTTGCCGCGTACACCACGCTGCTGCCGCAGTTGCAGCGCGAGTGGGGCTTATCGAACTCCGAAGCCGGTGCGATCAGCGGATTCCTGTTCGCCGGTTACATGGTGTCGGTGCCGGTGTTGACCAGCCTGACGGATCGTGTCGACTCGCGCCGCATCTATCTCGCGGCCTGCGTCATCGGCAGCATCGGCGCCGCAGTGTTTGCGCTGTTCGGACAGGGCTTCTGGAGCGCGGCGCTCGCCCAGTTCCTGATCGGCGCCGCACTCGGTGGCACCTACATGCCCGGCTTGAAAGCGCTGACCGATCATCTCGAAGGCCCCGCGCAGTCGCGCGCGACGGCGTTTTACACCGCCAGCTTCGGCATCGGCTCGACGATTTCGATACTGGTCGCGGGCAAACTGGGTGCCACGCTGGGCTGGCCATGGGCGTTCTGGTTCGGCGCGGTCGGTCCCGTGCTCGCAGGGCTGGTCGTCACGTTTGCAGTGCCCATGGGCCGCATGCGTCCGCGCGAACAGCACACCACGGCGCTGCTCGATTTTCGCCCCGTGCTGCGCAACCGCAAGACGCTGCCGTACATCATCGGCTACGCCGCGCACAACTACGAACTGTTCGGCCAGCGCACGTGGATGGTCGCGTTCCTGGTGTTCTGCGCGGCGCTGCAGCCGGAGCACGCGCCGATGGCGATCAGCGCGGCGACGCTGGCGGCGATGATCAATGTGTTGGGTCCGGTGTTCAGCATTTCCGGCAATGAACTGGCCATCCGTTTCGGCCGCCAGCGCATCATTTTCCTGTTCATGACGCTGTCCGGGGTGATTGCCTGCCTGATCGGTTACACGGCGGCCTGGCCCTGGTACATCGTGGTGCTGATGATGATGGTGCATTACGGCGCGATGCTCGGCGACTCCGCCGCGCTGACCTCGGGCGCGGTGGCCAGCACGCCGCCGGAAATGCGCGGCGCGATGATGGCGGTGTATTCCTTCCTCGGCTTCAGCACGGCGTTTCTCGCGCCGCTGGTGTTCGGCATGACGCTGGATCTGGCGGGCGGTAACCAGAGTATTGCTGCGTGGGGACTGGCCTTCGCCAGCATCGGCATTTTCGGCGTGTTCGCGCCGGTGGCACGGTGGTGGTATTTGCGGCGTGCTTAAAATATCAACAAAAACAATTGGTTGTAATAATTAGCCGAAGCCTCGCCAGATCCCTGCATTTCTAATGAAATACTATCTTTCGATAACGGAAGCAATGAAGTGCGGGTTAATCCCGCACATAATTTGAAACTTCACTCCCGTATTCTTTCGGGTCTCAAGAAGCGGGGGGTATCGTTTTGTGTTTCTACGAGAATAAGAACTCACAATTTCTTTATAAGTGAGTCCAGCGCGGCTTACTAAGGCTCGGAGCAGTTGCTCCATTTCTCTTTCTGATATGCATCCTAGCAATACCTCGTCTTCATAGATGCACTTGGTTCCATCGTAACCAACAATCCGCCAGTATTTCCTTTGGTGCGGCATAACTTTCTATATTCAGTTAAGGCCGCTTCCCGGTATAAAACGCCGGCCACCGCTCCAGCACCGCCGGCGCGTCATCCTTGTAGATGTGGCAGGAGTTGATCTGGTACGGTTTTTTGCCGGACGCGGGCTTGGCGGCATTGTGCGCTTCGCGTGCACGCCCCGTTGCCTGGAAGGCGGTGGTGCCCAGCGGGCCCAGCAGTTCGAGGAGGTGGGTGCAGCCTTCGATGCCGCCGACACGCTCGTTGATGGCCTTGCGCCAGCCGGGGCCGATGGTTAGGCCGACCAGGCGCTTGAAGTTCACCGCGATGCTGCCGCAGAGCTCGTACGGTCCGCTGTCGGTGATGGCTTCGACGTCGTGGATTTTCAGGTCGAGGTCGATGGTCAGGCGCAGCCACATGTGGTGCACCGGGTCGCCGGGCTTGCGTTCGCGGCCGCCGTCGCGCCGCGAGTGGGTGTAGGTCTTGGTGTCGACCAGGTGGCCTTCGATATCCCACAGGCCGTCCTCGCGCTCATACCCTTTGCATTCGACGGCGCGGGTGTGTTTCAGCGTGCGGGGGGCGGGGGCAGGCAACGGCATGACGCGGACTCCGGTTATCAGGGGTTGGTTTGCGTGGCGGCGCGACGGTTGGCCACGGCGGCCAGTATTTCGCGTTTGCGCACGGGCGAGTAGGTCGCCCAATAGGTGATTTCGTCCAGTGTACGATGACAGCCGATGCACAGGCCCTGCTCGTAATCCATCAGGCAGACATGCACGCAAGGCGAATCGCCATCCTGCAACTGCTCGGCCTGCGCTATCACGCGGCCTTGGCGCGGATCGCCCGCGCGACGCGCGACAGCGTCGCGCGGCCGAGCACGCCGCAGATGTATTCGCCGGCGGCGATCAGCTTCGTCATGTCGACACCGGTTTCGATGCCGAGGCCGTCGAGCAGGTAAAGCACGTCTTCGGTGGCGACGTTGCCGGTGGCGCCTTTGGCATAAGGGCAGCCGCCGAGTCCCGCCACCGAGCTGTCGAAGGTGGCGACGCCGCATTCCAGCGCCGCATAGATGTTGGTCAGCGCCTGGCCATAGGTGTCGTGGAAGTGCCCGGCGATGCGCTCGATCGGAATGTGCTTCGCCACGGCTTCAATGATGGTGCGGGTCTTGCCGGCAGTGCCGGTGCCGATGGTGTCGCAGACGGTGATTTCATAGCAGCCCATCGCATCCAGCCCTTGGGCCACGTGCACCACCGCGGCGGGATCGACTTCGCCTTCGTAGGGGCAGCCAAGGCAGACCGAGATGTCGCCGCGCACCCGGATGCCCTTGGCGATCGCCGCCTGCGCGACTTCCTCGAAGCGCGCAAGGCCTTCGTCTATCGTGCAATTGGTGTTGCGTTTGGAAAAACTTTCAGTGGCGGCGCCGAACACGACAACTTCTTCCGCGCCGGCGGCGATCGCGGCGTCGAGGCCCTTCATGTTCGGCACCAGCACCGGATAGGTCACGCCGGGCTTGCGGCGGATGCCGGCCATGACCTCAGCGTTGTCAGCCATCTGCGGCACCCATTTCGGCGACACGAAGGCGGTGGCTTCGATGATCGACACGCCGGCATTCTGCAGCCGGTGGATCAGTTCGATCTTCGCCGCGGCAGAAACCGGCGTGGATTCGTTCTGCAGGCCGTCGCGCGGTCCGACTTCGACGATGCGTACTGTTGTTGGCAGTGCCATGGCAATGATCTCCTGCGGGCGGTGCGGGTCTAGCGTTTCTTTTTGGCTTTGGCCGCAGTGCGTTTGGCCTTGGGCGGCTCGGTCCACGACGGCTTGCGTTTCTCAAGGAACGCGGTCAGTCCTTCCTGTGCTTCCGCCGTGGCGCGGATTTCGGCGATGCCCTCTGCGGTCTGTTTGACGATGTCCGGGCCGATCGGGCTGTGTGCACTGCGCGGAATCATCTGCTTGACTGCGTGCATCGCTTTAGGTCCGCTGGAATAGAGCTGGCCGAGCATTTCGCCGACGCGGGTTGCCAGTTCCTGCTCTTCCACAAGATCATGCACCAGGCCGATGCGCCAGGCTTCGGCGCAGTCGAATTCCTCGCCGGACAGCATGTAGCGGCGGGCGTGGCGCTCGCCCATGGCGGCGATCACGTACGGGCTGATCATCGACGGAATGATGCCGATTTTCACTTCGGAAAGGCGGAAGGTCGCGGTGCGCGTGGCAATTGCGATGTCGCAGGCGGCGACGATGCCGCAGCCGCCGCCTCGCACCGCGCCGTGCACCGCGGCGACAGTGGGTTTGTTCAGCGAGTACAGCGCATGGAACATGCGCGCCGATTCGCCGGCGTTGCGCTGGTTCTCCGCTTTGGTGAATTTCGCGCTCTTGCGCATGTGGCCGATGTCGGCGCCGGCGCAGAAACTTTTGCCCGCCCCGGAGATGACCACGGCGCGGACCGCGTCATCTTTTGAAATTTCCTGCAGCACGTCGGTCAGTTCCCGCACCATTTGCGGATCGAAGGCGTTGTGCACCTCAGGCCTGTTGAAAGTGACCGTGACGTTGCCGTATGTGTCCATCTGGGTCAGCACCCGTGCACTGGCGGTGGATATGTTCATGTTTTTCCTCGAAGCGTGATCGGGGGTGTGGTTTGGCGGCATGCGGAGGACGCAGCGCACCGACATTTTGAAGGCGGCTGCATCAGTCCGGCAGATTATACGCAAGGCCGTTGTCAGCGGCGCCGCGGTTTCCAGTGTGTGGATGCTCTGGCGCGGCGATTACTGTGGTGTGGTGTTGCGCGCCAGTTCGGCTGTGTACAGTGCGAGCATGCCGGCATCAAAACAGGCGAACACGATGCGTTCCATGCCGTTGTCGGCGGACGCCGCAGTTGCACACTCGCGCACGGCGATGGTGACAGCCTCCGCAGCCGGATAACCATAAACCCCGCAACTGATCGCCGGGAAGGCGATGGAACGCAGGCCATAGGCTGATGCAAGCGAAAAACTTGCGCGATAACAGGAGGCGAGCAGGCGGGCTTCGCCGTGTCCGCCGTCGCGCCACACCGGGCCGACGGTGTGGATCACATGTTTTGCCGGCAGGCGGTAACCGCGGGTGATTCGCGCTTCTCCGGTGAGGCAGCCGTGCAGCGCTCGGCATTCCGCAAGCAGTTGCGGGCCGGCGGCGCGATGAATGGCGCCATCGACCCCGCCGCCGCCGAGCAGGGTGGTATTCGCGGCGTTGACGATCGCGTCCACCGCCAGCGTGACGATGTCGACCTGCAGCGCTTCCACCGTGGTGTGCATCAGGCGGCTGCGTCAGCGGTCAGCCGTTTACCAGGGGCCTTTTGCCAGCCACTGCTCGATCTGGTCGAGGCGGTCTGATCCCCAGAACGGCTCGCCATCGACGACGATATAGGGTGAACCGAACACGCCGCGTTCGATCGCGGCATCGACTTCGGTTTTCAGGCGCTCCTTGACCGCAACATCATTGAGTGCCTGCGCCACGGCATCCTTGTCATGGCCCAGTTTGGCCGCGACATTGACCGTCACTTCCGGATTCGAAATGTCGCGATCCTCGGCAAAATAGGCGCGGTACAAAGCCTGCGCCAGCACTTTGGCCGCAGCCGGATCGCGGTCGTGCAGCCAGTAGTAAGCGCGGCAGGGCGCGGTGGTCGCAATCGGAAATTTCGCCGGAATCCTGAACGGCAGACCGAACCGGCGCGCCGAGCGTTTGAGGTCATGCATCGCGTAGCTGCCTTTCAGCGGGATGGTCGCCAGCGGCTGCTGTCCGGTGATTTTGAAAATGGCCCCGAGCAGGATCGGACGCCACACGGCGGCGCGGTCGTATTTGGCGGCGAGGGCGTCGATTTTCGCTGCCGCGAAATAACCATAAGGCGACGAAAAGTCGAAATAGAACTCTACGGGCTTAAGCATATGGTTCTCCTGATCGACGCGCCCAGTTTAGTTGCCGTGCACGGAATACAGATATAACTATTTGTTTTTATTGATAATTTATTTGTCATTGACGTAAACGTAATATGTGTTGCATGGCTAAGTTGCAGGTGCTTTGGTGATATCGGCATCGGCCAGCAGACGCTGGCATTGATTGGCAAAAAAGTTGATCTCGTTGAGCATGACCTCGACGTCTTCGCGCTGCTGCTCCAGCTGCGCGCGGCGGCGCTCGAGTTTGACTGCGAATTCGGACAACTGCCGCCGTTCATCGTGGGCAAGATCGTACAATTGGAACAGTTCGCGGAGTTCGCTGAGGGAGAATCCCAGGCGCTTGCCGCGCAGCGCGAGTTTGAGGCGCACGCGGTCGCGGTGGCTGTAGATACGGTTGACGCCTTCGCGCGTCGGCGTCACCAGGCCCTGATCCTCGTAATGACGCAAGGTCCGGGTGGTTACGCCGAACTCCTGGGCCAGTTCGCTGATGGTGTAGGCTTTGCTCATTGTGCTATGCAGCAGTCACGATTAAGATCAAACTATATATCATTGCTTTTACGTAAACGTCAATTTATTCGCAGCACCCGAACCAGAAACAAGGCGCTCCCATGACCTCGAAACAAAATCCGCAACCCGAAGCGCTGGCACTGGATGCCGCGGCAATGGCCAAGCTGTATGCCGACATCGCCGAAAAAAGCGGCAACCTGATCGGCAAATTCATGAGCCGTGCCGCAGGCAAGGGCATGCCGGCGATGAACGACGAACTGGGTATCGCCAAAGCCTTTTTCGACGCCTGGGGGCTGGTCATTGCCGACCCGATGCGCGCGGCCGATCTGCAGATGAAGCTGTGGCAGGACTATCTGGCGCTGTGGCAGAGCTCGATGTTAAAGATGATGGGGCAGACCTCGGCTCCGGTCGCGGAACCGCACAAGGCGGATCGCCGTTTTCGCCACGACGACTGGGAAAGCAATTTTCTCTACGACTACGTCAAGCAGTCCTATCTGCTCGCCGCCCGTCATCTGCATCAGTCGATGTGCTGCATTGAGGGCCTGGATGACAAGACCGCGAAAAAAGTCGATTTCTATACCCGCCAGTACATCGACGCACTGTCGCCGTCGAACTTCTTGCTGACCAATCCGGAGGCGATGCGGGAGACCGTCAACTCCGGCGGCCAGAATCTGGTCAAGGGCTTGAACAATCTGCTCGAGGACCTTTCTCGCGGCAATGGCGAGCAACTGAAGGTGCGGATGACCGACAGCGAGGCGTTCAGCCTCGGCGGCAACCTGGCCATGACCCGCGGCAAGGTGGTGTTCCAGAACGACATCATGCAGTTGATTCAGTACGAGCCGCTGACCGACAAGGTGCATGCGACGCCGCTGCTGATCATCCCGCCGTGGATCAACAAGTTCTACATCCTCGACATGCGCGAGAACAACTCGTTCGTGCGCTGGGCTGTCGAGCAGGGCCACACGGTGTTCATGATTTCATGGGTGAATCCCGACGAAAAACTGGCCCACAAGCGTTTCGACGACTATCTCACCGAAGGCTCGCTGGCGGCGCTGGATGTGGTGCGCGACATCACCGGCGAAGCGCAGGCCAATGTCATCGGTTATTGCCTGGGCGGCACGCTGCTCGCCTGCACCATGGCCTGGCTTGCCGCAAAAAAGCAGGAGCGCATCCGCAGCGCGACGTTCTTCGTGACCATGATCGATTTCGAGAAACCGGGCGAGCTCGAAGTGTTCATCGACGAGCAGCAGGTCGGCGCGCTGGAAAAGAAAATGCAGAAGCGCGGTTATCTCGAAGGTTCGGAAATGGCGACCACCTTCAACATGCTGCGCGCGAACGACCTGATCTGGTCGTTTGTCGTCAACAATTACCTGTTGGGCCGCGATCCGTTTCCATTCGACCTGCTGCACTGGAACGGCGATTCGACGCGGATGCCGGCGGCGATGCACAGTTTCTATCTGCGCAATCTGTATCTGAAAAATCTGCTGCGCGAACCGGGCGGCATCACCCTGGCCGGCACGGCGATCGACATTACCCATTCCAAGACCCCGGCCTATTTCATTTCCACGGTCGAAGACCATATCGCGCCTTGGCAATCGACTTACGCCGGTGCGCGCCTGCTCAAGGGCCCGGTGCGTTTCGTGCTCGGCGGATCCGGACATATTGCCGGCATCATCAATCCGCCGGCGGCCGGCAAGTACGGTTACTGGACCCATGACAAGCTCGCCGCCGAGCCCGAAGACTGGCTGGCCCACGCCAAGCAGCATGAAGGATCGTGGTGGACGGACTGGGCGCAATGGGTCGGCGGACATGCCGGCGCCAAAATTGCCCCGCGCGTTCCCGGCAAGGGCAAATACAAAGCGCTGGAGGATGCGCCGGGTTCCTATGTGAAACTGCGTATCGGATAATCCGGTTTTTGCGGACTGGCGAAACCAAGCGATGAATTTCAAGAACCTGCTGCTGGAACAGCCCGAACCGGGCCTTTACCTGCTGACCATCAACCGGCCCCGGGCGCTGAATGCCCTGAACGCGGCGACTCTGGCTGAGCTGATGCAGGCCATCGCCTGCGTCTCTGCCGATGCCGGCGCCCGCGCGCTGTTGGTCACCGGCAGCGGCGACAAGGCTTTTGTCGCTGGTGCAGATATCGCGGAGATGCAGGGACTCAGCGCTGTGCAGGCGCAGGCGTTTTCGGTGGCGGGCATGAATGTCATGCACGGCCTGGAGGCGCTATCCGTGCCGGTGATTGCGCTTGTTAACGGCTATGCGCTGGGCGGTGGTTGTGAACTGGCGATGGCCTGCGACTGGATCATCGCTTCCGACCGTGCAGTGTTCGGGCAGCCCGAAGTCAACCTGGGCATACCGCCGGGGTTTGGCGGCACGCAGCGACTGACCCGGCTGGTCGGTCGCGCCCGGGCGCTGGAACTGGTCACCACCGCCCGCCAGGTCAGGGCCGAGGAAGCGCTGGCGATCGGCCTGGTTACGCGTGTGGTACCCGCCGCTGAACTGCGCGAGGCGGGCCTGGCTGTTGCGCGCAGCATCGCGGCCAAGGCGCCTGTCGCCGTACGTCTTGCCAAGCAGGCCGTGCAGCGGGGACAGGATCTCGATCTTGCCTCCGCCTGCACACATGAAACCAGCCTGTTTGCGCTGACCTTTGCGACAGCAGACCAGAAGGAAGGCATGCGCGCGTTTGTCGAAAAACGCGCCGCCCGGTTCCTCGGCGAATAGCATCGCAGCACCGGGCGGTAATGCTGCGGTGCATCAGCAGGTACGCCGGTGTTTTTCAGGGCAGACGTTATAATTAGTCACCCCATCGCCACACTGAAATCGGGCACCATAAGCGCCCGATTGTGTTGAGAAAAACCGCCCCAAAAGGTATCGTCCATGGACATGAATGACCTCCAGCGTGATCTGGATCCCGAGGAGACGCGCGAGTGGCTGGAAGCACTGCAATCCGTACTGGAGCGGGAGGGGCCTGATCGTGCAAATTTCCTGCTCGGGCGCCTGGTCAACGAAGCGCGTCGCGCCGGCGCTTACATTCCGTACAACGCGAATACTGCCTACCTGAATACCATTCCGCCGGAGCGTGAAGAGCGTTCACCCGGCGACGCCGTGCTCGAAGACAAGATCCGTGCCCTGGTGCGCTGGAATGCCATGGCCACCGTCATCCGCGCCAACAAGGAATCGTCCGAACTGGGTGGACATATCGCCAGTTTTGCATCGGCAGCAACGCTCTACGACATCGGCTTTAATCATTTTTTTCGCGCCGCCAACGACAAGTTTCTCGGTGACCTGGTTTACATCCAGGGCCACTCGGCGCCCGGCGTCTACGCCCGCGCGTTCCTGGAGGGGCGCATCACCGAAGAACAGCTCAGCAATTTCCGCCAGGAAGTCGATGGCAAGGGATTGTCCTCCTATCCCCATCCGTGGCTGATGCCGGATTTCTGGCAGTTCCCCACGGTGTCGATGGGCCTGGGGCCGCTGATGGCGATTTATCAGGCGCGCTTCATGCGCTACCTGAAGGACCGCGGCATGATCGAGACGCAGGGCCGCAAGGTTTGGGCGTTCATGGGCGACGGCGAAATGGACGAGCCGGAATCCAAGGGCGCAATCTCGCTCGCCGGCCGTGAAAAACTCGACAACCTGGTGTTTGTCATCAACTGCAACCTGCAGCGCCTCGACGGTCCGGTGCGCGGCAACGGCAAGATCATCCAGGAACTGGAGTCGGATTTCCGCGGCTCGAGCTGGAACGTGATCAAGGTGATCTGGGGCTCGTACTGGGACCCGCTGTTGCTGAAGGACAAGACCGGAATCCTGCTGAAACGCATGGAAGAATGCGTCGACGGCGAATACCAGAGCTTCAAGTCGCAGGACGGCGCGTTCGTGCGCAAGCATTTTTTCGGTAAATATCCGGAGCTCGCCGACATGGTGTCCAACATGTCGGATGACGACATCTGGCGGCTCAACCGAGGCGGCCACGATCCGCACAAGATTTTTGCGGCCTACGCGGCGGCAGTGAAACACACCGGGCAGCCGACGGTGATCCTGGCGAAGACCGTCAAAGGCTACGGCATGGGTGAGGCAGGCGAGGGCCAGAACATCACCCATCAGCAGAAAAAAATGGGCACGGCTTCGATCCGCGCCTTCCGCGACCGGTTCAGCGTGCCGATACCGGACGACCAGCTGGAGGAAGTGCCGTTTTATCGGCCGCCTGAGGATTCGCCGGAAATGCAGTATCTGCGCGATCGCATCACCGCCATGGGCGGCTCGCTGCCGGCGCGCAAACGCACGGTGGAGCCGCTGGAAGTGCCGGCCCTGTCGGCGTTCGAGGCGCAGTTGAAAAGCAGCGAGGATCGCGAGTTCTCGACGACCATGGCATTCGTGCGCATGCTCAACACCATCATCCGCGACAAAAAAATCGGCAAACGCGTGGTGCCCATCGTCCCCGACGAATCACGCACCTTCGGCATGGAAGGCATGTTCCGCCAGCTCGGCATTTATTCGCACGTCGGCCAGCTCTATACGCCGCAGGATGCGGACCAGCTGATGTTCTACAAGGAAGACAAGGGCGGGCAGATTCTGCAGGAGGGCATCAACGAGCCCGGCGCCATGTCGTCGTGGATCGCCGCGGCGACTTCGTATGCCAACAATGCGCAGATGATGATCCCGTTCTACATCTTCTATTCGATGTTCGGTTTCCAGCGGATTGGCGACCTGGCCTGGGCGGCCGGCGATCTGCGCGCCCGCGGCTTCCTGCTCGGTGGCACCGCCGGCCGCACGACACTCAACGGCGAGGGATTGCAGCATGAGGATGGCCACAGCCACATCCTGGCCTCGACGATTCCGAACTGCGTTTCGTACGATCCGACGTTCGCCTACGAACTTGCGGTGATCATCCAGGACGGCATGCGCCGGATGTACCAGGAACAGGAAGACGTGTTTTACTACATCACGGTGATGAACGAGAACTACACCCACCCGGCAATGCCCGAGGGTGTGGAGAAGGGCATTCTCAAGGGCATGTATCTGTTCGCCGAGGGCAAGGCCAAGAAGAGCCAACTCAAGGTGCAGCTGCTGGGCAGCGGCACCATTTTGCGCGAAGTCATCGCCGGTGCAGCCCTGCTGGAGAAGGATTTCGGCATTGCCGCCGATATCTGGAGCGTTACCAGCTTCAATGAGCTGCGGCGTGACGGACTGGATGCGCAGCGCTGGAACATGCTGCATCCGGACCAGGAGCCGCGGCAGAGCTATATCGAGCAGTGCCTGAAGGACCGCGCTGGTCCGGTGGTTGCTGCGACCGATTACATGAAAATCTATGCCGACCAGGTGCGTGCCTTCCTGCCCACCCACAATTTCATCGCGCTCGGCACCGACGGGTTCGGCCGTTCCGACACCCGGCGCAAGCTGCGCCAGTTCTTCGAGGTCGACCGCCACTATGTTGCGGTTGCCGCGATGAAGGCGCTGGCCGACCAGGAACTGCTGCCACGGAAGACGGTGGCTGAAGCGGTGAAGAAATACGGCATCAATCCTGACAAACCGAATCCGCTAACGGTCTAGGCGACCCATCCACATGGCAAAAGCAATCGAAGTCAAAGTCCCGGACATCGGCGAATTCAAGAACATCCCGGTAATTGAAGTCCTGGTCAAACCTGGCGATACGGTGAAAGCGGAGGATCCGCTGGTCACCCTCGAATCGGACAAGGCCACCATGGATGTGCCGTCCCCGGCGGCGGGCGTGGTCAAGGAGATCAGGCTCAAGGTCGGCGACAAGGTTTCGGAAGGCGTTCTGGTCCTGATGCTGGAGGCCGGCGGCGAAGCGCCGGTTGCAATACCCAAGGCTGCGGCAGCAGCGCCAGCTCCGGCGCCCCAGCCGTCTGTTGCCCGGTCCGCGCCGGCCCCTGTGCCCGCGCCTGTGTCCTCTGGCGCGGTTGATGAAACCGGTTTCGGCAAGGCCCATGCGAGCCCCTCGGTGCGCCGCTTTGCGCGTGAGCTCGGCGTCGATCTCGGACGTGTCAAAGGTACCGGGCCCAAGGAACGCATCATCGTGGAAGACGTGCAGGCTTACGTCAAGAGCGAATTGGCGCGTCCGCGCGGCGAAGGTGCAGGCGGTGGCCTGGGTCTCAATCTGCCGCCCATGCAGCCAGTGGACTTCGCTAAGTTCGGCCCGGTTACTGCCCAGCCGTTGTCGCGTATCAAGAAGCTCTCGGGTGGTTTCCTGCACCGCAACTGGGTGAGCATTCCGCACATCACGCAGCAGGAAGAGGCGGACATTACCGAACTGGAGGCGTTTCGCAAGACGCAGGCCGACGAAGCCAAGAAGAACGGCATCAAGTTCACGATGCTCGGCTTCCTGATGAAGGCCGCCGTCGTCGCGCTGAAGCAGTTCCCGGAGTTCAACGCGTCGTTGGCGGCTGACGGCGAGAGCCTGATCCTGAAGAATTATTATCACATCGGTGTCGCGGTCGATACCCCCAACGGACTGGTGGTGCCGGTGATTCGCGACGTCGACAAGAAAGGCCTGCTCGAAATCGCCCGGGAGCTCGGCGACGTCAGCGCGCGCATGCGCACCGGCAAGATCGCGCCGGCCGACCTGCAGGGCGGCTGCTTCTCGATTTCCAGCCTCGGCGGCATCGGCGGCACCTTTTTCACGCCGATCATCAATGCGCCGGAAGTGGCGATACTCGGCGTCGGCAAGGCGGTGATGAAACCGGTGTGGAACGGCAAGGAGTTCTCGCCACGGCTGATGCTGCCGTTGTCGCTGTCTTATGATCATCGCGTGATCGACGGCGCGCTGGGCGCGCGTTTCAGCGCATTCCTGGCAACCGTGCTGTCCGACATCCGCCGGCTCGTACTCTAGTGCGGCGTGCCGAAAATTGAGCGCAACGTGAATTTACGCCACCCGCGCGCGGTACCGGTCGACGGTTTCTTGCGCTTCGTACGCCGTCCTCTGCGCTGAATGTCTGCTCCGGTCGGCATCCTCGGCGGCACCTTCGATCCCATCCATTTCGGGCATTTGCGGCTGGCGCAGGAAGTGGCCGATGAACTGCGCCTGAGTGTGGTGCGCTTTGTGCCCAGCGGCACGCCGCCCCACCGTGCGGAGCCCGGGGCCAGTGCTGTACACCGGCTGGCCATGGTACGGCTGGCCGTCGCCGGCAACCCGCTGTTCATGGTCGATGAGCGCGAGGCCGGCAAAACCGGCCCGGGTTACACGGTCGACACGCTTACAGCGCTGCGTGCGGAAGTCGGCCCGGCGCAGCCGCTGGTGCTGCTGCTCGGCGCCGATGCATTCCTCGACCTTGCAACGTGGAGCCGCTGGCATCAGCTGTTTGAACTGGCGCACATCGCAGTCGCCTACCGGCCGGGATTTCCGGTCGACACCTGGCAGTCGCGAATGCCCCAACCGCTGGCTGCCGAATACAACACGCGGTTGATGCGTCAGCCGTTTGCGGTGCATGTGGCACCGGCGGGAGGCATCGTCGTCGTGTCGATTGCCGCCCTGGATATTTCGGCGACGCTGATTCGCGAGACGACGCGTAGCGGGGGCAATGCACGTTATTTGTTGCCGGACAGCATTTATCAATATATTCAAGAGCATGGCTTATATACTGGAAATTGATGGGACCCGAAAAACTCGCCAAAATTGCGATCGCCGCGCTGGAAGACATCAAAGCCCGCGATATCGTCGTATTCAATGTCAAAAAAATGACAGCTTTGTTCGACAAGGTGATCATCGCCAGCGGTGACTCCAACCGGCAGGTGCGCGCGCTGGCCAACAACGTTTGCGAGGAAGTGAAGAAAAGCGGCGGCCGGGTGTACAGCACCGAAGGCGAACAGACCGGGGAATGGGTGCTGGTGGATCTTGGCGCCGTGATCGTGCATGTGATGCAACCTGCGATTCGGCAGTACTACAACCTTGAAGAAATCTGGGGTACGCCGCAGCGTCCCGCGGCACGTAAAACCGTTGTGCGCAGAACCGTTGCTGCAAAAAAAACCCAGCGCCGCTCTGCCAGGTGAAGCTGTCCGTGCTCGCCGTCGGCCATCGCATGCCGGGCTGGGTAACGGCCGGTTTCACGGAGTATGCGCAGCGCATGCCGCGCGAAATGTCCCTGCACTTGAAGGAGGTCAAGCCGGCACAGCGCAGCGGTGGTGCCGGGTCCGGCGACGTGGTGCGCTGGCTGCAAACCGAAGCGGAACGCATCGATGCGGCGACGCCGGCGGGGGCACAGCGCATCGTGCTCGACGAGCACGGCCAGGGCTTCCCGACGCGCACCCTGGCGATGCGTCTCGAACGCTGGCGCAGCGACGGGCACGACCTCGCCTTCATTATCGGCGGCGCGGACGGCCTGGCGCCGGAGTTGAAGACCCGTGCCGATCTGTTGTGGTCGCTGTCGCCACTGACTCTGCCGCACGGCCTGGTCCGGGTAGTGCTCGCCGAACAGCTTTATCGCGCGGCTTCCATGCTGTCCAACCATCCCTATCACAGGGAATGAAGTGCCACCGGGTCGCCGGATACTTGGGCGTAATCGACAACCCCTTCATATCCGTTTTCATGCGGGATCGCCAATAATCCATGTCTGACAAATCCATTTATCTCGCTTCGCGCAGTCCCCGCCGCCGCGAACTGCTGCGCCAGATCGGCATAGCGTTCGAGGTCATCCAACTGCGTGCGGCCCCCCAGCGTCACATAGACGTCGACGAGACGCCGCGTGTCGCCGAAGGTCCGGATCAATACGTGGTGCGCCTTGCGCAGGAAAAAGCACTGAGCGCCGCCGGCATGGTCCAGGCGCGACGGCTGGCGACACGGCCGGCACTTGCCGCGGACACCACGGTGGTCTGCGACGATGAGATTCTGGGCAAGCCTGCTGATGCGGCCGACGCGGCGCGCATGCTCGGCCGGCTGGCCGGGCGTGCGCATCGCGTGCTCACCGCAGTGGCCGTCGCACGGGGCGACGCCGTGGACGTCCGTTTTTCGGAGTCGCTGGTCTGGTTTCGTGCGCTGGCTGCAGACGAAATCCGTCGCTATGTGGCCACCGGCGAGCCTACCGACAAGGCCGGTGCTTATGCCGTGCAGGGCCGTGCAGCGGCCTTCATCACGCGGATCGAAGGCAGCTATTCCGGCATCATGGGATTACCTCTTGCAGAGACGGCGGACCTGCTGCGCAGCCACGGTATTGTGGTGCCATGAGTGAAGACATACTGATCAACGTCACTCCGCAGGAAACCCGGGTTGCCGTGATCGAGCACGGCGTCACGCAGGAACTGCACATCGAGCGCGCTTCATCGCGCGGCTTCGTCGGCAATATCTACATGGGCCGTGTGGTGCGCGTGCTGCCCGGCATGCAATCGGCTTTCGTCGACATCGGCGGCGAGCGTGCGGCTTTCCTCCATGTCGCCGACATCTGGGGCAACCGCGTCGATGGCGATCCCGGTACGCCGATCGAAAAACTGCTCAACGAGGGGCAGAACCTGATGGTGCAGGTAATCAAGG
The DNA here is from genome assembly GCA_003820645.1 of Betaproteobacteria bacterium. Classification (GTDB taxonomy): domain Bacteria; phylum Pseudomonadota; class Gammaproteobacteria; order Burkholderiales; family SG8-41. The sequence continues at coordinate 31,335 of RPOR01000018.1, forward strand.
ATCCGCTCGGCACCAAGGGCGCGCGGCTGTCGACACAGATCAGCATTGCCGGGCGCCTACTGGTCTACCTGCCGCAGGAATCGCACATTGGTATCTCGCAGCGCATCGAAGACGAGGAGGAACGCGTGCACCTGCGGGAAAAACTGCAGCAGCTGCTGCCCGCTGACGAGAAAGGCGGATTCATTATCCGTACCATGGCGGAAGCGGCGACTGACCATGAACTCGCCTCGGACGTCGAATACCTGCGCAAGCTCTGGCACGATATCCAGGATCAGGCGCGTACTGCCTCGCCCCTGGCATTGCTCTACCAGGACCTCAATCTGGGCCTGCGCGTACTGCGTGACTTTGCGCATCCGGACACCGGGCGGATTTATGTCGATTCGCGCGAAACCCATCAGGCGATGTGCCAGTTCGCGGGCCAGTTCACGCCGAACGTGCTGGCCCGCCTGAACCATTACCAGGGC
>RPOR01000019.1 GCA_003820645.1 Betaproteobacteria bacterium
CGATCAGAGATGACACCGGTGCACGGCCCATGAACTGCGTCCACCACTCGACGCCTTCCGCCGTAATATGTTCGCCCAGGCGTCCGGCCATCGTACGCCGCGCCCAGTGTTCCGCACCCTTGGTTTCGTATTCCTCGAGCAACGCGGGGATCTGATCCGCGCCCGGGCGCAGCGCCTGCGGCGTGCCGACGACGGTCAGTGACTGGATGCGGTCCGGGCGGCGACCGGCAAAGACGCGGGCGATGGTACCGCCGATTTTCGCAGCGACGAGATGAAAGCGGTCGATGCCCAGGCTGTCCATCAGCCGGCAGTAGTCATCGATCAGCTTGTCGAACGTCCATTCGTATTCGCGAGCCATCGGCGTCGATTGCCCGTAGCCGCGCATGTCGGGCCGCACCACGCGGAACTGCCGCGCCAGCACTGGTACCCATGCGTACCACGACAGACTGCTCTCGGCGTTGCCGTGGAGCATCAGCACCGTGTCCGGTCGGGTCCAGGGATCGGTGAAGTCGTCGACCTGGTAATACAGGTCGCAGTCGGGCAGCTTCAAGTTCGGCATGGTGATCGCAGCGGCGGATCAGGTCCGCGCAGCCAGCAGGTGCATCAGCCGGTCGGGGTTAGCCGACTGCGCGAAGCCGCGCACTTCCGCGAGCAAGACATCGACCTGCGCAGCGGTGAACCGCTTCGCCATTTCCTGTTGAAAGCGGGCGACGTGATCCGCCATCGTGAAAGGCCGCGCGGCGCTACCCTGGGGTGCCTCGACGAAGCGTTCGACGATTTTTCCGGATTGCAGGGTCAGCGTGACTTTGGCACCCACCGACTGCTCGGTGCTGACGCGTTCGGCATCCGGGTCGAGCATGCACTCGACACGCTGCGAAATCGCCATCACCCGCGGATCAGCGAGCGCAGATTCAAAATCGTCGACGTTCAGTGTGAAGCCGGGCGCCAGCGCCGTACCCTGGTGCAGCACCATTGCCATGCAGAATGGCAGACTCATTTGCGCAGCCTGGATGTCTTTGGGTTGGTTGACGGTGAGCCGGCCCTGGATGATCTTGGGGATGCCAACGCGGATGGCTTTGATGTCGGCAATCGTCAGCTGGTGCTCGCTGCACAGCGCGGCAGTGGCCTCCACCGCGGACAGCACGCGCGCACTGCAGGCGTGGGGCTTGATCGCGGTTTCGAGCAGGCGCCAGGTGGTGCCGAGCTGGGCCAGGCCCTTGTCAAAATCATGGCCGTCGGCATAGGCGCGGGCGAAGCCGTCCTTGCCTTCGAGAATGTCGACCGGACCGGAAAAGCCCGCTTCCGCGAGCAGCGCGGCGTGCACGCCCTCGCCCGCGGCGTGCGCGGCGTGGATGCGCTTGACCGTTGAGCCGGAGTGGTAGAACTGCGTCAGCCCGCCGCTGAAGGAGGCAACCAGACCGATGGTTTCGGCGATGCGTGTGCTGCGGTCGCTGCCCGTGAACAGCAGGCTCGCTGCCGCAGTCCCCGCGCCAAAACCGCCACAGGTTGCCGTGCTCTGGAAGCCGCGCCGGAAATGCGAGGGCTGGATCGCCAAGCCGATGCGGATCATGTTCTCGTACCCGGCGGCGATGGCAGCAAGGATTCTGTCGCCGCGCAGGTGACGCGCTTCGCCGATCGCCAGCGCTGCGGAAATCACGATGCAGCCCGGATGCAGCATGGACCCGACATGCACATCGTCGGCGTCAATGCTGCCCGAATACGTGGTATTGACGAACGTCGCGCGTTCAGGATCAGTGCGGTCAGACGAGAACAGCACCGTAGCGTGGGCCTGGCCGCCCAGTTCGCGCGCGAGGTTGGTTGCCCAAGCACTCCAGGGCATGCGCTGGCCAAGGGAAGCCACGCGCAGATAATCGAGCATGAAAATGGTCAAGTGCTCCTTGACGGTCTCCGGTAGCGCAGCGTAGTTGAGGCCAGCGGCAAAGTCGGCGAAGCGCTGCGTGGCATTGATTGGCATGTTCTGCTGTGTGCTTTTCTAAGTATTTGTATTGATTGATATTTTATAGATCAGTTCTTCTTGATTCCCGCCTTGGTCATGACGGCACCCCATTTGTCATAGTCGGCCCTGTGAAACGCTGCGAGATCGGATGGCGTACCGCCGGAGGGCGCGGCGCCATCGACGGCCAGCACTTTCCTGATGTCATCGGTGGCCAGCACCTTGTTCGCCGCCGCATTGAGTTTTTGCACCACGGCATCCGGCAGCCCCGCCGGGCCATAGATCCCCCACCACTGGCTGGATTCGAATCCCGGCAGCGGCGCGGCTTCGGCAACCGTCGGCAACTCGGGGGCCATTGCGATGCGCTTGGCACTGGTGACGGCCAGTGCCTTCAACCGCCCCGCGCGCAACTGTGCCGACACCGTCGGAAAAGCGGCAAACAGCACCGAGACATTGCCAGCTACGGTATCGATCACTGCCGGTGCTCCGCCCTTGTACGGCACGTGGAGCATTTTGACGCCGGCGCGCTGCGAGAACAGCTCCCCGGTCAGGTGACTGAGCGTACCGGCACCATTGGAGGCGTAAGCGAGGTCGCCGGGTTTCGCCCTGGCAAGCGCGATGAACGCCTTCACCGACTTGACCGGCACCGAGGGATGGACGGTCATCACGTTCGGAGCGTCGCCGATTTTCACGATCGGCGTAAAGCTCCGCAATATGTCGTAGGACGTTTTCGTGCCGAGGTGCGGGTTGATCGACAGCACGCTCGACGATGCGAACAGCAGGTTGTAGCCGTCAGCCGGCGAGCGCGCGATATTGTCGGCGCCAATCGCTCCGCCGGCGCCGCCACGGTTGTCGACCACGATCTGCTGGCCGATCGCCTTGGACAACCGCGTGGTGACGTGCCGCGCGACGATGTCGGCGGCACCGCCGGCGGGGAAGGGCACGACGACGCGCACGGGTTTCTCGGGGTAGCCCTGGGCAGGAACGTCGAACGACAGCGCGGCGGCGAGCAGCGCGATCACATATCCGGATGCTTGCATGGACAGACCTCTCTTCATGTGCGAACGGTTCACGGCCGGACTGCGGGCTTGCGCCGCCCGCGCGGGATCATGCACGGCTGGATTGAACGCGGGCCGCCGAAACAGACCCGCATGCGGAAAATTATAGACCGATCATCCGCGGTACGACGCCCGCAGTGCATATCGTGGGCACTGCGAGCACAAACATGCTGCTAGAATGCCGGCGTGCTAAAACCCGACCATACTCCGCGAAGCATGCGACGCCGGCTGTTCGCGGCAGCATGCGCTTTCTTTTTTTCCTGCGCCGCCGGCGCGGGCATCGCCACCGCGGCGACCGGCGCTGATCCGGCGCACGACACGCACGTCGATTCGATCGCCCGCCTGCTCGCCGGGCTGACGCCGTCGCATCTCGATCACGCCGGACTGGCCGCAACCGAGGCCTGGAAATCACACAGCCGCGCGCTGCAGAACTCCTGGGCGGGCGCGCGCGACGGGCAGCTGGCGGCCATGCAGAAGTGGCGCGCGACCGAGCTGCCGCAGCGGTGCCCGGTCGGCAATACGCTGTTCTATCCGTTCAGCGGGCCCGATTTCCTCAACGCGTGGACGCTGTTTCCCGATTGCGAAACCTTCGTGCTGTTCGGCCTCGAGCCGGTCGGCGAACTGCCTGATCCGGCGGTGCTGACGCCGCAGGCGTTTGCCAAGCTGCTGTCGAATGTGCGCGATTCGATGATCAATCTGTTTACGCGGAACTACTTCGTCACCAGCAGGATGCAGCTGCAGCTGCGCACGGAGCGCCTGCGCGGCGTGGTGCCGGTGCTGACGATGTCGATGGTGCTCGCGGGCGCCGAGGTGGTGGCGATCAGCCCTGCGCCATTCCCGCACATGGCCGGCCGCAAGCGCGATCTGAACGGTGTGACCATCGATTTCCTCGCGCCGGGCTCGAAACGGCCGCGGCGGCTGATTTTCTATTCGCTCGATGCCTCGGACAAGGGCCTCGCCGACTATCCGGCATTCCTCGACTACCTGCGCGGCATGGCGCCGACGACGACGCTGATCAAGTCGGCGTCCTACCTGCTGCATATCACCGAATTCCGGAAAATGCGCAATCTGCTGCTGGATATGAGCGGCTTCATCGTCCAGGACGACACCGGCCTGCCCTATGCCTCGCTGCGCAAAGGCGGCTGGGAAGTCCGCCCGTACGGCACTTATGTCGTGCCGATTCCGCCGTTCGAGACCAAGTACCAGAAGGATCTCGCCGCCCTCTTCGAAAGCAGCAAGGCGCAGCCGCTGCCGTTCCGCTTCGGTTACCACCTCAACGTGAACGACACGCGTTCCCTGCTGATGATCGCGCGCCGCGCACCGGGCGCGCCGCCACCACGACCGGATGGCCGTTAGCGCGGCACCCGTCAAACTGTTCGCGTTGCTGGCGTGCGCCTGGGCTTTTTCAGCCGTGCCCGCCGGCGCCGCCTCCGCCATCGACACCCGGATCAACAGCACCCGTTTCGTCACCAGCGACGGCGTGCGCCTGCATGTGCTGGAGGCCTGCCCGCAGGGCATCACGGCGCAGGACACCCCGGCGCCGGTGATTGCCTTCGTACCCGGCTGGTCGATGCCGGCCGCCATCTGGCGTGAGCAGCTGCTCACGCTCGGCACAACGTACTGCGTCGCCGCGCTTGATCCCCGCGGCCAGGGCGAATCGGAGATCGCCGGCACCGGCTACACCATCGAACGCCGGGCAGCGGACGTTTGCGAATTCATCGCGCGCTATCCGCGCGTCGTGCTGGTCGGCTGGTCGCTGGGCGCGCTGGAGGCGTTGCAGTGCATCCACCGCCACGGGCATGCCGCGCTGGCGGCGCTGGTGCTGGTCGACAGTTCGGTGGGGGAAGAACCGGTTCCTGCGCCCGATCCCGGTCCGACGTTCCGCGACAAGCTCAGACAGGACCGCGACCGCACCGTCGCGGATTTCATGCGCGGCATCCTCGGCGCGACGCGCACGGATGCGGAGGTCGAAGCGCTCACCGTCGCCGCGCTGCGCCTGCCGCTCGATGCCAGCCTGTCACTGTTTCCGAGCGCGGTGCCGCGGACGCACTGGCGCAACATCGCGCGATCGTTCCCGAAACCGCTGCTCTATGCCGTCAGCCGGCAGTTCGCCGCGCAGGCAAAAAACCTGCAGCGGCAGCGCCCGGCAACCCAGGTGGAAATCTTCGAAACCGCCGGCCACGCGCTGTTCGCAGACGAGCCGGCGCGATTCAACGCGCTGCTCGCACGGTTCGTCGCGGCAGCCGCGGCGCGCTGACTCCGCATCGTCAGGTCACTGATCGCCCGGTCTGCCGGTGATGCCGGACTCCCCGTGAATCAGGGCATCAGCAGCGCCGCACGGCCGGTGATCGATCCGGTTTCCAGCCGCTGGTGCACGGCTTCGGCTTCGGTAAACGGCACTTTTTCGGTGACCAGCGGCCACAGGTCGCCGCGGGCGACCAGTTCCAGCGCTTCGATGACTTCCTGTTTGGTCGCGTAGCGGCTGCCCATGACTTCGATTTCCTTGCGCATGAGCACCGGGCCGTCGGCATCGAAACGCTCGCCGTTGCCCGCCAGCAGCACCAGCCGCCCGCCCTTGTTGAGGCCGCCGATCGCGGACTCGATGGTTTGCTTGGTGCCGACAAAATCGAACACCACATCGGCGCCCCGGCCGGCGGTATGTTCGATCAGCTGCTGGCTGACGCTGCCATCGCTGGCGTCGATCACGGCATCGGCGCCGGATTTGAGGCAGGACTCGAACTTCGCGGCGCGGGTATCGACCGCAATAACTTTGCGCGCATGCGCCCAGCGCGCCACCATCAGCATGTGCACGCCCAGCCCCCCGCCGGCGCCGATCACGGCGACGGTATCGGTGGGCGTCACCCGGGCCTTGCGCGTGACCTTGATCGGTGTCGCAATGGCGTCGCAGATCACGCCGATTTCGGCGGGATGCCGCCGCCAGTCCATGCCCTCGGGCAGCCGGATGAAATTCGCGGCCGGCAGTTTGACGTACTCGGCGTAACCGCCGTCGCACTCGCGCCCGACGTAACCCTTGAAGTTGTCGCACAGCGTCTCGCGGTTGATGCGGCACCAGTAGCAATGGCCGCAGGTGAGGTAGAAGTAAGCGGTGACCGCGTCGCCGGCCTTGAGACTGCTCACGCCCTCGCCGGTGGCCACGATTTGGGCGGTAATTTCGTGGCCGAGGATGCGCGGATACTGGATCGGCACCCGTCCGGCGCGGGCATGATGGATCGTCAGCCCGGCCCCGCAGGCCAGGACCCGGGCGACCGCTTCGCCGGGGCCGGGCACCGGATCCGGCACGGTTTCCAGCGTCAATGGCTGGTTCTTGCCCTTGAGCAGCATGGCTTTCATCGAAACGCCTCCTTTGTTGCGTCGCAACCGCGAATGTTGTTGACGGGCAGCACCGGGATTTTTTGATCCGGGTTTTGATCCAAAACAAACCTGCAGGAAACTTGTTGTTTATGATCAAGGCACTATGCAGATGCTGATGTTACGGGAAAGTACGGCCCATGGCTGCGCCGCATAACAAACCGGTGCGGGTGGTCATTCTCGGCGCGGCCGGGCGCGACTTCCACAATTTCAACGTCGTCTACCGCGACGACCCGGCGTACGAGATCGTTGCCTTCACTGCGGCGCAGATCCCGGGCATCGCCGGGCGCCGTTATCCGGCCGCGCTCGCCGGGGCGCGTTATCCGCAGGGCATTCCGATCGTCGCCGAGGACACGCTGGGGGATCTGTGCCGCAGGCAGGCCGTCGACCTGGTGGTGTTCGCCTACAGCGACGTGCCCCACGCCCAGGTCATGCACCTCGCTTCGCACGCGCTGGCCGCCGGCGCGGATTTCATGCTGCTCGGCCCGCAACGCACGATGATCCAGGCGCGGGTGCCGGTGCTCGCCGTGTCGGCGGTGCGCACCGGCTGCGGCAAATCGCAGACCGCGCGTTATCTGGCGCGCAAGCTGCACAACCTGCGGCTGCGGGTCGCGGTAATCCGCCACCCGATGCCGTACGGCGACCTCGCAGCGCAGCGGGTGCAGCGTTTCGCGAAGCGCGCCGACCTCGACACCGCGCAATGCACGATCGAGGAACGCGAGGAGTACGAACCGCATCTGGCCGCAGGCAGCATCGTGTATGCCGGCGTCGATTACGCGGCCATCGTCGCGCAGGCCGAACACGAGGCCGACATCATCCTGTGGGACGGCGGCAACAATGATTTCCCGTTCCTGCGCCCGGACCTGCACATCGTGCTCGTCGATCCGCTGCGCCCGGGCCATGAGGCCACGCACCATCCCGGCGAGACCGTGCTGCGCATGGCCGACATCATCGTCGTCGCCAAGGCCGATGCCGCAACGCCGGCCGACGTGGTACGCGTGGCCGAAGCGGCGCGCGCCGTCAATCCGCAGGCACAGATTGTCCGCGGCGCATCGCCGGTGACACTCGATCACCCGGCCGCGGTGCGCGGCAAACGAGTGCTGGCCGTCGATGACGGCCCGACGCTGACCCATGGCGGCATGCCCTATGGCGCGGCCTTTGTTGCGGCCGAACAGGCGCACGCTGCGCGCATCATCGATCCGCGCCGCTGGGCCGCACCGGAGATCGCCGCGGTCTATGCGCAATACCCGCATATCGGCGCCGTGCTGCCGGCGATGGGTTATTCCGCCGGGCAGCTGGCAGCACTGCGCGCGAGCATCAACGCTGCCGAGGCCGACGTCGTGGTCGCCGGCACGCCGATCGATCTCGCCGCACTGCTGCAGTTGAACAAACCCGTGGTGCGCGCCCGCTACGAATTTGCGGAACTCGAAACCCCGGGACTGTGGAGTGCGGTGGAACACATCCTCGGGCCCTTGCTGAAAAAACGCCCATGAAAGTCGTCATTGCCCTGGGCGGCAACGCGCTGCTCAAACGTGGCGAGCCGCTGGAATCGGAAGTGCAGCGCCTGAACGTCGCGCGCGCCGTCGCCGCAGTGGCCACCATCGCGCGCACCCACAAGGTCATCGTGACCCACGGCAACGGGCCGCAGGTGGGGCTGCTCGCGATGCAGGCCGAGTCATTTCCCGGCGTGCGCCCCTACCCGCTGGACATGCTCGGCGCGGAATCGGAAGGCATGATCGGCTACCTGATCGAACAGGAACTGCGCAGCCTGCTGCCGGGGCGGCACATCGTCACGCTGCTGACGCAGACCGAAGTCAGCCGCAACGATGCCGCCTTCAGTCATCCGTCAAAACCGATCGGTCCGGGGTTTGCGCAGCAAGAGGCAGAGCACCTCGCCGGTGCGCGCAACTGGAAAATCGCGCAGGACGGCGCGAAGTGGCGGCGCGTCGTCCCCTCGCCCGAACCGCTGCGCATACTCGAACTGCCGGCGATCAAGCTGCTGGTCGATGTCGGTGTGCTGGTGGTCTGCGCCGGCGGCGGCGGCATCCCGGTCACCGTATCGCCGAGCGGCGCGGTGCGCGGCGTCGAGGCCGTCATCGACAAGGATCTGGCGGCGGCACTGCTGGCGCACCAGGTCGGCGCGGATGCATTGCTGCTGCTCACCGACGTCGGTTCGGCCTATGCGAACTGGAAACAGACGGACGCGCGGCCGATCCATGAAACATCGCCCGCCGAGCTGCGCGCACATACGTTCGCCCCCGGGTCGATGCGGCCCAAGGTGGAAGCGGCCTGCCGGTTCGTCGAGAACGGCGGCAGTCTTGCCGGCATCGGCCTGATCGAGGACGCCGCGGCCATCCTGCTCGGCCAGCGCGGCACCATCGTGCGCCGGCCGGAATCGACGCTGGATTTCACCCGGGGTTCCGGCCTGACGCTGTCCTGAACAAACGCGCCAGCGGCAGGACGTTGCGCTAAAAGCCGCTACAATCACCCCTCGTTTTTCGCGGCCAGCGCCGGGCCAACGCCCGCCGCTGCGCCGCCCGCAACATTCCCCGGAAGCCCTTCCCCGCGCATGGATACGCCTGAACACCGCAGCGACCGCATCGTCATCCGCGGCGCGCGCCAGAACAATCTGCAGAACCTTTCACTGGAGATCCCGCTGCACGAGCTGATCGTGGTCACCGGCGTCTCGGGCAGCGGCAAATCCTCGCTGGTGTTCGACACGCTGTACGCCGAAGGCCAGCGCCGTTACGTCGAGACGTTTTCGCCGTATGCGCGCCAGTTCCTCGATCGCCAGGACCGGCCGCAGGTCGACGCCATCGAGGGCATTCCGCCGGCCATCGCCATCGATCAGGTCAACCCGGTGCGCACCTCGCGCTCGACCGTGGGCACGATGACCGAACTCAATGACCACCTGAAGCTGCTGTTCGCCCGGGCCGCGCACCTGCATTGCAGGGGCTGCGGCGGGCCGGTTGCGCGCGACACGCCACAGACGATTTACGCCGCGCTGTGCGCTCGCGCGCAGGCGCTCGGCGATCCACGGCTGGCGATCGCGTTTCCGGTGCCGGTGCCGGCGAACTTCAAGGCCGATGAAGTGAAGGCCCTGCTGGCCGCGCAGGGGTACACGCGCTTCCTGCGCGAAGACCAGGACCATTTCGAAGTCGTCCAGGACCGGCTGCGCATCGGCAACGCCGAACGCGGCCGCGTAATCGACGCACTGGAAGCCGCATTGAAAGTCGGCCAGGGACGGGTCAATGTGCATGTAGTGGCGGATATGAGGCTCCTTCCCCCTCAAGCGGACGATCGGGATGACGGTGGTTCGGGCAGTGCTGCCGAGACCCGCCCCCACCCCGGCCCGGGGGTATGGCGCTATTCGTCCGACCTGCACTGCGCCGACTGCGACATCCATTACGCCGAGCCCAACCCCAGCCTGTTCTCGTTCAATTCGCCGCTGGGCGCCTGTGACACCTGCCGCGGTTTCGGCCGCGTGATCGGCATCGATTACGGGCTGGTGATTCCGGACGAAACAAAATCACTGCGTGACGGCGCGGTGCGGCCCTGGCAGACGGCATCGAACAAGGAGTGCCAGGATGATCTGATCCGCTACGCGCGCCTGCGCGGCATCCCGCTCGACACACCCTGGCGCGAACTGTCGGCGGCGGAAAAGCGCTGGGTGCTCGACGGCGAGCCGGAATGGGTCAGCTGGCGCAAGTCCTGGCCGGGCACCTGGTACGGCGTGGCGCGGTTCTTCAAATGGCTGGAAACCAAGTCGTACAAAATGCACGTGCGCGTGCTGCTGTCGAAGTACCGCGCCTACACGGAGTGCACCGCCTGCGGCGGGGCACGGCTGAAGGCCGATGCGCTGCTATGGCGCATCGGCACGGCAGCGAACGCCTGTGCCGCGCTCGGTGACGGCCAGCATCAGCGCCCGCGCTTCAAGCCGGCAGGCGTGCGGTTCAGCGACGCGCGGCTCGCGGCATTGCCCGGGTTGACGCTGCACGACGTGGTGCTGCTGCCGCTGGAACGCACCCGGTTGCTGTTCGACACGCTGGAATTACCCAAACCCCTGGATGAAGCCACCGCCATGCTGGTCGGCGAAATCCGCACCCGCCTCGCCTACCTGAACCAGGTCGGCCTCGGCTACCTGACGCTCGACCGGCAGTCGCGCACGCTGTCCGGCGGCGAAGTGCAGCGGATCAACCTGACCACCGCGCTCGGCACCTCGCTGGTCAACACGCTGTTCGTGCTCGACGAGCCTTCGATCGGACTGCATCCGCGCGACATGGGCCGGGTGATCGGCGTGATGCGCAAACTGCGCGACGCCGGCAATTCGCTGGTGGTGGTCGAACACGATCCGCAGGTGATGCTCGCCGCGGACCGCATCCTCGACATCGGCCCCGGCCCCGGTTCGCGCGGCGGCCGCATTGTCGGCTTCGACACGCCGGCACGCATCATGCAGTCCCCGGACTCGGTCACCGGACGCTATCTGTCGGGCGAGCTGCGCGCGGCGCCGCATGACGCGAATCACCCGCCGGGGGAACAGTCGCCGCAGCTGTGCCTGCGCGGCGCGACCGAACACAATCTGCAGCACATCGACGTCGCATTCCCGCTGCAGCGCCTGACCTGCGTCACCGGGGTGTCGGGCTCTGGCAAATCGACGCTGGTGCAGGACGTGTTGTACGCCGCGCTGCGCAAGGCGCTGGGCAAACCCACCGAAGCGCCGGGCCGCCACGCCGCGCTCGACGGCGTGCAGCACCTCAGCGACGTGGTGATGGTCGACCAGTCGTCGATCGGCCGCACCACGCGCTCGAATCCGGCGAGTTATGTCGGCGCCTTCGACGCGATCCGCAGCCGCTTCTCGTCGGCGCCGCTGGCGCAGTCGCGCGGCTATACCGCCGGCACCTTCAGTTTCAATTCCGGCACCGGCCGCTGCCCGACCTGCAGCGGCAACGGCTTCGAGCATGTCGAGATGCAGTTTTTGTCGGATGTCTACCTGCGCTGCCCCGACTGCGACGGCCGGCGCTACCGTGCCGAGGTGCTGGAGATCACCGTCGACGGCAAATCGATCGCCGACGTGCTCGACCTGACGGTGGCCGATGCGCTGGATTTTTTCAATCATGCGCCGGACATCGCGCGCGCGCTGCAGCCGCTGGTCGATGTCGGCCTCGATTACCTGAAGCTGGGCCAGCCGGTGCCGACGCTGTCGGGCGGCGAAGCGCAACGGCTGAAGCTCGCCGGCTTCCTCGCTGAAGCCGCACACAGCGGCCGCAACCGGATCGCCGATCCGGCGAGAGGCACGCTGTTCCTGTTCGACGAGCCGACCACCGGACTGCATTTCGACGATGTGCGCAAACTGCTGGCTGCATTCCGCAAGCTGATCGCCGCCGGTCATTCGCTGATCGTGATCGAGCACAACCTCGACGTGATCCGCGCTGCGGACTGGATCATCGACCTCGGCCCCGAAGGCGGCGACGCCGGCGGCGCAGTCGTCTGCACCGGCACGCCGGAGATGGTGGCTGCGCATGCGGTCTCCCACACCGGCAGGGCGTTGCGCGACGATGCGGCTGCACTGATACCCGTTGCAACCCCTCCCCTGCTCCGCGCCAAGGGTTCCCTGGACCCGACCCCTCTCCCTGAAGGCGATGGAAGAAAACAGGGCATGATCAGCATCAGCCACGCCCGCGAGCACAACCTGCAGAACATCAGTGTCGACATCCCGCGGGGCAAGTTTACGGTCGTCACCGGGGTATCGGGCAGCGGCAAGTCGACGCTGGCCTTCGACATCGTGTTTGCCGAGGGCCAGCGGCGGTACCTCGAATCGCTGAACGCCTATGCGCGCCAGTTCGTGCAGGCAGCGGCGCGGCCCGACGTCGATGCGATCTACGGCATACCGCCGACGGTGGCGATCGAGCAGCGCACCAGTCGCGGCGGCCGCCGCAGCACCGTGGCGACGCTGACCGAGGTCTACCATTTCCTGCGCCTGCTCTACGTCAAGCTCGGCACCCAGTATTGCCCGGACTGCGACGTGGCGATCGAACCGCAGAGCGTCGAACAGATCGCCGCGCGCATCCTGAAGGATTATCGCAACGACCGCATCGGCCTGCTGGCGCCGTTGGTCGTGAATCGCAAGGGCTATTACACCGATCTCGCGAAATGGGCCGCCGGCAAGGGTTATACGCATTTGCGGGTCGACGGCGAGTTCATCCCGACGTCGCCGTGGCCGCGGCTTGCGCGGTTCAAGGAACATACGATCGAGCTGCCGGTTGCGGATATCCGCGTCACCCCCGACAACGAAGCCGCCTTGCGTGCGGGTCTTGCCGCGGCGCTGGACCACGGCAAGGGCATCGTGCAGGTGCTGGGCGGGCTGGATACGCTGGCCGAAGCGATGGCCAAGAGGGACGCGCGCCGCATCCGGCTGACCGAAGCCGTGTATTCGGTAAAACGCGCCTGCCCCTCGTGCAACCGGAGTTTTCCCGAACTCGATCCGCGGCTGTTTTCGTACAACTCGAAGCACGGGTGGTGTCCGGCCTGCTTCGGCACCGGGCTGTCGCTGGAAAAGGTGGAATGGGATGAAGAGCGCGAGAAAACCGGCACCGAGGAGCATGTGCTCGATTCGTGGCTGAACTGGCTGGAAATCGATGAACCGTGTGCGGTATGCGCAGGCCAGCGCCTGAATCCGGTGGCGCTGGCCGTGCGTTACCGCAAACGTTCGATTGCCGCACTCGCCGCGCTGCCGGTGGCAACCCTCACCCGTGAATTCACCGCGGTGTCCTTTACCGGACGCGAGGCGGCGATCGCGCGCGACATCGTCGCCGAAATCCGCAGCCGGCTGGCGTTCCTCGACGAAGTCGGCTTGGGTTATCTCGCGCTCGACCGTGCGGCGCCGACGCTGTCGGGCGGGGAAGCGCAGCGCATACGCCTCGCAGCACAACTCGGCTCCAACCTGCGCGGTGTCGCCTACATCCTCGACGAGCCGACCATCGGTCTGCATCCGCGCGACAACCGCATCCTGCTCGACACGCTGGCGAAGCTGCAGACCCGCGGCAACACGCTGATCGTCGTCGAACATGACGAGGACACGATACGCCGCGCCGATCATGTAATCGACCTCGGACCCGGGGCCGGTCGTCGCGGCGGCCATGTCGTGGCTGCAGGCACTGCCGACGAGTTGCAGCGCAATCCGAACTCGGTGACCGGGCGGCTGCTCGCCGCCCCGCTCCGGCATCCGCTGTATCCGCCACGCCGCGTCGATGACAAGACACCGGCGCTGGTCATCCGCGGCGCGCAGCTGCACAACCTGCAGCACATCGATGCGCGCGTACCGCTGGGCCGGCTGACGGTGATCACCGGCGTATCGGGCTCGGGCAAGTCGACGCTGGCGCGTGACGTGCTGCATGCCAATCTCGCACGCCTGGTCAGCAGTAAATCGAAAATATCAATAAAAACAAAAGGCTGTACAAGCATCGCGGGCTGGCAGCCGGTGGGGCGCGTGCTGGAGGTCGACCAGACGCCCATCGGCAAGACACCACGCTCGTGCCCGGCGACCTACGTCGGTTTCTGGGACACGATCCGCCGGCTCTATGCCGAAACGCCTGAAGCGCGCATGCGCGGTTACACCGCAAGCCGTTTTTCGTTCAACACGAAAGGCGGACGCTGCGAAGCCTGCGAGGGCCAGGGCGTGCAGAAAATCGAGATGAGTTTTCTGCCCGACGTCAAGGTGCCCTGCGATGTCTGCCGCGGCGCGCGTTTCGATGCCGAGACGCTGGCCGTGCGCTTCAAGGACAAATCGATCGGCGACGCGCTGGCTCTGAGCGTTGATGATGCCGTCGATTTCTTTGCCGCGCATCCGTCTATCCATCACGCGCTGCGCCTGCTGCAGGATGTGGGCCTCGGCTACCTGACGCTGGGCCAGCAGAGCCCGACGCTGTCGGGCGGCGAAGCGCAGCGCATCAAGCTGGTCACCGAACTCGCCAAGGCGCGGGTCGACGGCGATGATGCGGGCACCCGACCGGGGCGCACCGGGGCACAGAAACACACGCTGTACGTGCTCGATGAACCGACTGTCGGCCTGCACATGGCCGACGTCGAGAAACTGATCCATGTGCTGCACCGGCTGGTCGACGCCGGCAACTCCGTGGTGGTGATCGAACACAACCTCGACGTGATGGCCGAAGCCGACTGGATCATCGACCTCGGGCCCGAGGGCGGCGACGGCGGCGGCCGCATTGTTGCCGCAGGACCGCCGGCGCAGGTCGTCACCAAAGCCGCGCGCTCGCACACTGCGCGCATCCTCGGCGAATTCCTGAGGGAGCGCGGCACCTAGGACCGGCCGGGGAATTTCACCGCAGGCACGCGGTCTATAATCGGCCGTCCAGCTTCCGGTCATTCAACGCCATGCTCCCTGCCCTGCGCCTGAAACTGATGTGCGCCGCCGCCGCGCTGCTGGTCGCGTCGTGCACAGTCATCGAGGAGAAACCGATCCCGCTGCCGGAAGGCCGCTGGGAACTGATGACCTCGAGCTTCGTCGGTGGTGGGCGTATCCCCGGCATTCCGCGCGCCACGCTGGAGATTCGCGACGGACACCTTGTTGCGTCCAGCGGCTGCAACACCGGCAGGGCTGCGGTGAGCTCGGTCGACGGCAGGATGGCCGTGTCCCCGATGGCAACCACCCGCCGCGCCTGTGCGGAGCCCCTGGGTGCATTCGAGGGCCGCTTTTTCAAGCTGCTGAATAACCGCCCGTATTTCCGGATCGAGGATGACGTGCTGATTCTCGCCGCCAGCGACGACAGCGCGCGTTTCCGCCGCATCGCGGACCAGCCAGTCGCGGGCAAACCCGTCGCGGCCATACCGCAGCCATGATCAGCCAGACGCTGACCGCGCACACCAAGGATCTCGGCGACGGGTTTGTGGTGCGCCGTCTGTTGCCCGCGGCAACCCGCAAAATGGTCGGCCCGTTCATTTTTTTTGACCACATGGGTCCGGTGCAATTCGTGCCGGGGCAGGCCATCGATGTCCGGCCGCATCCGCACATCGGTCTGGCCACGGTGACTTACCTGTTCGAAGGCGCGATCATGCATCGCGACAGCCTCGGCTACGCGCAGCGCATCACGCCGGGCGACGTCAACTGGATGACTGCCGGCCACGGCATCGTGCACTCGGAGCGCAGCCCCGAAGACGAGCGCGACCGCACGCGCAGCCTGCATGGCATCCAGACCTGGCTCGCGCTGCCGCAGGCGGATGAACGCACGGCACCGTCGTTTGCGCATCACCCCAAAGCCACGCTGCCGGTCGTGCAGTGGCCGAACGCGGAGCTGCGGCTGATCGCCGGCACCGGCTGGGGGCAACAGGCGCCGGTGCGGACGTATTCGCCGATGTTCTACGGTGCAGTGACGGCCCGCGGCGATGCGCAGTTCGACCTGCCGCTGGAACATGCGGAGCGCGCGCTCTACGTCGTCGACGGCGAGGTCGCCGCCGGTGCTACGCCGGTCGCGCCGCGTACCGTGGCGGTATTCGAACGCGGCGTGCCGGTGACCGTCCAGACCACCGGCGCAGCACGCATCATGGTATTCGGCGGCGCCCCCATGGACGGCGACCGGCATATTTCATGGAATTTTGTCGCCAGCCGCCGCGAGCTGATCGATGCGGCGCGCACCCGCTGGCGGGAGCAGCGCTTCCCCCGGGTGCCGGGCGAGACGGAGTTCATTCCCCTGCCCGAACGGTAAAATCATTCGCAGCCAAACCATACCGGAGTCCCCTTGAGCATAGCCGCGTTGCGCCGCGAGTACATGGGCGAAAGTCTCAACGAGACCGATGTCGCCGCGGAGCCGTTCACCCAGTTCCAGCGCTGGTTCGACGAAGTGCTGCGCGCGGAATTGCCGACACCGAATGCGATGACGCTGGCTACCGTCGCCGCTGACGGCATGCCTTCGGCGCGCATCGTGCTGCTGAAAGGCATCGACCACAACGGCTTCGTGTTCTACACCAGTTACCACAGCCGCAAGGGCCGCGAACTGACGGTGAACCCGCGCGCCGCACTGGTGTTTTACTGGAACGAGCTCGAGCGCGAAGTGCGCATCGAGGGTGCAGTCGAGAAAGTCAGTGCCGCGGAATCGGACGAATATTTTGCGAGCCGCCCGCTGGGCAGCCGTCATGCGGCGATCGCGTCACCGCAAAGCGAAGTGGTCGCCAGCCGCGCCATGCTGGAGACCCGGTTTGCCGCAGCGGCGGACGATCACGGCGACACGGCCCCGCGCCCGGCGCACTGGGGCGGTTACCGCCTGCTGCCCGTCGCGGTGGAATTCTGGCAAGGCCGGCCGAACCGGCTGCACGACCGGTTGCTGTACACGCGCACCGCGGATCGCTGGACCATCAGTCGGCTGGCGCCCTGATCCGCGCGCCCGGGGCGGTATACTCGGGCACCTTTCCGCTGCAGCAGCCGATCTTGCCCGCTCCGCCTTCCGCCCGCGCCTACGAATCCCTGCTGGCGTGGTATTTCGTCATCGTCTGGGGCTCGGGTTTCCTCGCCACCAAGATCGGCCTGCAGCATGCCGCGCCCTTCACCTTTCTGTCGCTGCGCTTCATCTTCGGCCTGCTGTGCCTGATTCCTATCGTACTGATCGTCAAGCCGCGCTGGCCGGCCGGGCGCGGCGAGGTCGGCCACATCGTCGTCGCCGGCCTGCTGATGCATGCGGTGCATCTCGGCGGCAGCCATTACACGCAGTATCTGGGCATGTCCGCAGGGATCACCGCGGTACTGCTGTCGATACAGCCGCTGCTGACTGCGGTGATTGCGGGGCGCTGGATGGGCGAGCGGCTGAGCGCACCGCAATGGCTGGGCATCGCGATCGGGCTGGCCGGGGTGACGCTGATCGTCTGGCACAAGATCGATGTGCGTGAGGCCACCGCGGGCGCGCTGATCGCCGTGACCGTTTCGCTGATCGGCGTCACTGCCGGCACGCTGTACCAGCGCGTGTTCTGCCCCGCGGTCGACCTGCGCGCCGCGTCATTCATCCAGTTCGCCGGCACGCTGGCGGTACTGGCGCCGCTGGCCTGGCTGATCGAGGGCACGGTCGTGCGCTGGTCATGGACACTTGCCGCTGCGATCGTGTTTCTGGTGATCGGGGCGTCGATCCTGGGAGTCAACGCCTTCCATACGCTGATGCGCCGCGGCCAGGCCACCAAAGTCACCAGCCTGATTTACCTGACGCCGATTATCGCGGTGGCGCTGGAACTGGCGATGTTCGGCGTGGTGCCGACGGCGATTTCGCTGACGGGCATCGTCATTACCTGCCTCGGCGTGGCCATGGTGTCGTGGCGGGCCGAGTCCGCGCGAGGGGCGGCGCGATGAGGGGCGGGACGAGCATCCGTTTCATCGTGCTGCTGACGATATTGCTGCATCTGGCATTCGCCGGCGCCCGTGTCACGCTGTCACTGTTCGCACTCCACCTGCAGGCCTCGGCGTTGACGGTCGGCGTGCTGATCTCGCTGCTGGCGGCGGTGCCGCTGCTGTTTGCGGTGGGCTGGGGACGCACCATCGACCGCATCGGTGTGCGCACGCCGCTGCTCATCGGCGCCGGTGCAGTACTCGGGGCACTGCTGCTGGCGGTCGCGGTACCGCGCATCGAGACCCTGTTCATCGTCAGTGCAATGGCCGGCAGCGGATTCATGCTGGTGCATATCTGCGTCAACCAGGCCGCCGGCCTGCTGGGTCCGCCGGCGCAGCGTTCGCGCAATTTCAGCCTGCTGGCACTGGCGTTTTCGACCTCGGGTTTCCTCGGGCCGACGATTTCCGGCTTCGCCATCGACCTGATCGGCCACCGCATGACCTTCCTGCTGCTGGGCGCCAGCGTGGTCGCCGGTATCGCACTGCTGCTGGCGCGGCGGATCACGCTGCCCGCGCATCCGGCACCGGCACATGGCGCTGATCCCAGGCGCCTGATCGACCTGTTCCGCATCCGCAACCTGCGTCGTGCGTTTGTCGCCAGCGCGGTGTTGTCGATGGCGTGGGACCTGTTCACCTTCGTCACACCGATCCATGGCACGCGGCTCGGGCTGTCGGCCTCCACCATCGGCTTGATCCTTGGCGCATTCGGGGCGGCGATTTTCCTGGTGCGCCTGGTGCTGCCGCTGCTGGTGCACCGGCTGCGCGAATGGACGATGCTGATCGGCGGCATGCTCGCCACCGGCGCGGCAATGGCGGTATTTCCGCTGATCGAACAGGTGCCGCTGCTGATGGCGGTGGCCTTCCTGATCGGGCTGGCCATCGGCGGGACGCAGCCGATGATCATGGCGGTGCTCTACAACACCGCGCCGCCGGGACGCGGCGGTGAAGTGGTCGGCGTGCGCACGTTCCTGCTGAACCTGACGCAGGCGGGCATTCCGCTGCTCTTCGGCATCGTCGGGGCCGCGCTGGGCATGACACCGGTGTTCTGGGCCATGGCGGCCGTGCTGCTGTTCGGCGGCTTCTACGCCAGCAGGCGCTAGCGCGCGGCAACGCAAAGAAGATCGCCGCACGGAAAAGCGTCGGTACTGCATACCGCCGCGGCTACCGCAAAAACAAACGGGGCGCCTGAGCGCCCCGCTTTCGCCGCTGTAGAGGCAGCCTATTTCAGGTGTTTGTTGACCAGCTTGGTCATCTCAAACATCGACACCTGCTTCTTGCCGCCGAAGACGTCTTTCAGCTTCTCGTCAGCGTTGATGTTGCGGCGGTTCTTGCTGTCCTGCAGGCCGTGTTTTTTGATGTAGGCCCAGATTTTCTTGGTGACTTCGGTGCGGGGCATTGCGCCAGTGCCGATCACTGCGCCGAGCGCTGCGCTCGGTTGCATCGGCTTCATGAATGCAGCATTGGGTTTGCGCTTCGCGCCGCTTTTCTTTTTCTTAGCGGCGGGTTTCTTGGTAGCTTTTTTCTTTGCAGCCATCGAGTGTTCTCCCGTGTAGGTCCGGATAGGATCAGTTGGTCAGGTTAGACTGGTTTGCCGTGATAGCGCACGGTGACGAGAGGATGCCGAGGGAAAACGCCTTTGTCAATGTTTGCCAGAGGGGAAACACGGGTGTACGGCGCGCGCGGAACGGGCACTGTACCGACGCGTAGCCGGCGGGTATGCAATCCGTTTGAATCTCCGGCCGACTCGCCGCACAATAGCGCCTCCCTCGCCCGCCGCGTCCGGGAGCCAGCCTGCGGCGCAAGAGCAGAAACAAATCAATGACCTAGTCGGGGAATTTGAATTGTGTATCTGCAACATACGCGATCAGCGCACAGGCCCCATGCTGCCATTGCCCGCGGGTGAACTGGCGCCGCCATGACCAGACAACTCTCCCTGTTCGAGGGCGATGCGCGCGCCAACGCGGCGCGCGGGGCGGTCGCTGTTGCCGCCGCACCGGTGCCGCAGGAAGTGAGAGATCTGGCGCGCCAGCTGCCGCCCGGGGTGCGCCTGGGCACATCGTCATGGCATTTCCCCGGCTGGCGGGGCATCGTCTGGGCGGACGCAGTGGCGCCCGGCGACCTGTCGCGCTACGGGCTCGCCGCCTATGCGCAGCATCCGCTGCTCGGTGCTGTAGGCGTGGACCGCTCGTTTTATGCACCGCTGACGGCGCGCCAGTACGCGAGTTATGCCCGGCAGGTTCCCGACAGTTTCCGCTTCGTCGTCAAGGCACCCAGCCTGCTGACCAGTCCCTGGCTCCACGGCGACAATGGCGGCCGGGGCAGCGCCAACGAGCGTTTCCTCGATGCCGGTTATGCGATCGAGCACTTTGTCGAACCGGTATGCGAAGGCCTGGGCGCGACTGCCGGAGCGCTGCTGTTCCAGTTCCCGCCGCTGGGACGCATGCTGACGCGGTCACCGGAACGCTTCATCGCGCAACTGCACGAGTTCCTTGAGCGCCTGCCGCAGGGGCCGCGCTATGCCATCGAGATGCGCGATGACCGGATCATCAACCGGCGGTTTTTCGCCTCGCTGAAGGACGCCGGAGCGCGCTACTGCGTCAGCGTGCATCCGCGGATGCCGCCGGTCGCCGCTCAGGCGGCGGCGATGTCCGGCTTCGGGCCCGGCCCGCTGTTCGTGCGCTGGAACCTGCAGGCAACTTACAGCTACGAGGAAGCCAAGGCGCGCTTTACACCATTCGACCAGCTGGTCGACGAGGACAGCGCAACCCGCGAATCGATCGCCCGGCTGTGCATGGCCACCGTGGCGGCGGGGCAGGAATGCACCATCATCGCCAACAACAAGGCCGAGGGGTCGGCGCCGCTGACACTGATCAAGCTGGCACAGGCGATCATTGCCAGCGCGCGGCAGCGCCAGCACGCCGGCGAAACGTGAACAATCGCATACCGGTGCGTGCGGCCTGAATGCGGCGCGGCTATTTCTTCAACCGGGCCGCGAACTGCTGGCGGAATTTTGCGACCTTGGGCGACACTACGTATTGGCAGTAGGGTTGACGTGGATTGCGCTCGAAATATTCCTGGTGATAGGGCTCGGCCTGGTAGAAGACCGGCGCCGGGACCAGTTCGGTGACAATGGGTTTGCCGTATGCCCGGGCCGCGGTCAACCGGCGTATCGCCTCTTCGGCAACGGTTTTCTGCTCCGGTGTATGGAAAAAGATCACCGAACGATACTGGGTGCCGATGTCGTTGCCCTGCGCATTGAGCGTTGTCGGGTCATGGATCGCAAAAAACACGTCGAGGATGTCGCGGTAAGTCACCACTGCCGGATCGAAAGTCACGCGGACCACTTCGGCGTGACCGGTGTCGCCGCCGCAGATGTCTTCATAGGTCGGGTTCTTCAGGTGGCCTCCGCTGTAACCGGATTCGACCGAATCAACCCCCGTCAGGCCGTCGAATACCGCCTCCAGACACCAGAAACAACCGCCGCCCAGCGTGGCGACTTCACGCGCGCCTGCAGTTTCGCCGTTCGCCGACATGGATACCTCCTTCAATAGGGATCAGCGCGCGAAGGCGCTGTCCGGACCGATTGCTCACGGCGTGCGGCCAACGCCTATCCGGGGTTCCGGTGATACGCGGTCACGCGCTCGACTTCGTTACGCGAACCGAGAATCACGCCAGCCCGCTGATGCAGCCGGGTCGGCTGAATGTCCAGTATGCGCTGATGGCCGTTGGTCGCCGCGCCGCCCGCCTGCTCGACGATGAACGCCATCGGATTGGCCTCGTACATCAGCCGCAGCCGGCCTTCCTTGTGCTTGGCGTCCTGCGGGTACATGAAAATGCCGCCGCGTGACAGGATGCGATAGACATCGGCAACCATCGAGGCCACCCAGCGCATGTTGTAGTCCTTGCCTAACGGCCCGGTTTTGCCCGCGAGGCACTCGTCGATGTAGCGTTTGATCGGCGCTTCCCAATTGCGCATGTTCGACATGTTGATCGCGAATTCGGCGGTGTCGGCGGGGATTTCAATTCGCGGCTGAGTCAGCACCCAGCTGCCCATTTCGCGATCCAGCGTGAAGCCGGCGACGCCGTTACCCACCGTCAGCACCAGTATGGTCGATGGTCCGTACACTGCAAACCCGGCGGCAACCTGCCGTGCACCGGGCTGCAGGAACGCCTGCTCGGTGGGTTCACAGCCTTCGGCGCAGCGCAGGACCGAAAAAATAGTGCCGATGGACACGTTGACATCGATATTCGACGAGCCGTCGAGCGGATCGATCAGCAGCAGGAATTCGCCGCGCGGATAGCGGTTGGGAATCTGATGCGGATGCTCCATCTCTTCCGACGCCAGCGCGGCGAGGTGGCCGCCCCATTCGTTGGCCTCGAGCAGCACTTCGTTGGAGATGACGTCGAGCTTCTTCTGCGCTTCGCCCTGCACGTTGTCGCTGCCCGCATTGCCGAGGATGCCGGTCAGCGCGCCCTTGCTGACCGCATTGCCGATCGATTTGCACGCCCGGGCGACGACTTCGATCAGCAACCGCAGTTCCGCGGAAACAATGCCTTTTTCCCGCTGCTGTTCAACCAGATACTGCGTGAGTGTAATGCGCCGCATGTTTTCTCCACTAATAGGCAACTGCCCGGTGCGCCGGGTTCGGGATTGCGATTATCCGATATACTGGTTTTAACCGGGAGACATCAAATGATGTGCATGATTTTGAAAGGTATTTTGTGGCGCCTCGCGCTCGCCTGCACGCTGTTGGGGCCGGCACTGGCCCAGGCGCAGACTGCACCGTCGACTGCGGCAGGCGCCAACGTCACCACCGCCGTGGCGACCTTCGGCGGCGGCTGTTTCTGGTGCGTCGAAGAGGCATTCGACAAGGTGCCGGGCGTGGTGTCGACGACTTCGGGCTATATGGGCGGCCGCACCAAGAATCCGACTTACAACCAGGTGTCTTCCGGCAGTACCGGCCATAATGAAGTGGTGCAGGTGGTCTATGACCCGGCCAAAGTCAGCTACGCGCAGCTGCTCGACGCGTTCTGGCGCAACATCGACCCGACGCAGGCCAACGGCCAGTTCTGCGATCATGGCTCGCAGTATCGCAGCGAAATTTTTTATCACACCGAAGAGCAGCGCAAGGCAGCCGAAGCTTCCAAATCCGCCTTGCTGAAGCACAAACCGTTTACCGGGGAGGTACACACGCTGATCACGCGTGCGGCCGAGTTTTATGCGGCCGAGGACTACCACCAGGATTACTACCGCAAGAATCCGATTCGCTACAAGTACTACAAGACCAGCTGCGGCCGCGAAGCGCGGCTGAAAGAGGTGTGGCAAACGCGATGAAACTGCGGTGACATCAAAACGCCTGCTGCTGATCGGCGGCGGCCACAGCCACGTCGAAGTCATCCGGCGCTTCGGCATCAATCCGGAACCGGGCGCAGCAGTCGCGCTGATCAGCCCGGACCGTCATACCTCGTATTCCGGCATGCTGCCCGGCCTCATCGCAGGGCATTACCATTTTGGAGATTGTCACATCGACCTCGACGCGCTGTGTCGCCGCGCCGGCGCGGCATGGATCGGCACCTCGGTCACCGGCATCGATACAGAGCGCCGCAGCGCAAGCTGTGCCGACGGATCGAAACACGCTTTCGACGTGGTGTCCGTGGATACCGGATCAACGCCGGTCATCGCCGGTATTCCCGGCGCAGCCCGTCATGGCATACCGATCAAACCCGTGCCCCGCTTCCTCGAATATTGGGCCACGTTGCGCGCAGCCGCGCGCAGCGCAACGATCGACCTGCGGATCGCCGTCGTCGGGGCCGGTGCCGGCGGTGTCGAGCTCGCGCTGGCCATGCAGCACCGCATCCGTGCCGACAGCGGCCGCGCACGGTTCACGCTGATCACCGACGGATCGGCGATACTGGCGTCGCACCCGACGCGCGTCCGGCGCCGCTTCACTGCCGTATTGCGCCAACGCGGCATCAGCCTGCGCCTCAATGCGCCGGTGCAAAGCGCGACGGCCGATGGTTTGGTGCTCCGAGACGGTGAAGTACAGCCTGCCGATCATGTCATCTGGGTGACCGGCGCTGCTGCCCCACGCTGGCCGCGCGCAAGCGGCCTGCAGACCGACACGGCCGGCTTCATCGCCGTCAATGCGCATCTGCAGTCGCCGTCGCATGCCTGGCTGTTTGCCGCCGGCGATGTGGCCGCGATGATGGCTACGCCACGCCCGAAGTCGGGAGTGTACGCAGTGCGCCAGGGCCCGCCGCTCGCGGAGAATCTCCGTCGTGCGCTGCGCGGCGCAGCGTTGGTCGCCTACCGTCCGCAGCGCAGCGCACTGGCGCTGATCAGCACCGGCGATCGCTACGCGGTGGCCTCGTATGGACCGTTCGCGTTCAGCGGCGCATGGGTGTGGCGCTGGAAGGATCGTATCGACACGGCATTCATGCGCCAGTACAACGCGCCGGCGCAGGACGGCAGGTAAGCAACGCTTGCCGGCGTGGCTGCCTGTGCCGCCGGAGTTTTATAACTAACTGTTTTTATTTTGTATTTAGCTGACGGTGACGCGCGCGAACTTGCGCTTGCCGACCTGCAGCACGACGCTCGCGCCGCGGACCAGTAGCAGCGACTTGTCACTGACCTTCTCGCCGTCCATTTTGACGCCACCCTGCGCCAGCATGCGCAGCGCATCCGATGTGCTTGGCGTCAGACCCGCCTGCTTCAGCGCGGCGGCAATCGGCAGTCCGTCGCCTTCGGCTGCGAGTTTCACTTCGGCGAGATCGTCGGGGATTTCATGCTGCCTGAAACGCGCCTCGAAATCGGCAAGCGCGTTGCGCGCAGCGTCCGTGCCGTGGAAACGGGTGACGATTTCCTGCGCGAATCCGACCTTGATGTCGCGCGGATTGCGACCGGCAGCCACGTCAGCGCGCCACTGGCGAATGGTTTCCAGCGGCTCGAACGACAGCAGTTCAATATAGCGCCACATCAGCTCGTCAGAGACCGACATCAGTTTGCCGAAAATCTCGCTGGGCGCATCCTGGATGCCGACATAGTTGCCCAGTGATTTCGACATCTTGTTGACGCCGTCCAGGCCTTCGAGCAGCGGCATGGTCAGGATGCACTGCGACGGCTGGCCGTGGTGCCTCTGCAGTTCACGCCCCATCAACAGGTTGAATTTCTGGTCCGTACCGCCGAGTTCGATGTCGGCCTTGAGGACGACCGAATCGTACCCCTGCACCAGCGGATAGAGGAATTCGTGAATGGCGATCGGCTGGTTGCCGTGGTAACGCTTGGAAAAATCGTCGCGCTCGAGCATGCGCGCGACCGTATGCGATGCAGCGAGCTTGATCATGTCAGCCGCACCCATGCGGTCCATCCACGCCGAATTGAACACCACTTCGGTGCGCGCGCGGTCGAGGATGCGAAAAACCTGGGCGGTGTACGTTTCGGCATTGCGCGCGACTTCTGCGCGGGTCAGCGGCGGGCGGGTCACATTCTTGCCGGTGGGATCGCCAATCATGCCGGTAAAATCGCCGATCAGGAACAGCACATGGTGACCAAGTTTCTGGAATTGCCGCAGCTTGTTGATCAGCACGGTGTGGCCGAGGTGCAGGTCTGGCGCGGTCGGATCGAAACCGGCCTTGACGCGCAACGGCCGGCCGGCAGCGAGCTTTTCGCGCAACTCCGGCTCGCGCAGCAGTTCGTCACAGCCGTGGCGGATGATTTCGATTTGACGATCGATCGTGGTCATTATGTGCGTTATTTCACGATGCAAAAAACGGGTTTTCCGCTTGGCGGGATTCTGCTAAGCTTCGGCCTGAAAAAATGCTTGTAAATCATAAGGGAAGCGCATGCCATCTGCGCAATTCGCGATTCTAGCGCAAAAGTTCTCGAACCTGCTTCACGCCAGGACGCCGCGCCGTGTCCTGCTCGCGCTGGTGCTGCCGTTCGTCGGCGTCATGGCGGCGTTCGGTATCGCGCCGGATACCGTCACTGACAGCGTCGAACGCAGGAGCGTGGTTGAAGAACTGGCCCTGCCGACACCGGCCGCTACTGACGCCTCCGCCGACACCTATTGGCACGAAACGCGCATCGAGCGCGGCGACACGATCGCGTCGATATTGCAGCGCCTGCAGATCGATGAAACCAGCGCGGCTCAGGTGCTGCAGCGTACCCGCGACGCGCGCGCGTTGTACCGGCTGATCCCGGGACGCACGGTGCGCGCCCAGACCAACGCGACCGGCCAGTTGCTGGCATTGCGTTACCTCAACGGCACGCAATTGCTGAAAATCGATCAAAGCGGCGATGCGCTGCAGGTCTGGCAAGGGCCGGCGACCGTCGAAACCCAGGTACACATGCGCTCCGGCGAAATCGTTTCCTCGCTGTTCGCCGCCACTGATGCCGCCGGCATGTCCGACGCAATCGCCGTCCAGATCGCCGACGTCTTTTCCACCGACATCGACTTCCATCGCGATCTGCGCCGCGGCGACCGTTTCTCCGCAGTCTACGAAGTGCAGTACCATCAGGGCGAACCGGTCAGGTCCAACCGACTGCTGGCAGCGGAATTCACCAATCAGGGCAAAACGTTCCATGCAGTATGGTTTGAGAATCCCGAGGGCGAGGGCGGTTATTACACGCTCGACGGCAAGAACATCCGCAAGGCCTTCCTGCGTTCGCCGCTGGAATTCTCGCGCATCAGTTCAGGATTCACACGGGCACGCTTTCATCCGGTGCTGAAGACCTGGCGCGCGCACACCGGCGTGGATTACGCGGCGCCCACCGGCACCCGGGTCAAGGTTACCGGCGGCGGCATCGTCGAATTCGCCGGGCGCCAGGGCGGTTACGGCAACCTGGTCGTGGTGCGGCATCAGTCAAAGTACACGACTTGGTACGGTCATCTGTCGGGCTTTGCGCCGGGCATCCACAGCGGTAGACGCGTCGCCCAAGGCGATATCATCGGTTATGTCGGCAGCACGGGTCTCGCCACTGGCCCTCACCTGCATTACGAATTCCGCATCAACAACGCCCATCAGGATCCGTTGCGCATCGCGATGCCGCCGGCACCGCCGCTGGCGCCGCAATACCGCGCCGCATTTGACGCAACCTCGCAACCGATCGCCGAGCGCCTTGCGCTGCTGCGACAGGTCCGCACCTCGACCACACAGTAACCACCCCCGCGATGCCCGGTCTGCATATCGGGTTGATGTCCGGCACCAGCATGGACGGCATCGACGCCGTGCTGGTCGCGCTCGACGGCGCTCCCGCACTGCTGCACCACACCCATCAGCCGTTTTCGCCGCAGTTGCGGGGCACGCTGCTCGGACTGAACGATCCCGGCAACAACGAACTGCACCGGGCCGCGCTGGCGGCGAACGCATTGTCGCTGGGTTACGCGACGGTGGTACGCACGCTGCTCGCGCAGGCAGCAGTCACCGCCGCCGAGGTGACCGCCATCGGCTGCCACGGCCAAACCGTACGCCATCGTCCTGAAGCCGGGTACACCATACAACTGGTCAATGGCGCGCTGCTCGCCGAACTCTCGGGCATCCGCGTGGTATGCGATTTCCGCAGCCGTGATATCGCCGCCGGCGGCGAAGGCGCGCCGCTGGTGCCGGCCTTCCATCGCGCGGTGTTCGCCCATCCGCAGCGCTCACGTGCGGTGGTCAACATCGGTGGCATCGCCAACATCACCTATCTCCCGGCGCAAGGCGAGGTCATCGGTTTCGACTGCGGCCCGGGCAATGTACTGATGGATAGCTGGATCATGGCGCATCAAGGCGCTGCCTACGATGCCGGTGGAGCGTGGGCCGCACAGGGCAAAGCGTTGCCCGAGTTGCTCGAGCGCCTGCTCGTGCACGAGTTCTTCGCCCGGTCGCCGCCCAAAAGCACCGGCCGCGACATGTTCAATCTGCAGCAGCTCCGGGATGCGCTGGCGGGCCATGAACGCCCCGTGGATGTGCAGGCCACGTTGTGCCAGCTGACCGCAGCAACCATCGCGCGTGCGCTTGATGCACACTGCGTCAATGCCGCGGACATTTATCTGTGCGGCGGCGGCGCCCGCAACGACGTGCTGCGCGAACGCCTTGCTGCGCTGCTGCCTCAGCGCCGCGTTGCCGTTACCGACGAACTGGGCATTGCCGCCGAATCAGTGGAAGCAGCCGCTTTTGCCTGGCTGGCACAACGGGCGCTGGCCGGCGAGCCGGGCAACCTGCCGCATGTCACCGGCGCGCGGGGGCCGCGGATTCTTGGCGCAGTTTACCCGCCATGACTGGTACCGGCGCCATCCCACCGACAAACAAAACGGGGGCTTGAGCCCCCGCTGATCTTGCCGCCTGATACTGCCGATTACGCAGAGAACGACGAGCCACACCCGCAGGTGGAGCTCGCATTGGGATTCTTGATGACGAACTGCGCACCTTCGACATTTTCCTGGTAATCGATTTCGGCGCCCGTCAGGTACTGCAGGCTCATCGGATCGATCAGCAGCGTGACGCCGCCCTTTTGCAGCGACGTGTCGTCCTCGTTCACGGCTTCGTCGAACGTAAACCCGTACTGGAATCCGGAACAGCCGCCACCGGTGACAAACACCCGCAGCTTGAGCCCGGGATTGCCCTCTTCCTCAATCAGCTGGCGCACCTTGGTCGCGGCATTTTCGGTAAACACCAACTGCTCCGGCATCATTTCTGTTACGGCATTCATCGCTAGCTCCTGATGTTGTCTGTGCAACTGCTAAATGGAAACGTATTATCCCCGTCCCCACAGTCCGCGGTCAATCCGCTGCAGCGGGCTTGAATTTCAGAACCTTGTCAGCCTTGATGTCATCCTGGTACACCAGACGTCCCTGGACCACGGCGCCCAGCTGCATCTCCAGCGTCCGATAATACACATCCCCTGTGACATTCGCCTTGCTCTGGAGTTCGACATAGTCTGCGGCATGCACCGGGCCGACTACAGTCCCGTTGATAACCACGTGCGAAACGCGGATTTCGCCCTCGATCCGCGCCGCCTCTGACAGCACCAGCGTGCCCGGCTTGCCCTCGGCGGAAAACACATTGCCGTGCACTTGCCCATCGACGCGCAGTCCGCCATCAAAGGTCAGATCACCTTTAACGACGGTGCCCGCGCCGATCAGGCAGTCGATGCGGTTCTGGGGTTTGGTGTGTTTTTTACCGAACATGGAAGCCTCCCGCTATGAAAGATTCACGTTATGCGTCAGTTTCGGGGTATTGGAACTGCCTTCGAACACGCGCACTTGCAGACTCTTTACCGCGGCATCGGGCGCAACCCGGAACATGCCCTCGATGCGCTGGAACAGCTTGAAACTGACCTGATATTCTTTGGATGCCCCCTTGGGATCCTCAGGCAGCATTAAAACCACTTTACGGCCATCCTGGTGCAGATTCAATACGAACTGCAATCGGCCACGGAACTCCTTCGCCCGCTCGCCCGTCTGGACCAGCAGCAACTGGTAACGATACTCGCCGGGCACCGTTTCCGGCATCAGGCGAAACCGGTTGACGCTGATGGCGCCCTCCTTGCCGGTCGCCGTCAGCGAGTGGAAAAACGCGAGATCTTCCTTGAGCGTGGCGTTTTCCTGCGCCAGCGATTTAACCTGCCGCGCAAGGTCGCCGAAGGTCGCGCGCTCAATCTGTAACTGGCGTTCCGCCGCGGCGATCTTGGCATTCAGCTCTGCCAGTTCGGCCTGTTGCAGGCGCACGGTTTCATCGAGCTGCGCGCGCAGGCGCACCGCCTCTCCCTGACGGAAGCCGGCATATTCAAGGCCGAAGTCATAGGTAAACCAGGCGACCACGGTCACCAGCGCCCCGCCGGCGACCACGCCGCTCCAGCGCCAATACCATGGCATGTGCGGACGCACCGCAAGGCGCGGGGCGTCAATGCCAAAACGGCGCACAATGGCTTTGAGCGTGCGCCTCATGCGTTCAGGGCAACAGCGCGACCTGAGTCAGGCCGGTGTCCTCGGCCAGCCCGAACATGATATTCATGTTCTGCACCGCCTGGCCTGCGGCGCCCTTGACCAGATTGTCGATCACCGAAAGCACGACCACCGTGTCGCCGCCCTGCGGCTGATGCACGGCAATGCGGCACAGATTGGCACCGCGCACCGAACGCGTTTCCGGATGGCTGCCCGCCGGCATGACATCGACGAAAACCTCACCTGCATAGCGCTTTTCATACAGCGCCTGCAGGTCCACCGATTTGGTCAGCCGCGCGTACAGCGTGGCGTGAATGCCACGGATCATTGGCGTCAGGTGCGGCACAAACACCAGCCCGACGGGATGCCCCGCCGCCCGCGCCAGTCCCTGCGCGATTTCCGGCTGGTGGCGGTGGCCCGACACGCCATAGGCCTTGAAATTATCTGCAGCTTCAGCATGCAGAATGTGCACTTCGGCCTTGCGGCCCGCCCCGGAAACGCCGGATTTGGCATCAGCGATCAGGTGATGGGCATCGACGCAGCCGGCCTCGATCAGCGGCAGAAATCCCAGCTGAACCGCCGTCGGATAACAACCCGGATTGGCGATCACCCGGGCCTTCCTGATTTCTTCCCGGTTGACTTCCGGCAGCGCGTATACCGCCTCGGCGACGAGTTCCGGGCAAGCATGCTTCATCTTGTACCACTGCTCCCAGACGCTGACGTCACGGATGCGAAAATCTGCGGCGAGATCGACGATCCGCACACCCGCTTCGACCAGAGCACGTGCCTCCTGCATGGCAACGCCGTTGGGTGTGGCGAAAAACACCACATCGCATTGCTCGAGGCCGGCTGCGGCGGGTTCAGTGAATCGCAGGCTCACCCGGCCACGCAAATTCGAAAACATGTCGGCGACCGCCATGCCGGCTTCCTTGCGCGACGTTATCGCCCGCAACTCGCAATGCGGATGCTGCGCCAGCAACCGCAGCAGTTCGACGCCGGTATAGCCGGTGCCGCCGACGATCCCCACTCTGATGGTCTTTTGAGTCATGTTCTGCCTGCCTTCCCTGCCCGCCGATCTGTCGGCTTACAGCGACATTTCCGCCAGAGACGACAAAGCCGCCCTGAGGCGGCTTTGTCCGAAACACGGTTCTTCCAAAAACTGCGTTAACGCTTGGAGAACTGCTTGCGCCGCCGCGCCTTGCGCAAGCCAACTTTCTTGCGCTCGACTTCGCGCGCATCGCGCGTGACGAGCCCGGCCTTGCGCAGCGCCGGTTTCAGTGCCGCGTCGTAATCGATCAGCGCACGGGTGATACCGTGGCGCACCGCGCCGGCCTGACCGGATTCGCCGCCGCCGACGACGTTGACGCTGATATCAAACGTATCGAGCTTTTCGATCAATGCCAGTGGCTGGCGCACCACCATACGTCCGGTTTCGCGCGAGAAAAATTCGTCTACCGGCTTGCCGTTAACAACAATGCTGCCCTTGCCGGGCTGCAGGTAAACCCGTGCTACTGCGCTCTTACGCCGGCCGGTACCGTAGTTCTTTTGAACTGCCATGGTCTGTGGTCCTAGATTTCGAGGGTCTTGGGCTGCTGCGCGATATGCGGATGGTCGGTGCCGACATACGCTTTCAGCTTTTTCAGCATTGCGTAACCGAGCGGTCCCTTGGGCAACATGCCTTTCACCGCTTTCTCGAGCACGCGCGCCGGAAATTTGGCCTGCATCTTCTCAAAGCTCGTGGTGTAGATGCCACCGGGATAACCGCTGTGCCGGTGGTACACCTTGTCCTTGGCCTTGTTGCCGGTAACGCGCAGTTTGTCGACATTGACGACAACGATAAAATCGCCGGTGTCGATATGACGGGTGAACTCGGGCTTGTGTTTGCCGCGCAGGCGATGCGCGATCTCAGCGGCGAGCCTGCCCAGCACTTTGCCGGAGGCGTCCACCACGTACCAGTCGCGTTTGATCTCGTGCGGTTTGGCGGAATAGGTCTTCATGCTTGTTCCAGCGCGTTCTCGTGGTTCAGGGAAACCGCGAATTCTATGGGAAATCAAGCGCATGTGTCAAACTGCAAGCACGTGCCCCGGCAAGCGC
>RPOR01000020.1 GCA_003820645.1 Betaproteobacteria bacterium
ATCGTCACCGGGTGCCTGAGAATTTTCTCCATCGCCGCCGCTGTCGGGCGGCCGGTAATATCGGCAACACCGCCCGGCGGGAACGGCACGATCATGGTCATTGCGCGGCTCGGGAATGCATCCTGTGCCTGTGCGCCCGCCGCAGTGAGCGCAGCGATCAGGGCAAAAACAATGCGTTTCATGTTGTCATCCTCCGTTGTTGATTTGTGCTTGATTGATGGCTGATTGCCGCGAATTATGCGGCCGCGACGACGTTGTTGACCAGGCGCCCGACACCCTTGATCTCGCAAATGACCGTGTCGCCGGGCTGCAGATAACCATTCGCGGTCACCACGTCCCTGCGCATCGGCTTTTTGCCGCCAAGTTCCGGATCCGTGCCCCATGCCGTGCCGCCCGGCGTGCCGGTGGAAATGACCACCCCGGGCTGCAGCGTGACGAAGGTCGAGAAAAACTCCACCAGTTGCGCGCAGGTCCAGATCATTTTCCCGGTGGTGTTGCTCTGGCGCAATTCGCCGTTGACATAAGTGTTCAGCGCCAGGTTCTGCGGATCCGTCACCTCGTCGGCCGTCACCAATGCCGGCCCGATCGGCGCGCAGGCATCAAAATTCTTGCCGGGACCGAGGTTGTACACTGACGAACCGTCCGGACGCAGCGTCACCTGGCGGTCACGCGCCGTGACATCGTTGATGATGCTGTAACCGTAAACATGCTCCAGCGCACGTGCCGCCGGGATGTGGCGGCCGGCCTTGCCGATGACGATCAGCAACTCGGTTTCATAGTCGAGCTTTCGGGTCACGCGCTCGTCACGGATGATATCGTCGCCCGGGCCGATGACGCCGAGGCCTGTTTTCAGGAAAAATTCCGGATCCTTGCGCGTCACTTCGGGTTTCTCGTCGCGGTGATCCCAGTAATTCTCGCCGCTGCACAGGATCAGCGTCGGCGCCAGCGGTGCCCGCAGCTTCGCCGTGGCGAGCGGCGTGCGCGCCGCGGCACCGGCAGCTGCCAGTGCGGCACGCGCGACCCTGATCCCTTCGGCTCCCGCCGCGATCAGGCGCGTCATGTCGGCGAAGGCAGCGAGCATTTTCGCGGCGGTGCCGTTGGGCGCCGCATCCAGCAGATCGACCACCGCGTCGCCATCCAGCGCACCGAGCCGCAATGCACCGTTACGCTCGTACCTGACAAATCTCATCGCAGCGCTCAAGCCACCGGATTCTCGAGCGTGCCGATCGGCTCGATGGTAATGGCAACGCGGTCACCGGGCTGCAGGTACTTCGGCGGATTGAAACCGATGCCGACACCGGCACAGGTGCCGGTGGCGATCAGGTCACCCGGCTCCAGCGTCATCACCCGGGACAGGTCCTCGATCAGGCGGGGAATGTCGAAAATCAGCTGGCTGACGAACGCATCCTGCCGCAATTCGCCGTTGACCTTGGTCAGCAGCCGCAGCTGGGTCACATCCTTGATCTCGTCGGCGGTCACGATGCAGGGGCCCATCGGGCAGAAGCCGTCCGGGCTCTTGCCGAGAAACCACTGCTTGTGGCGGTTTTGCAGGGTACGGGCCGTGACATCGTTGATGATGGTGTAGCCGTAGACATGCTTGTAGGCATCCTTCTGCGAAATGTTTCGACCGCCCTCACCCATGACGACCGTCAGTTCGCCTTCGTAGTCCACCGAATTGGTGTAATCGTTGGCACTGGGGATCGCCTCGCCGGGGCCGATCACCGAGTTTGGCCACTTGGTGAACAT
This sequence comes from Betaproteobacteria bacterium, assembly GCA_003820645.1. Classification (GTDB taxonomy): domain Bacteria; phylum Pseudomonadota; class Gammaproteobacteria; order Burkholderiales; family SG8-41. The sequence continues at coordinate 1,747 of RPOR01000020.1, forward strand.
GATCGGCACTTCCGGAATGGCATCCTTGCCGGCACTGGCATCAAAACCGCTGTTGTGGAACTCGCGGGCATGGTCATGATAGTTCTTGCCCACGCAGAGGATGTTTTTTGCCGGTCGCGGAAACGGCGCCAGCAGCTTGACGCTCGCCGGTGGCAGGCGGCCCTCGCCGCTCTTGACGGCCTTGCGCGCGCGCGCGAGGCCATTCCTGCCCAAGGCGACAAAGGCCGTCATGTCCCGGGGCAGGCGTGTCGATGCCGCCAGATCGACGATAGTGTTGGACTCCCGGTCGTGCACGCCCACGCGCGCGCCATTGTCATCGGAGAATGTAACCAGACGCATGCCGCTGTGCTCCTTCGTTGTTCAGTTGCTCAAACCTGCTCGAACCATGCTGTCGTGCGACCCGCCGTTCATCGATCCTGGCGCGCCCCCGACACTTTGACGACATGCGCCCATTTCGCGATGTCCTTGTTCAGATACGTCTCGAATTCCGCCACCGACATCGTCAAGGCCAGCGCGCCCTGCTTGTCCCAGGCCGCGGCCGTTTCCGGACGCGAGGTCACTTTGGTGATTTCGGCATTCAGGCGGTCGATGATGGCCTTCGGCGTCCCTCGCGGCGCCATCACGCCCAGCCAGATCGGGGATTCATAGCCTTTGACACCGGCCTCGGACACCGTCGGCACATCCGACAATACCTTGGAACGCTTGAGACCGGTCGTGCCCAGCGCCCGCACGCGACCGGCACGGACGTTCGGCGTCATCGTGGTGATGGCATCGAACATCATGTCGACCTGTCCGCTCATCACGCTGGTGCGCGCCTCGCCGCTACCCTTGTGCGGCACGTGGAGTATGTCCACCTTGGCCATCGACTTGAACAGTTCGCCGGCCAGGTGGTAGGGGGTGCCGTTGCCGGAGGAGGCGTAACTCATGCCCTTCGCCTTGGTCTTGGCCAGCGCGACCAGTTCGACCACCGACTTCGCCGGCACCGACGGATGCACCACCAGCACCAGATCCGAATAGTTGACCGGCGCGACCGGCACGAAATCCTTCATCAGCGCAAAAGGCTTTTTCGGGATCAGGGATTCATTGATGGTATGGGTATTCGACATCAACAGCAGCGTATAGCCGTCGGGCGCGGACTTTGCCACCAGGTCGGTACCGATGATCGAACCGGCGCCCGGGCGGTTCTCGACCACGAACGGCTGGCCAAGCGGCTGCAGCATCTGCTGGCCAAGGTAACGCGCATAGATGTCAGCAGGGCCGCCGGCGCCGAACGGCACGATGACGCGGATCGGTTTGTTCGGGTAACCCTGGGCGATCGCGCCGGTGCTCGCGACCAGTACGGCCGCAACAATTAAACACAGGACAAAACGGCTGCTACGCATGGCTAGGCTCCCCCTGAAGTTGATCTTTTGGGCGCCCTGCGGACGAACGGCTGCCGGGCGCTGATGGTCCGCATATTGTAACTGTAACCTGCGCGTTACGCGCAGCGCCAAGTGCGCACCGGCGGCGTGCGGGCCCGCCGCAGCAATCTTGCACGCCGGGCTGGCGCTGCAGCGCGGGATCCGCCCCGGATCAATGACCATGTCCTGCGGCTTTGGCCGGACGATTGTCGCGGCAGGTTCTGTTTTCTCCGGATGAGCTGGCCCATAATGGCGTTCGTTGATGTCGAACTCGAGATCCCGCATGGAACCGCCGCATCCGGAGAAGCGCTGCCGCTTCGCACGCAACACGACCGCCGGACGACTTGCAGCGGTAATTCCGGCGCGCCCGCCCGCGGCGCCCGGTCTGAAACCGTAGCTGTCCGTTGCACGCACATCCACAACACCGCTGGCTCACCCGGATCGTCGCCGTGCGCCCCGGCGAAGTCCGTGCGTTGCTGTGGTCATTCGCGTATTTCTTCTTCCTGCTGGCTGCTTATTACGTGCTGCGCCCGGTGCGCGACGAGATGGGCATCGCCGGCGGCGTGAAGAACCTGCCGTGGCTGTTCACCGCCACCTTCGTCGTCATGCTGGCCGCGGTGCCGGTATTCGGCGCCGTGGTTGCCCGCGTGCCGCGCCGCCGTTTCATTCCGCTGGTTTATCACTTCTTTGTCGCGAACATCCTGATCTTCTGGCTGCTGCTCACCTTCAGGATTGGGCTCGCTGACACCGCCCGCGTGTTCTTCGTCTGGATCAGCGTGTTCAATCTGTTCGCGGTTTCGGTATTCTGGTCCTTTATGGCCGATGTCTATGCCTCCGAGCAGGGCAAACGGCTGTTCGGGTTCATCGCCGCCGGCGGTTCCGCCGGTGCGCTGCTCGGCCCGGCCATCGCGGTCTGGCTCGCCGAGCCCATCGGCCGCGCCAATCTGCTGCTGATCGCGGTGCTGCTGCTGGAACTCGCCGTGCTGTGCGCGATGCGCCTGGAATCCGCTGCTGTGGTGCTGCAGGATCGCAACGCGGGTCGCGCCGCTGCCGGGCAGCGCGAGTCCGGAGTGGGCGGTGGCTGGATCGCCGGACTGGTCATGGTGGCACGGTCACCCTACCTCGCCGGCATCGCGCTGTGGGTCGCGCTGCTCTCGCTCGCCGGAACGTTCCTGTATTTCCAGCAGGCCAGCATCGTCGCCGCGCTGACCGATGATCCGAACAAACGCACGGCAGTGTTCGCACAGATCGATCTCGCGGTGAGCCTGCTGACCATCGTCGTGCAGTTTCTGGCAACCGGCAAACTCATCCGGCGCTATGGCACCGGACCCGCTGCCGCGTTCCTGCCGCTGGTGTTTGCGCTGGGATTTCTGACGCTGGCACTGACGCCGGTGTTGTGGGTCGTCATCGCGTTCCAGGCCATGCAGCGGGCGGCGAACTTCGCCATTTCAAACCCGGCGCGCGAAGTGCTGTTCACCGTCGTGGCCCGCGCAGAAAAGTACAAAGCCAAATACGTGATCGACAACGTCGTGTTTCGCGGCGGCGATGCCGCCAGCGGCTGGCTGTTCCATGCGTTGCGCGGTCTCGGCATGGAACTGAACACGATCGCGCTGTCCACAGTACCGGTCGCCCTCGGCTGGCTGGCCGTCGCACTGGCGCTCGGGCGCGCGCATGAGCGGCGCACCGCGGATAATCGCCCAACTCAACCGGAAGCGAAATCAACCAATGAATAAATTCAATGGCTTATATACACGCCGCGAGATGCTCGCAATGGGTTTGGGACTGGCTGCCAGCGTGCTGCCCGGCCTGTCACCGGCACAGGGCAACGCAAAGCCGCTGCTCACCCGGCCGATCCCGAAAACCAGGGAGCCGCTGCCGGTCATCGGCCTCGGCACCGCGATCGTGTTCGACATCGACGACGCTGTGGCGCAGCGCACCGCACGCGCGCAGGTCATCCGCGCCCTGCTCGGCGGCGGCGCCCGCCTGATCGATACCGCACCCTCGTACGGTGCCGCGGAGTCGGTAGTCGGCGATCTGCTTGCCGAACTGAAAGTGCGCGACCAGGTGTTCCTCGCCACCAAGGTGCGTGCCAACGACAACGCGGCGTTCGTCGCGCAGATGAAGGCCTCGCAACGGCGGCTGCGCACGCCAAAGATCGATTTAATGCAGCTGCACAACGTCGGCTTCCTCGAACGCGGCATGGTCGCCTCGCAGCTCGCCATCTTGCGCGAATGGAAGCAGCAAGGGCATTTCCGCTACATCGGCGTCACCCATTCGCAGCGCCAGGACGACGCCAACGCCCGCCTGATCGAGATCATGCAACAGGAAAAAATCGACTTCATCCAGGTCAATTATTCAATGGCGGAACGGGGCGTCGAGGAGCGGCTGCTGTCGGCGGCCGCTGATACCGGCACGGCGCTGCTATGTAACCTGCCCTACGGCCGCGGCCGGCTGTTCCGCGCGGTGCGCGGCCAGATACTGCCGCCATGGGCCGCCGAATTCGATGCCGCGACCTGGGGCCAGTTTTTCCTGAAATACCTGCTCGGCAATGTCGCGGTCAATGCCGTGATTCCCGGCACCGACAAGGTCGAGTACATGGTCGACAATCTCGATGCCGGGCGCGGCCGGTTGCCCGATGCGGCGATGCGTAAGCGCATGGCTGCGTTGATCGACGCACTGCTGTAAAGGAAAACCAAAAACCTTTACCCCGGCGTACGCCGGCGCGACGGCAAGACCGCACGGCTCAGTTCAGCTTGACCGGCCGGATCGCCACGCGATCATCAATGATGCGGCGGTTGAGCAGGTTGGCGCACGCCGCAACCACGGCCAGCGACGGTGTCGCCACGCCGGTCAGCGCGCCCAGCTCGAGCACGGCGTTGACGATGGCGTCCATTTCCAGCGGCCGACCGGCGCGCACGTCCTGCAGCGTCGAGGAGGGAATCGACGCGCGCTTCGCCGCGGTGGCCACCAGCGTTTCCGGATCGCCTTCGAGCGGCGTGCCGACGGCGGCCGCGACCGCGATCACCTCGCGCATCACGGCCACGGCCAGCGGCTGGGTGCCGGCGAACGACGACACTTCCTTCGCCGTCGACTGGGTGATCGCACCCAGCGGATTCCATGTTGCATTCGAAAGCACCTTGCTCCACTTGGCCTTGCGGATATCGTTCACCACGCGACCGGTCCAGCCTGCACGGGTCAGCATCGCCCCCAGCGCTTCGAGCCGCGGCGTGCCGCTGTTGTCGATCTCGCCCATCACCAGCGCCTCGGTGTCGCTGTCCACCAGCCGGATCCGACCCGGTTCGACGAGGTCGGCAGGTTTCAGCGCCACGCCACCGATGATCTGCCGCGGCTCGAAGGTGCGCGACAGCATGCCGTCGGGATCGACGGTTTTCAGCTGCACGCCCTTGAACTTCGATTCGATGCCCTGGAAGTACCACCAGGGAATGCCGTTCTGCGGGAACACGAACACGCCATCCTTCGCCACGAGGCCGCGCAGGTGCTGCGCTGCCGCCGCGATCTGCTGCGATTTGAGCGTGACGAATATCGTGTCATACGGCCCCTTTTCCTCGCCCGGTTTGCAGACGCGCACCCTGACCGGCCCGGGACGTCCGCTGCGCGGCCCTTCGAGCTGTATGCCGCGTGACGACAAGGCATCGTATTGGGCGCCGCGCGCGACCAGCGTGACGTCTTCGCCCGTTGCCGTAAGGATCGCGCCCAGATAGCCACCGATGGCGCCCGCGCCATACACCAGGATTTTCATGAATCAGCCTTCGAGGGGGTCAGCAAAAAATCGCGGCGCGTGTCGCGCCGCCCGGTATAGTACATAACTTATTGATTTTATTATGTTTTTTTATCGTTCGCGGCCAGGCACTGCAGCGCCGGCTCCAGCGCCGCATCGGCCAGCGCCGCCAGCTCTGCGGCGGTGCGATTCTGTATCGGATGCGGCACGAACACAATTGCCGGATCGAATCCGAGCGCGCGGCTCTGCACCGCCACCGCGTCCCTGAACTCGGTGGTCACCAGCGAAACGCCAGGCAAGCCCTGCGCATCGAATGCCATCAGGTCGTGCAGACTGCACGACGTGCATGAGCCTCAATCCGACAGCGCGATCAGTACGACATCCGCCCCGCTGACCACCTGGTCGACGATTTCGCGCGTCGCCACCTTGGCATTGGTCGGCTTGCCGTAGCGCTTCGACCGGATGCCGCGCTCGGTCAGGCGTTTCTCGATCTGGTTCAGGAATTCGTCACTGCGCGTCTTGCCGATGTCGAACAGGCCGACGGTCAGGCCGTCGAGCGACTTCGGCGGAGGCCGCCGCGCGCGCATCACCGCCTCGGTTTCGGCAGTTGGATCACGTAACCAGGTATTCATGCCTTGATCTCCTTGGTAACCGGTTGCAGTTCGGTGCGGCTGCGCCCCGCGAGCCATCCCGGCAGGATCGCCGAGAACAGTCCTGCAGCGCCGCCCGCGCGCACCACCATCAGTCCGTCTTCATGAAACTTCGGCACCTGCTCGCCGGAGCGGCTCGCCGGGATGCCTTCGCCGACGCCATCGGCCCCCGCCACCAGCTCGGCTCCGGGACGTATCGTCGCTTCATACAACGCGCGCTCGATTTTCGCGCGATCCCAGCCGGCTTCGCGGTAAATCGCATAATGCTCCGGCGACAGCACCACGATCGCACGTGCCGACTGCACCAATTTCGGATGACCGATTTTCACCAGCGACAGCGCCAGTGACTTCGTCAGTGCCTCCGGCGTGCGCGATTTCTGGTCGACGAAAGCCTCGGGGCCGTGACCCTGGAACAACGTCACCGCCGACCTTCCGGGCGGCAGGCCGCGCGCCACCGACAATGGCTGCCATGCCGGATCGGATTCATCCTCGGCAAAGCACAGCGTGTACTTGCTCGGTGCGCCCAGCGTCGAACGATCGGCTTCACCGGGCCGTCCGCCGCCGACATTGCGTACGATCAGATTCAGTGCGCGGCCGATGGTCGCATTGGCACGGTTGCCCTGACCCAGCGCGTTGATGCCGCTGTTCATGCCGATGCGTTTGGCCACCGGGCCGTTGACGATGATGATCGGACTCGAGAAATACGTTGTCGCCAGCACGCCGTGCAGCGTGAATACCGGCTCCAGCGCGGCATCGAGCGCCGCCAGCAGCACCGGCATGTATTCCGGTCTGCAGCCGGCCATCACCGCATTGATCGCCACTTTCTCGATGGTGCACTCGGCCAGGTTCGGCGGAATCCGGCCAACGATCTCGTCGGGCTTTCGCGTCGTCCCCTTCAGCATCGCGATCACGCGCGCGTCGGTCGGCGGCGTCACCGGCAGGCCATCGGTCCAGCCGCGCTGGTAGCAGACCTCGACCGGATCGGCGTCGGCCGCATATTCAATCTTGCGCGCGGCCAGCCAGGTCGCGCCGCGGTGTCGCGCTTCCAGTTTCTCGGCCACCCCGGGCTCGAGTGACAGCGACCCTCACCCCGGTTTGAATACCGGGTGGCGCGCACCCAGATCGGCAATTCCGGTCAGCCGCTGCCAGCCATCGCGATCCCAACCGACCACCCGTTCAACCTCGCGCCCGCCCTCGAAACGAATCAGCGTCGGCATGAATTCGATATTGTTCAGCCATGACAGGTCGAGCTCGCGATCATCGATGATGGCTTCGACCGAGGACGGAAACCGCGGATCATCCTGCGACACCACCTGGAAATTGCGCGCCTCGCGCGCCGCGCGCTGCATCTCCGCTTCGATCATCACGCAGGTCGGGCATGCGCGTTTGGAAAAGACCACCAAACCATCCTGTAACAATGTTGCCGGCACCATGCTCTCCTTGCTGCGGCGGAGCCCGGAAATCCCGGGCACCAAAGTGTTACTCTAACCCAATATGTTCCGCTCCCGGCCGATCGCCCCTGTTCTCGCCGCAGGCATTGCGCTGCTCGGCGGGTGCGCACCACTGGAATGGCACAAGGCCGATGTCACTGCCGAAATCCGCGATCGCGACATCGCGGAGTGCAGCGTGCAGGCGCGCGGCGAAGCCCTGCGGCGGGTGCCGGTACTGTACCCGTCGGAGCCGCGCACCGTGATCGACAACCGGGGCCGGGTCGTGACGCTGAATCCATCGCGCTACGGCGATGAACGTTTTTCGCTGGAGCAGGATCTGCTGCGCGCCTGCATGCGCGAGCGCGGCTATGCATTGCAGAATCGAACAATCGCGGTACCATGACATGGCTGACACCGATGACGCCCACGAACCACCCCAATCCGCGGCGGCGCGCCCTGCTGCAAGCGGCCGGCGCCGCCGGACTGCTGTCGACGATGGCTGAGGTGCGCAGCGCCCCCGCCGGCCTGATTACCCGCCCGATCCCGCACACCGGTGAACGGCTGCCGGCGATCGGACTCGGCACGTATCAGGTGTTCGACGTGTCCGCGAGGCAGCTGCCCGGCAGCGGACTGCGGGACGTGTTGCAGCGCTTCGTCGAACTCGGCGGCAAGGTCGTGGATTCCTCGCCGATGTACGGCCATGCGGAAGCCGCGGTCGGCACGCTGGCGACAGCGCTGGGCGCGCGCAATGCGCTGTTCCTCGCCACCAAGGTCTGGACCAGTGGCCGCAACGAAGGCATCCGGCAGATGGAGGCCTCGGCGCGGTTGCTGCAGTCGAAAGTCATCGACCTGATGCAGGTGCACAATCTGCTGGACCTGAAAACCCATCTGCCGGTCCTGCGCGACTGGAAGAAATCCGGCCGCATCCGCTACCTGGGCATCACCCACTATCACGCCGGCGCCCATGCCGAACTCGAGCAACTGGTCCGGACCGGCGACTTCGATTTCGTGCAGGTCAATTACTCGCTGGACGAACCTGAAGCCGAGGCCCGTCTGCTGCCGGCCTGCGCCGATTCCGGCACGGCAACATTGATCAACCGCCCGTTCTCGCAGGCCGGCCTGTTCGGCAGGGTGCGCGGCAAGCCGCTGCCGCCATGGTGCGCCGACCTGGATTGCAGCAGCTGGGCACAGTTTTTCCTGAAGTGGATCATCAGCCACCCCGCAGTGACTTGTGCGATCCCCGGCACCGGTCGTGTGCAGCACATCGAGGACAACATGGCCGCGTGCACCGGCCGCCTGCCCGATGCCGCGATGCGCAAGCGCATGGCAGCCTATTTTTCCGCTTTGTAGAGTTTTCACGACCGGGCTCGTCCACCGGCAACCGGTGTACCGCACGTGTCCTGGACGGGGCCGCTACCGCACCGTTGTTTTGTGCGAAGATTTGCCGCGATGAACATTCTCACACGATGGCCCCTGCTCCGGATCCTGTTATGCGGTATCGCGCTGCTGCTGGCGAGCGGCTGCAGCACGCTGCGCATCAGCTACGGCCATTTCGATTCCGTCGCGTCATGGATGGCGCATGACTATTTTGATCTGAACCCCGATCAGCGCGAGGCTTTCACCCGGCATTTCGGCCGTCTCCACGACTGGCACCGCTACGAACAGCTGCCGGAATACGCGCGTTTCCTCGAGGAAATGCAGAAACGTGCCGCACGCGGCCTGCGCGCCGCGGACATGCTGTGGCTGGTCGACGGCCTCAAGCAGCGCTATGCGCAGATCGCCGCGCGCGGCGCCGCTGATGCCGCCGACCTGCTCGCCACGCTTTCGCCCGCGCAAATCGAGTCATTCAAACAGCAACTCGACAAGGACAATCGCAAATTCCTGCGCGAAAACCGCACCGAAGCCGGCGAAGCCGAGCGGCGCAAGGTGGTCGAACAGCGTACGCTGTCGCAGCTGCGCGACTGGGTCGGCCCTCTGTCCACGGCGCAGCAGGCGCGAATCACCGACCTGCTGAAGACGACGCCACTGGTGGACCAACTGCGCCATCAGGACCGGTTGCGCCGCCAGCGTGAATTTCTCGCGCTGCTGGAGCTGCGCAAAGGCGAGCGCCGGATTTTTGCGCAACGGCTGCGTGACTGGCTCGAGCACTGGGAGGCCGGGCGTGATGCCGCACAAGCAAAGCTGTTCGAAGAATCATGGAAAAAACGCGCCGAATTGTACGAAGCCGTCGACCGCATGCTGACCGCAACGCAGCGCAATCACCTGCTGGATCGGATACAGGATTACATCGATGATTTCCGCGAGCTGGCAAAACGCCGGTCCGGCGGCGCGCCGGCACGTTAAGCTAGAATACTGCCGTCCCAACCCTCCGCACCACCCGCTGATGCCGACCTACTCCGGCCGTATCCCGTCGAAACTCCCCGCTGTCGGCACCACCATATTCACGGTGATGTCGCGGCTTGCAGCCGAACACCATGCGATCAACCTGTCGCAGGGCTTCCCCGATTTCGACTGCGCACCCGAGCTGCGCGCGCTGGTGACCAAGCATTTCAACGCAGGCGTCAACCAGTACCCGCCGATGGCCGGCATTGCGCCGCTGCGCGATGCGGTCGCCGCGAAAATCGACACGCTGTACGGGCAGCGCTACGACCCCGAACACGAAATCACCGTCGTGCCCGGCGCCACTTACGGCATTTACACCGCAGTGGCCACGCTGGTCCGGCCCGGCGACGAAGTCATCCTGTTCGAGCCCACCTATGACAGCTATGCGCCGGCGGTCGAAGTCCATGGCGGAGTACCGGTGTACGTGCAGCTGCGCTATCCCGATTACAGCATGGACTGGCAGGCCGTCGAGGCCGCGATCACACCGCGCACGCGGATGATGATCATCAACACGCCGCACAATCCGACCGCGACCGTACTGTCCGCCGAAGACCTGCGGCTGCTCGAGGGGCTGCTGAAAAAGACCGACATCGTGGTGGTCAGTGACGAAGTCTACGAACACATCGTATTTGACGGTCACCAGCACCAGAGCGTGGCCCGCTTTCCCGGCCTTGCCGAACGCAGCTTCCTGGTATCGTCGTTCGGCAAGACCTACCATGTTACCGGCTGGAAAATGGGCTATGTCGCCGCACCACGCGAACTGATGGCGGAATTCCGCAAGGTGCATCAGTACAATGCCTTCGTCACCAACGGCCCGCTGCAGTACGTATTCGCGGAATACATGGGAAACCGCGATGCCTACCTGCAGCTGGCGGCGTTCTACCAGAAGAAACGCGATTATTTTCTCGACGGACTGAAGGGTTCCCGCTTCAAGCCGCTGCCCTCGCGCGGCACGTTTTTCCAGAACCTGTCCTACGAAGCCATCAGCGACGAGAAGGACACCGATCTCGCAGTGCGGCTGACCAAAGAACACGGCATCGCGTCCATCCCGGTATCGGTGTTCTACCGGCGGCCGCCGGCGCATCGCGTGCTGCGCTTCTGTTTCGCCAAATCGGAAGAGACGCTGGCGAAGGGCGCGGCGATACTCAGCACGCTGTAAGGCGTGCGCGGTCGAGTGGACATCACATGGCGCGGCCAGCGCATATTCAATGAAAATCCCAATAAAATCAAAACCTTATTGGTGACACTGCAGCTAAAACTGCAACCAAATCAGGTCGTTATTGTGTAATCCATCTAACTGGCGTCAGGCGTCCGGGAGCCATGAACGAAGGGCAGGTTTCCCCAGAAACCACCTTGGACACATCCGCACTTTCTTCGGAATTCAATCAGGACGAAGTGCAACAGCCGAACTGAAAGCACAATTCGGTATTGTGCGGAAAGCTCAGGTCATCGCAGAAATCCTCGATGGAGACATTCGCGGTGAAGTCTGAAAATCGAATGGACTTGACCACAAAGATCGCTACCTTGTCGCGGAGATGTCACATGTATTCAAAAATTCTTTTCGCCAGCTGGGCCGACATGGATTTCAACGCGCACATGAAAAACACGGCTTTCCTCGATAAATCTGCCGACGTGCGCATGATGTTCTTCGCCGAGAACGGCTTTCCGGTCGCAGAGTTTTCGCGGCTCAGGCTGGGCCCGGTTGTAATGAAAGACGAGGTGGAATACCGGAAGGAGGTCAGCCTGCTGCAGGAAATCACGGTCACCCTGGCGATCGCGGGGCACTCCGGGGACGGCAGCCGCTTCCTGTTGCGCAATGAAATTCTCCGCCCGGACGGGACACTCTGCGCCAGGGTCACGAGTGCGGGTGGTTGGATGGACCTGACAGCACGGAAGCTTATTGCGCCACCGGAGGCTTTGCATAAAGCCATGAGGTCGCTGCCGCAAACGAACGACTTCACGGTGCTTCCGTCCAGCGTCAAGTGACGCCCCGGCCAAGCCATCCGTGCGATCTCCGCAAGCTTGGTGTTGGATCGCTTAAAAAAACAAAGCCTTAACGGATCCCCTTCACGGCCGCATACCCATATAGCATCGCAATGCACACCGCGGTCATCTTGATGCTGTAGCGGCGGTTCTGCCCCAGCAATTCGCCGAAAGGCAAGCCGTAGCGCCCCGCCATCGCCAGCATCGTGTTCGACATCGGGCAGGCCGTCAGGCCGATACCCCAGCTCATCAGGAAAGTCATCGCCAGCATGGTCTGGTCCGGTTGCAGCGGCGTCAGCCACGGCCCCAGCACCGATACCAGGATGATCGGGTGCAGGCCCAGCCAGGCGCACACGTTCATGACGATCAGCACCATGCTCGCCTCGAACGCGCCGAACTGCGCAAACGGCAGTCCCAGATCCAGCGCATCGATGGTGCCGGTCATGCCGGCCGAAAGGATGCCTGCGGCCAGGAACAGCGTCAGTTCGGCGTTCATGCCCGGCAGCCTGCGGTGCACATGGCGCAGCAGCACCGGCCCCGCCTGCGTGCCGTCGCGGACCAGCAGCGTCGCGACCGTAACCACCGACGCCAGCGCGGCGATGATCGCCAGCACCGACCACTGCGGCTGCCACTCGTGCACGGCCAGCACGCCGGCGGCGAGCACCGCCGGCACCCACAAGGCTTCGAGGTGCAGCGGATAACCGACGAAAGTGTGCGCCCGGCCATGCCGCGCCGAAGTCAGCGTGAACCAGGTGATGACGATGCCGATTGCGGAGACGGGTATGCCCCAGATGATCAGCTGTGCCAGGCTTGCGCCCGGCGCGGCGGTCAGCGCCGCCGCCATCGCACCGTAGAACGGCGACCAGGTCGCACCGACGATGAAGGCCTGCGACAGACCCATCGCCTGCTCCATGGTCAGTCGCGTGCGCGCGCTCAGCCGGTCGGCGAAAATCGCCACCGCAGAGAAATTGATCACCGCGCCGAACAGGTGCACGCCGACCATGGTCCTGAGCAGCGCCGCGCGGCCCTGCTGCAGCGGTTCGTCGGGCGCGTTCCGGCCCACTGCGATCAACTGCAGGAACGACACCGCGATCAGCATGCCGGACAGCGGCACGTTCTGCGTCAGCGCCGTCGTGATCAGGCCCGCGCTGCCCCGCGCCATGCCCCAGGTGATGCCCAGCATGCCCAGCCCGGCGAGCGCCAGCACCATGTACAACTGCCGGGGCGGCAGCCGTGGCAGCAGCAGCAGGCATGCCGCCCAGGCAATGACGCCGGTGAACCACGCGGGATAGCCGGGCAGCCAGACGGCGGCCACGACGAGGACGACCACTGCGACGTAACACCAGGCCGCAAGCGCGTCGCGGAAGGAATGCAATGAACTCAAATACAGGCTTTCGGAGACCCCGTCATTCTGGTGAAAGCCGATTCATGGGCGCACAACCCAACGGGGTTAACCCCCATCCTGCCTTCCCCCCGCAAGCGGGGGAAGCGGATACCGGCTCGCGCTGCGCTGCCCGGAATGACAGATCCGCAATCCGGCGATCAACAACAATCGCCGGCAAACATCAAAGCACGCCCGACAGACCGCCGTCGACGTTGATGCAGCAGCCCGTGACATAGCTGGCGGCATCGGAAGCCAGGAAAGCGATCACGTTGGCGACTTCCTCGGATTCGCCGACACGCTGCATCGGTATCGTCTTGCCGGTTTCGGCATAGTGCTGCTCCACCGTCTTGCCGGTCTTGGCGGCACGACGTGCCTGCTGCATGGACTTGATCTTGCCCACCGCGACCACGTTGACCAGGATATTGTCCGGTGCGAGTTCTTTCGACAGCCCCTTGGCCAGCGCCAGGCCCGCGGCACGGCTGACGGTAGTCGGGAACATGGCCGCGCCGGGCTGCTTGGCGCTGACCATGTTCAGGTTGATGATGCGGCCACCGCCGACCTTCCGCATGTGCGGCACTGCCGCGCGGATGGTGCGGACATGGGCCATGACCTTGATCTCGAGGTCGTGTTTCCACGCCGGGTCGAGCACTTTCTCGAAGGGATCCTGGCCAGTGCCGCCAGCGTTGTTGACGACGATGTCGAGGCGGCCGAAATGTTTCGCGGTGTCCTCGATGAATTTCTCGAGTTCGCCTTCCTTCGCCGCGTCCGCTACCAGGCCGAGCACGTCGCCGCCCTGCTTCTTCAGTTCTTCGGCAAAGGCCTTGACCAGTTCGGCACGGCGCGCGCAGAACGCAACCTTCGCACCTTCGGCGACCAGTCGCTCGACCGTTGATCTGCCGATGCCTTCGGTACCGCCGGTGACGGCGGCCACTTTGCCTTTCAATCCGAGTTCCATACTGTGAATCCTTTCGTGTATCGCCGCAGCGGTTTCGGGAGAGGCGCGATTGTGACACATCCGGACTGTCGCGGAGGTCTGGCCCGCACCGCCAGGCCGCGGTAGACTCGCCGGCCATGATCATCGCCATCCCCGACGACTACCACAATCTGGTCCGCTCGCTGGACTGCATGCAAGCCCTGCGCGGCCACGAGGTGCGCATCTACAACGAAGCCGCACCGCCCGCGGACACGCTGGTGCGCAACCTGCAGGACGCCGATATCATCGTGCCAATCCGCGAGCGCACGCGATTCACGCGCGAGATCATCGCGCAGCTGCCGAAACTGAAACTGTTCAGCCAGACCGGGCGCAGCTGCCACCATATCGACCTCGAGGCCTGCAACGAGCGCGGCATTGCGGTCGCCGCCGGCAGCCATGCCTCGCCGTACACGGTTGCTGAACAGACCTGGGCGATGATCCTCGGCAGCCTGCGCGACATCGCCAACGAAACCGCGCTGATGAAACTTGGCCGCTGGCGCGGCCGCTTCAGCACCGGGCTCAAAGGCCGCACACTGGGCGTGTTCGGACTGGGCACGATCGGCAAACTGGTTGCCGCCACCGGCGCCAGCTTCGGCATGCGCGTGCTGGTTTGGGGACGCGAAGGATCGCTCGCGGTAGCGCGCACTGCCGGTTACGACACCGCTGCCAGCCAGACCGAACTGTTCGAACAATCCGACGTGCTGGCACTGCTGGTGCGGCTGTCGAAGGAAACCCGCGGCATCGTCACCGCCGCGCACCTGGCAGCGATGAAACCGACTGCATTGCTGGTCAACACCGCGCGCGCGGAACTGATCGCACCGGGCACGCTGGCAGCGGCCTTGCGGGCCGGCCGGCCCGGTTTTGCCGCAGTCGACGTCTACGAAAACGAACCCGTGCTCAACGGCAACCACCCGCTGCTGCAGCTCGACAACGCGCTGTGCACCGCCCACAGCGCCTGGCTGGAACGGGATACCTACGAGCTTTATTTCGGTGAAGCCTTCAGGAATGCCGCAGCGTTTGCGGCTGGCCAGTCGCTGGCGTTGGTCAACACGCCGAAAAAATAACGGCAACAGGTTGATTGCGGCAACCGGTCCGTGGTGACAGTTACGCGATCACCTCGACCCGGTCGCGCCCGGCTTCCTTGGCACGGTACAAGGCCGCATCGGCGCGCAACAGCGCCCTGTCGGCGTTTTCGTCGTCTGCCTGCATGACCGCGATGCCGATGCTCACCGTCACCGCGAGATCCCTGCCCTCGTAGGAAACCGTGGTATCCGCGATTTTCCAGCTCAGGCGCTCGGCAAATTCCCGTGCAGTCTCAGCATTGGCGCCCGCCAGCAGGATGGCAAACTCCTCGCCGCCGATGCGGCCGCACATATCGACCCTGCGGATTTCTTCGCGAATCCTTGCTGCAACCTGACGCAGTACCGCATCACCTGCCGGATGCCCGCAGGAATCGTTGATGCGTTTGAAATGATCCAGATCCAGCATCAGCACGGCCGCCTGCTGGGTATCAAATCGCTGCATCCGCGCATGCTCTTCCTCCAGCCGATTCATGAACGCACGGCGGTTCGGCAGTCCGGTCAGCATGTCGGTGATTGCCAGTTCGCGCAACTCGGCTTCCAGCCGCTTGCGCTCGGTAATGTCCTCGACGACGCGGAGAAAATACAGCGGCTGCCCCCGGGGATCGCGCACCAGGGACACCGTGCGGTTGACCCAGATCACACTGCCGTCTTTGCGCATATAACGCTTTTCGGCGGCAACGCTGTCCGCCGCCCCTGACAACAACTGCTGCCGGTAAGTACTCTCGGTCTCGCGATCTTCAGGGTAGGTAAGATCGTTGGCGGGCTTGCCCAGCAATTCCTCGCGGGCGTAGCCGAGCATGTCGCAGAATTTCTGATTGACCTGCAGATAACGCCGGTCCAGCGACGTATGAACGATACCGATCGCGGCCTGTTCGAATGCCGCACGAAAACGCGCCTCACTGGTGGCCAGCGCGACGCTGGCCCGCCTCTGCCGCGACAGCGTGACCAGCAACATTGCGGCGAAGGCCAGGATCACCGTGCTGGCCAGAATCGCCAGCCAGTAGTCACGATTCCGGCTGTACCTGAATTGGGCCAGCACCTCCTGCTCGGCTGAGCCGACGGCCACCACCAGCGGAAAATCCGGCAGCGTGCGATAACTGATCAGCCGCGCAACCCCGTCGACATCGCTCTCGCCGAAAAATTCGCCGGCTGCATTTTTTTTCTGCTCCTGCAACAGGCTGCTGCCGGACATGTCATTGCCGAAACTGACCGCAGTGCCGACGCGCCGCGCGCGATCGATGCCGTCCAGGCCGGCCAGCACCAGCAGACCCTGCGCGCCGACGTCCACCTTCTGGTAGAAGCGGACGAAATACCCCGGATCCACCGACAACACGATGACGCCGCCGAATGAGCCGTCCGGCTTGATGATCTTGCGCGACAGCGGCACCTGCCAGGTATCGGACACGCGACCCAGCACCGGCCTGCTGATGTACAACTTGTCCTCGCTGCTTTGTTGTTGCATCCGGAAAAACGCCCGGTCGGCGTAGCTGGTTGGCGCGATCGGCTTGCTGCTGACCACGATATTGCCGAGCTCATCGACGACGCTGAGGATATCGAACAGGCTGCCGTCGATGGCACCTTCCTCCACATAGCGGGCGATGTTCGTTCTCCGCTCCAGCCGCTGATACTCGTGCCGCGTGAACCGCAGCACGCCGTCCAGACCCTTCAGCGACCGCACCACATGTTCTTCGTAGGCCACCGCCAGGTTGGCATTCTGCCGGGTCGCGGCGGCGATCACGGCATCGCGTTCAACCTGATGGCCGAGAATGACCGCACTCCACAGCGCGGCAATCAACACCAGGGTGAACAGTGCAACGGCAATATTCACATTGCCACGCGGCACAGACGACTCCCTGACAGGTACGCTCATCGCAGCGCAGCCACCATCCACATCACCGCCTCACCTGCCATTGTCCGGCCGCGTTTGCCGCGCGCGCATTGCGCTCCAGTCTGAGCAGATGAGCGTGCAATGAGCGCATCGCGACGTGGTGGATGCGCTCCGGCACGTCGTCATAGGCATGCCGCACCAGTTGTTCCAGCGTTGTCGGCCCGGTCAATGTCAGCGCCGAAAAAATCTTTTCCTCGCGCCGCAGGCGGTGCGCGATCAGTCGCCGCACTTCGTCCTGCGGGGTGGCGATCACGTGCCCGTGTCCGGGCGCAAAGGCGCCTATCGGCAATTCAAGCAGGCGCTCGAGTGACACCAGATAGGCCTGCATGTCGCCGTCCGGCGGGGAAATCACCACGGTCGAGCCCTGCATCACATGGTCGCCGGTGAACAGCACGCCGCGATCTTCGAGCAGATAGCACAAATGGTTGGAGGCGTGGCCCGGCGTGTGCACCGCGCGCAGTCGGTAGTCGCCGCAGGTGATCATCTCGCCGTCAACCAGCGCGCGGTCGGGCGCAAAATCCTCATCCTGGCGGCCGTCGTCCGGCGTCGTCCCGAAACCCAGCACCTGCGCACCGGTCTCGGCCTTCAGGACGTGCGCCAGCGGCGAATGATCACGGTGGGTATGGGTGCAGAGTATCCAGCGCAGCTTGTTACCGACGACCCGCAACAGCGCATCGCGATGCGCATCGAGCGCGGGACCGGGATCAATCAGCACCAGCGCATCATCGCCAAGGATGTAGCTGTTGGTGCCGGGCCCGGTCATCACCCCCGGATTGGGCGCCGTGATGCGGCGCACCCCGGGTGCGATCTCGACGATCTCGCCCGGAATGATCGGCACCACACCGGTCACTGGCCGGCGCCCTCCGCGGCACCCGCCTCCTCATAACCGGGTTCACCCGGCAGCAGGCGGCGGCCGTTTTTGCCGATACGCGGCAGCATGGTGCGTACTTCGCGCTGTACGCTCAGCCCCCGGCGCAGGTTCGCGACATTGTCGTAATCGGCAAAGCTCTCCAGGGTGCGTACGGTCGGCGTACGCATCGCAAACTCGCCGCCCCGGTGCCGCGACAGCGCCGCTCCCGGACCGATCCACTCGGCACTGATGGTTTCGCGTTCGTCCTGCAACGGCTCCTGGTCCGGCGGTGCCTCCGCCATGAAAAACCGCGTGTCGTAGCGCCGCGGCAGGCCCACCGGCGTGATCCAGTGTGCGAAGTAAACAAGCCGGTCGGCGGCGAGTTGCAGGTTTTCGGTTTGCAGCAGTGCCGGAAATACCGCAGCCCCCGCGTTCAGCTGGCGGCGGTGTTCGGTGAACCGCCGCGCAATTGCCGGGTCATGCAGCGTCACGATGTGCCCGGTGTCATGTCGGGCCAGCAACAGGCCCGACTCCTCGAACGCCTCGCGGATCGCGGCAGCCCAGTAGGCGAGCCCGTCGCCGGCAACACCCAGCATCCCGCTTGCCGAGGCATCGTCGAGGCAATTACATAAGCCATTGTTTTTAAACAATAAATCTGTATCGTCCAGGCCGCCACCCGGAAACACATACATGCCCGGCACAAAACCCGATTTCAGGTTACGGCGCATCATCAACACTTCGATGCCTTGGCGCGTATCGCGCACGATGGTCACCGTCGCGGAGGGCATGGGCGCCACCCCCCTTGCGCCTGGCGGCTTTCGTCCGTCACCCGTTCGCTGTTCATTCGTTCACCCGTTCACTGCTTGACCAGCAGCTTGATCAGACTGGACGTATCCAGCTTACCACCGCCCTGCTGCTGCACCCGCGCATAGAACTGGTCGATCAGCGCAATCGCGGGCAACTGCGCACCGTTGGCGCGTGCCTCCTCCATCGCAATCCGCAGATCCTTGCGCATCAGGTTCACGGCAAAGCCGAAATCGAATTTGCCGTCAACCATGGTCTTGCCGCGGTTCTCCATTTGCCACGACGTCGCCGCGCCTTTGGAGATGACATCAACGACACGCTTGGCGTCCAGCCCGGCGTGCAACGCAAATGCGAGCCCCTCGGCCAGCCCCTGAATCACGCCGGCCACGCAGATCTGGTTGACCATCTTGGTTTTCTGGCCCGCACCCGCGGGCCCCATCAGCGTCACCGCGCGGGCAAAATGCGCAATCACCGGTTCGGCGCGCGCATACGGTCCGGCATCCCCGCCGACCATCACCGTCAGCACGCCCTGCTCGGCACCGGACTGCCCGCCGGATACCGGCGCATCGAGGAAATGCAGCCCCTGCGCGCGCGCTGCAGCGTAGAGTTCCTGCGCCACCGCCGCCGAAGCCGTGGTGTGATCGACAAAAATCGCATCCCGCCGCATCCCATGGAACGCACCGTCCTTGCCGACGGTCACCTCGCGCACATCGTCGTCATTGCCGACACAGCTGAACACGATGTCTGCGGCTGTGGCCGCCTCGGCCGGGGTGTCGGCCGCGCTGCCGTTATGCTGCGCCGCCCAGGCCTGGACCTTGGCCCGGGAACGGTTATAGACGGTGACCGAGTGCCCGGCCGCGGCCAGATGTCCCGCCATGGGTCCGCCCATCACGCCCAATCCGATGAATGCCAGTTTCATAAGTGCCTTTCCTCAATGGATCGATGTATACCGCGAATATATCGGGAAAACATCGGGTTACGAAATCGCGCAGCCGCCCGACGGGCTGACGCGGTGAGACTTGCCTTCATTAATGATAACGATTATCATTAACGATCGATGTCAAACTGCTCAGAATCGTGGCCGGCAGCGGACTCACGCGAATAATTCGGGAGATTGAATCATGGAGCAAATGCTTGTTGTAACACTGCGCGAAGGTCTGGAAGCCTTCCTGATTGTCGCAATCACCATTGCCTGCTTGCGCAAAACCGGGCGCGCCGCTTTATTGCCGGCGGCGTGGTGGGGAACAGCGGCCGCGGTCGGGCTCAGCATCGTACTTGGCACTGCGCTCGCGGAATTTGCAGTCAAGCCGGTGTGGGAAGGCCTGCTCGCCACGGTTGCCGCCGCGCTGATAATCTCCATGGTGATTTACATGATGCGCACCGCGCGCCACCTGCGCAGCGACATCTCGCAAAAAATCGAAGATGCGGCGCGACATTCGGGCGCCGCGGCACGCATCGGCGTCTTCGTGTTCGTGTTGCTGATGCTCACCCGCGAAGGCATGGAAATGGCGTTCATCACGGCAACGCTCGCCAGACAGACTGGATCGGGGCAGTTGCTGGCAGGCGCTGTGCTGGGCATCGTGGCAGGCGCAGCGATGGCGTGGGCCTGGTCACGCTACGGACACCGGATCAACCTCGGGCTGTTCTTCCAGGTCACCTCACTGTTCCTGCTGGTATTCGCCGTGCAGCTGGTCATCTACGGATTCCACGAATTCACGGAAGCGGGCGTACTTCCACTGGACAATGAATACTGGCATATCGCCACCGAACCCTACGGACCCGAGGGCCAGTACGGGCATTGGCTGTCTTATGCTCTTGTATTGGTGCCGCTGGCCTGGCTGATAGTCGCCGCGTTCAAGGGGCGGGTCGGCACCCGTACCGCCTAAGG
The DNA here is from genome assembly GCA_003820645.1 of Betaproteobacteria bacterium. GTDB lineage: Bacteria > Pseudomonadota > Gammaproteobacteria > Burkholderiales > SG8-41. The sequence continues at coordinate 22,200 of RPOR01000020.1, forward strand.
TGCCGCAGTTCCACCACTGCATAACATCGGCGACACCGTCCTCGGTTCACCACAGGCGCTACGGCCGGATGTAGTGCGGTGGGCGACTGTCAATGCAGGCGCCACAACGGACGCAGTACGCGCTTCGGTGTCACGGGGATCGTGCCATGACGCTGCGCTTTGCTGAATGTCATCGAATGCCGGTCAGCCGGGACTCAGTCGACGGCACACCCGGCGGCGGTTGCCTTCGGCGGCTCAACGAAAGTCCTGATGTCGACGCCGTTGCGGATCGCCGTCATCTCGGCGAGGATCGCCACTGCAATTTCCGGTGGCGTCTTGCTGCCGATTTTCAGCCCGACCGGCCCGTGCAGCCGCGCGATTTCCGCCTGTGACAAATCGAACTCGGCCAGCCGCTGGCGGCGTGCGTCGTTGTTCTTTTTCGAACCGATGGCGCCGATGTAGAACGCCGGTGACTTCAGCGCTTCGAGCAGGGCCATGTCATCGAGTTTCGGATCGTGGGTCAGCGTCACCACTGCGCTGTGGCCGTCGAGGTTCATTGCGGTGACCACATCATCCGGCATGCCGCGCTTCAGTTCTACACCGGGCAATGCCCAGGTTTCGGTATATTCATTGCGCGGATCACACACCGTGACCTGGTAATCCAGCGCCTGCGCCATTTGCGCGAGATAAGTCGACAGCTGGCCGGCGCCGATGATCAGCAGCCGCCAGCGCGGACCGTAGACAGTCGCTAATGTCGCACCATCAAATACCAGCTGATCCGACCATTTTGCCGGGCCGACGCTGGTGCGGCCGGTTTTCATGTCGAGCCGCCGCAGCACCAGTTCATGGCGCTCGATGCGCGCCAGCAGCTCGTCGAGCCCGCTGGCCGGAGTCAGCGGCTCGAGCACCAGCTCCAGCGTACCGCCGCAGGGCAGACCGAAACGCTGCGCCTCTTCGGCGGAGACACCGTATTTGGTGGTCGTCGGCGTATTCTCGGCGAGCGTCCCCGCTTTGACGCGCGTGATCATGTCATCCTCGACACACCCGCCGGACACCGAACCCACCACCATGCCGTCTTCGCGGATTGCCGATAACGCACCAATCGGCCGCGGCGCGGAACCCCAGGTCCTGATCACGGTAGCGAGCACTACGCGATGGCCGCCGCCCACCCACTCGCGCGCCGTCCTGATGACCTGCAAATCCACGCTGTCCATAAGGCAATCTCCGGTCAAAGTGCTGTGATGCAGCTATTGTAGCGCGCCGCATGCGGTAACATCGGGCTGCAACAACTCGGGAGACCCATTGCGATGGAAATGACCGGCGAGCAACTGATCGCCCTGCCCCAGCAGGCCACCTGGAACGCGCTGAACGACACCGCGGTATTGATGGACTGCATACCGGGATGCGACTCGATCGAGAAACAGTCGGATACCGAATACCTGCTGACCATGACCGCTAAAGTCGGCCCGGTCAGCGCCAAATTCAAGGGCAAGATGACGCTGCTTGACGTGCAGGCGCCGGATGCCTACACGCTGCATTTCGAAGGCCAGGGCGGCGTGGCCGGATTCGCCAGGGGCGAAGCCCACGTCCGGCTCGCGCCGGACGGTGACAGCACGCGACTCAGTTACGGCGTCAAGGCCAGTATCGGCGGCAAACTCGCCCAGGTCGGTGCCCGACTGATCGACGGTGTCGCCAAAAAAACCGCCGAGCAGTTCTTTACTGCGTTCAACAAACGCGCCAGCGGCGCCGGCTAGAGCCGGACGATGAGCGCCCTCGCCCACATCGGCCTGCTGGCGTCGTACAACCGCTGGATGAACGCGAAAGTTTATGACGCCGCCGCAAAATTGCCGGCGCAGGAACTGGCAGCCGACCGCAAGGCCTTTTTCGGGTCGATCATCGGCACACTGAACCACCTTGTTGTCGCCGACACCATCTGGCTGAAGCGCTTTGCGACCCATCCGGCGCGACACCCGGCCCTCGAGCCGCTGCGCAACGCGGCCATGCCCGTGTCGCTGGACCAGATCCTGTTCGCGGATCTGGCCGCCCTGCGCGCGCACCGCGACAGGCTGGACTCGGCCATCGACAGCTGGGCGGCTGAAATAACCGAAACCGATCTGCAGCATGTGCTGCACTACGCCAACATGAAAGGCGTGCCGGCGCAAAGGCGCTTCGGCACGCTGCTGATCCATTTCTTCAACCACCAGACCCACCATCGCGGCCAGGCCAGCACGCTGCTGCTCCAGGCCGGCCAGGATGTCGGGGTCACCGACCTGCTGGCGCTGATTCCGGACAAAACCGGCGCATAGTCCGGCAACGGGGAACATGAAAAGCCGGCACAAAGGCCGGCTTTTTTCTGGCGTGCCGGTTCCGGTCAGCCGACGTGTTTGCGCAGGAAGGCCAGCGTGCGCTCGCGCGCGAGTTTGGCACTGGCGGCGTCGAACGAGCCGCGCTGGTCGCAGTTGAAACCGTGTCCTGCCGGATAGAAGTGATGTTCCCATTGCGGCTGCGCGGCCCTGACCTTCTGCGCCGCATCCAGCGGGATCGACTGGTCTTGCTCGCCCCAGTGAAACATCACCGGACATTTCGCCTGCAGCGTGGCGTGGTTGGGAATGCCGCCGCCGTAGTGCGGCGCCGCGCACGCCAGCCCCGCCACCTCCGCCGCCGCCTTCCACGCGACGGTACCGCCCCAGCAGTAGCCGACGATACCGACTTTGCCCGCGGCCTGCGCTGCCTTGACGGCCGCGGTGACGTCCTTGATCGCAGCGTCGAGACTCGCCTTCTGCATCAGCCCGCGACTCACCTCGATCTCCGGCTGCGTATAACCGCATTCGTAATTGCGCTGCACGCGGTCGAACATCGCAGGGGCAATCACCAGGTATCCGTCCGCGGCATAACCATCAGCGACCGCGCGAATATGGCTGTTGACGCCGAAAATCTCCATGACCACCACCAGGCCGCCGCGCGGCTTGCCTGCCGGCTCGGCCTTGTAGGCACCGAATTTGTGGCCATCCGCCGCAGTCAGTTCAATCATGCTGCCCATATCGTTTTCCTCCATGTGTGCCATCGGTTGAGTCGGCGAAATTATAGCCTGTCCATCGCGGGCAGCCGCGGCAGCGCAGGCATCCTGATAGACTACGGTCCACTCGGTGGAACCTGTCCGCGGGAGATCGAAATGCTGAAAATCTGGGGCCGCACCAATTCCATCAACGTGCAGAAAGTGCTGTGGTGTTGCGCCGAAGTCGGCCTGCAGTACGAACGCATCGACGCCGGCATGCAGTTCGGCGTCAACAATACGCCGGAATTCAAGATGTTGAATCCGAACGGCCTGGTGCCGCTGATCAACGACGACGGTTTTGTGCTGTGGGAATCGCATGCCATCGTGCGCTACCTGGCGCGCAAACATGGCCTGGGCACACTGTGCCCGGCAGACCCGTGCGCAGCCGCGGACGCCGACCGCTGGATGGAATGGTACAGCACGACGCTGTGGAACCACATGAAGCCGGTATTCTGGAACCTCGTCAGAACGCCGCCGGAGAAGCGCAACCTGACCGAAGTCGAGGACAACCGGCAGAAACTCGCCGGCTACCTGGCGATGGCCGACGCGCATCTCGCACAACGCGACTACCTCGCCGGCGTGCAATTCACGATGGGCGACATCCCGCTCGCGGTGCTTGCCCACCGCTGGTTCAACCTGCCGATCGAACGACCGGCGCTGCCCCATTACGAGCGGTGGTTCAGGACGGTGGCCGCGCGGCCGGCGTTTCAGCAGCATTGCGCGGCGCCGCTGACCTGAGCCGGCACACGGCACCACGGGCACATCCGGGAATTCCCGCAGATGAACGGCAACCGCAGCTATCGCTATTACGAATTCGTGATGGCGGCGTTCGTCACGGTACTGATCTGCTCCAACCTGATCGGGCCGGCGAAAATCGCGCAACTCGACCTGCCACTGCTCGGCGCGATCACCTTCGGCGCCGGTGTGCTGTTTTTTCCGATCTCCTATGTGTTTGGCGACATTCTCACCGAAGTCTACGGCTATGCCCGCGCACGGCGCGTGATCTGGGCCGGCTTCGCCGGGCTTGGCTTCGCCTCGCTGATGACGACCATCGTGGTCGCACTGCCGCCGGCGCCGTTCTGGCCGCACCAGGGTGCCTACGAAATCGCGTTCGGCAACACGCCGCGCATCGTCGCGGCATCGATGCTGGCTTATTTCTGCGGCGAGTTCGTCAATTCCTACGTGCTGGCCAAGATGAAACTGGCGACCCGCGGCCGCTGGCTGTGGACCCGCACCATCGGCTCGACCATCGCCGGCGAGGCGGTGGACTCGGCATTGTTCTATCCGCTCGCCTTCTACGGCGCCGGCATCATTCCCGACGACAAGCTGCCGCTGGTGATGGTGGCGCAGTTCGTCACCAAGGTCGGCGTCGAAATCGTGTTCACGCCGGTGACCTACAAGATCGTGAAATTCCTGAAGCGCGCGGAAGGCGAAGATTTCTATGACCGCGACACTGACTTCAGCCCGTTTGCGCTGAAGCCCTGAGCCGGCGTCGCTTCAGGCGCGCAGGTATCGCGCAAACCCCAGCAGGCCGCCGCCAAAAATCAGGCCAAAAACCACCAGCTGCAGCGCATAGGTGATCCACGCATACCCGGTCTCCTCGCCGCGCTCGGCGAGATTGTGGCAATAAATCAGGAATGGGGACGGCGCGTCGAAGAACGGCAACTTTTCGAAACGCACGTCGACGAACGCCTTCAGCACCAGCGCCGCTGCGAGCACGCCGAACGCCACCGGCGTTGGCAGTGGGGTGAAGCCGAGTATGGCGCCGAATAACAGTGCAAACAGCATGATGCTGATCGGTGTATTACCGGAATACGGAGATTGGTTTGCTGGTCAGGGAGGTGGGATTCGAACCCACGACCTCCTGCGCCCAAGGCAGGCGCGCTACCGGGCTGCGCTACACCCTGATTCGGCAAGGCGGAATTCTACCGGAAAACCCGACGGCAGCGCATCGCGGACGGGGCTTTCCGCTAGAATTCGGGATTCTCTGGTCGAGTTCAAATGAGCAAATCCACCTGGCGCACGCCCGCGGTCGTGCTGTTCTGCGGCGGCATGGTCCTGACCATCGCACTCGGCGTCCGTCACAACTTCGGCCTCTACCTGCAGCCAATGACGGCGGATCTGGGAATCGGCCGCGAGACCTTCGCTTTCGCCATCGCCATCCAGAACCTGCTCTACGGCATCTCGCAGCCGATCACCGGCCTGATTGCCGACAAATTCGGGACTGCGCGCGTGCTGACCGGCGGCGCGCTGTTCTATGCGCTGGGGCTGTACCTGATGTCGATGTCGAGTAACGGAATGGACCTGACGTTGAGTGCCGGCGTACTGATCGGTGCTTCGCTGGGCTGCAGCGGTTTTTCGATCGTGTTCGGCGTCATCGGCCGCGCCTTTCCGCCGGAAAAACGCAGCGTTGCGCTGGGCATCGCCGGCGCTGCGGGCTCGTTCGGACAGTTTGCGATGCTGCCCTACGGCCAGTGGCTGATCAATCAGGTTGGCTGGATGCAGGCGCTGGTGATCCTCGGCATCACGGTGCTGGTGATCATCCCGCTGTCGAGTGCGCTGGTCGAAGACAAGAGCGCGCAGGCCGCCACGCTGTTCAAACAATCCGCCACTGAAGCGCTGCGTGAAGCCTTTGCCCACCGGGGCTTCCTGCTGTTGTGTCTGGCCTACACCGTGTGCGGGTTTCAGCTGCTGTTCATCGCCGTGCATTTCCCCGCCTACCTCGTCGATCAGCGCATGACGCCGGAGACCGGCATGGCCGGGCTGGCGCTGATCGGATTCTTCAACATGATCGGCAGTTATGCCTGGGGCTGGCTGGGCGGCCGGCACACCAAGAAATACCTGCTGTCGCTGCTGTACCTGACCCGCTCGGTGGCGATTGCGATTTTCATCGCCCTGCCGGTGACGCCGCTGACGGTCTACCTGTTTTCAGCGACGATCGGTTTCCTGTGGCTGGGCACCGTGCCGCTGACCGGCGGGCTGATCGCGCATGTATTCGGGGTCAAATACCTGTCGACGCTGACCGGTATCGCGTTTCTGTTTCATCAGATCGGCAGTTTCGCCGGGGTCTGGATCGGGGGCTATGTGTTTGACGCCACCGGTTCGTACCTGGTCATGTGGCTGCTGACCATCGGCATGGGGGTTGTCGCTGCACTGCTCAATCTGCCGATCGACGACCGGCAAATCGACAGGGCCGTGCCCAAACCGGCCTGATACCGGCCTAGCTGGACGCCGTGCCGGCAGCATCCTTCGCCGCCTCGGCAATCACCCAGTCGCGAAATGCCGCAACCGCCGGCCGCGTCTTCGCGTGGGACTCGCAAACCAGGTAATAGGCCGACTCCAACGGCACGCGGAGGGCAAACGGCAGCACCAGGCGCCCGGCAGCGATGTCTTCCGCAGCCAGCGCCGGCATCGACGCCACCACGCCAATGTTGTCCATCGCCGCTTCGAACGCGAGCACGGCGTGGCTGAAGCGCGCACCGCGCTTGGCATCGATACCCGTCACGCCGGCAGCCTTCAGCCAGACATCCCAGAACGACTCGCCGTCATACATGTCGCCGGTATCGTCATGCAGCAGCATGTGGTGTTTCAGGTCTTCCGGCGTACGCAGCGGATGTTCGCCGGTCAGCGCCTGCGGGCTGCAGATCGGCGTGATCGCCAGCGGCAACAGCTTGTGCACGTCGAGATCGGGGTAATGGCCGTGTCCGTAGAGTATGGCCACGTCGGAATCGTCCAGCCAGGTCTCGATGGTGGCACGCTCCGCGACATCGGCCTTGCCGTCGACGCTGACACGGCGCATGCGCGCCGACAGCCGCACATCGACCTCCGGGTGCGCCGCGATGAAACGGTGCAGACGCGGCATCAGCCAGCGCGCCGAAAACGACGGTGCCGCGCTGACGGTCAGCATGCCCCCGCTGGTGTGCGTGCGCAGCCGGTCGACCGCCTGCGCCAGGCAGTCGAAACCTTCGCGCAACTTGGGCAAGCAGGCGCGGGCGGCGTCCGTCAGTTCCAGCGCCCGGTTGTAGCGGTGGAACAACTGGACACTCAAATATTCTTCCAGCGTGCGGATCTGGTGGCTGACCGCAGCCGGCGTCACGTTGAGCTCGACTGCGGCTTTTTTGACGCTCAGATGACGTGCCGCGGCTTCAAAGGCCTTGAGAGCGTTCAGGGGGGGCAGGCGTTGTGACATAGTTGGCGCTCAGCTTAGCATAACTTACTCGACTCTTAATAATATATCAGGTGCTGCGATGCAACAATATGATGTGGATCAAGTCTATACTTCAGTCCGAACTCATTGAGTTATATGACAGTGAGGCTACAACGCCGGGACGGCGAACTACTGGAAAGGTAAGGTTAAACATTATGAATAGCAAACTTGAAGGCAAATCTGGCTCAGCCGTTTATGACGGGATCAACAGCGTGCGCATGAGCGCGAGCGACCGTGAGGCAGCGATCAGCGCGATGCGCGACGCAGACGCGATCGTTGACGCCATCCTCTGGCTCACGCACAAAGTGGAGCAGCTGGGTGCGTTCCTGTTCATGAAACATAGCATCAAACACTGATACGCCGGCACGCGCGTATCGAGCGGCTCCAGCCAGAGGATCCCCTCCTCCATCCTCCGGCTATCCGCGGCACCCCGCCTCCGGTGCCGCTGGGTGGGCGCGGCGGTTAATCCCGCCGCGTTTTTTTGTTTCCGCTTCACTCGGCCATGCCCGCTGCCGCGGCGTCTCCCGAGGACGACCGTAAATAGCACCTAAAAACAATGGGTTAACAGATTTCCCTCATTCCCTGTCTCCACAGCACGACGTTACAGCGAACAGACTGTTGTCTGCCAGCGCGATAAATTCTGTAACATACTGTTTTTGTTAATCTTTTTTTGCTGGCACTGATGTTGCATAGGACTCCCTAGTCACAGCATCCGCATTTTCCACTGCGTCCTGACTCGGCGCACCCAACCCCGGAGGTCCCATGCTGAGAGATTCATTCTTCAAAAAACACGACGAACCCGCGCGCCGCAATGTCAATGTCACCCCCGCACTGGGAGCGCTCGGACCGCAGAACGACGCGGTTACGCGACCGGCAACACCCGCAGCGGCAACCCGGCCTGAAGCGCCGCCGCTGCCCGAACGCACGAAGTCCGACCACCCCACCGGCAGCAAGCTGATCGTCGGGCCGGACATCAAGCTCAAAGGCGTTGAAATCACCGACTGCGACACACTGGTGGTTGAAGGCACCGTCGAAGCCTCGATGGACAGCCGCGTGGTGCAGATCGCCGAGCATGGCGTGTTCAACGGCACCGTCAGCATCGATATTGCCGAGATCCGCGGCCGCTTCGAAGGCGAACTCACAGCGCGCGAGCAGCTAATCATTCATGCCAGCGGGCGCGTCTCCGGGAAAATCCGCTATGGCAAGATCAAAATCGAGGAAGGCGGGGAAATCGCCGGCGACATCGCGAAACTCGATGCGCGGCCTCTGCGCACCACGCAGCCGGTCCTGAAGACTGCAGGGGCCGACTGAACGGAGGGCAATTCCAAGGCAACCCGCTGTAACGCGATTATCGCGGCGCCGCAGCGTCCGCCCCGCTGGCGGGCAGCGCCGCGGTGAATTCGGCGAGCATCAAGTCGTTCAGGTCGCGCGGTATCGGCGCCACACGGGCCTGCAGGAGTTGCAGCCGCTGTTCGTGTGCGGCCGGTTGCATACGCTCATGTGCGCCGCGCACTGGCGATGGCGCAGGCGGCACTACGGCCGGCGCTGACAGGTTGTTGCCTGCCGCTTCCAGCGCCGAAATCGCCATCGGGTCGCGCAAACGTTTCGGCAGGGATCAA
>RPOR01000021.1 GCA_003820645.1 Betaproteobacteria bacterium
CAGCTGATCCAGAAGAAAAAGAACTACAGGCTCGCCGGCCAGGACCGGCTGCGCATCGAGGTCAACCTGCCGGAGCTCAAGGCGCGCATCGCCGAAATCCGCCGGGTGTTCGGAGAACTTGGTACCCCCGTGCCGTCCGCCCGTTAGCCGCGGTCCGCCGGGCAGACGGCTGTCGATTGACAGGGCAGATACCCACTGCTACCTTGCGCCGCTGGCATCCGCATAACAAGACGGCTCCAGCTCGGCACCCGAATCCAACCGCCTCAAAGGAGGAGTCATGTCATACCTGCGATTTCCGCTGACCGCATTCGCCATGGTTGCGCTGCTCGCCGGCGTTCCCGCCGCCGACAGCCATGCCCAGGCACGAACCAAGATCAAGTACGCACTGGGCGACGTCATTTCCATCGACGAACTGCCGCTGCTGGTGGCGGCCGAACGCGCGAAGAAGCGCGGCGTCGATGTCGAGATCACTTCGTTCAAGAGCGAGGAAGTGGCGACCCAGGCCGTCATCAATGGCCAGGCCGACGTCGGCCAGGGCACGCCGTATGCGGCGGTGCAGAAGGTCAACGTGCCGATCCGCTTTTTCTACCAGATGAGCGCGTTGCAGTTCTTCCCGATCGTCAACAAGGACAGCTACAAGAGCTGGAAGGACCTGAACGGCCAGGAAATCGTCGTGCACGCGCGCGGCTCGGGCACCGAAGCCATCATGCGCCTGATGGCCAAGGAGCACGGTATTGAGTACAAGAATGTCAGCTTCGTGCCGGGTTCGGATGTCCGCGCCCTGGGCTTGATCAAGGGCACGATCAAGGCTTCCATCCTCGACGCCACCAACAAGAACTACGTGATGAAGGAAGCGCCGGGCAAGTTCATCGTGCTGCCGCTGGGCAAGGTCAAGGCCAGCGACGAGGCGCTGTTCGCGACGCGCGCCTTCCTCGATAAAAATCAGGCCGCGGTCGCCGTGCTGGTGGAAGAACTGCTCCGTGTCACCCGGGAAATCAACGCCAATCCGAAGTCCATACTGGAAGAACGCAAAAAACTGGGGCTGCTGAAGGAGCTGCCCGCCAAGCTCGAGGCGGAGATCCTGCCCTACTTCGAGGAAGGCGTGAAAAACGGCATATTCCCCGCCGACGGCGGTGCCGCGAACGCCGCACAGAATGATCTCGACTTTTTCAAACTCTCGGGCAGCATCAAGGGTGACAACCTGAAAACGGACGATTTCTGGTACATGGCGCCGTTGAAGGCCGCGCTCGGCAAGGTCAAGTGATCGCAGGCTCCTCGCGGCACGCCGCGCAGCCGCGGTGTGCCCGGGGGCGCTGACGTGCCGCGCCCCGGCATCACCTCGAGCCCGCTGTTCTGGCAACTGGCTTCCTTTGCGCTGTTTTTCGGCGCGTGGGAGATCGCCGGGCGGTGGCCGGTCAGCGCCGCATTCCCGCCGTTCAGCGCGACATTGCTCGCGCTGCTCGAAATGATCGGCGACGGCAGCCTCGGCAAGGCCTACGTCTCCACGCTGCAACCGCTGCTGATCGGCATCGCCATCTGCGGCGTCGCCGGCATCGGCTTCGGCATCGGCATGGGCCTGTCGCGCACGGTCGAATGGTTCACGCTGCCGGTTTTCATCATCCTGCAGGCCGCACCCATGGCGGCGATCATCCCGCTGATCACCTATCTCTACGGTATCGGTCTCACGTCGAAGGTGCTCGCGGTCATTTTCCTCGCAGCCCCGGTGGTCGTGATGAATTCGTACAAGGGCATCCGCAATGCCAATCCCTCGCTGATCCAGATGTGCCGTTCGTTCCAGGGCAGCCGGCGCCAGGAAATCCTGAAAATCATCCTCCCCCATGCCGCCGCGCTGATCTTTACCGGTCTGCGACTGGGCTTGGCGATGGGTTTCATCGGCGTGGTGATCGCCGAACTGCTGATCACGCCGACCGGCATCGGCGACCTGATCACCTACCACAGCTCCGTCGCCGACTACCCCCAGATGTTCGCTGCGATCAGCTCGATCATCCTGATCGCGGCAGTCTCGCTGCACGCGCTGGAACGGGTGGAGCGCCGGCTGTTTCCTGCTGAAATCCGCGGATCCTGAGCATGCAAAACGATACGGCCGTTGAAGTCAGGAACATCAGCAAGATCTACAGCGGCAATGTCGAAGCGCTGCGCGAGGTGTCGCTGGCGTTTCCGCGGGGCAAGCTGTGCACGCTGCTCGGCCCCAGCGGCTGCGGCAAGACCACGCTGCTGAAAATCATCGCCGGCCTGATCCCCGCCAACAGCGGCGAGGTATGGGTCAACGGCAGGCAGGTGGACGGGCCCGGGCCCGAGCGCGCCTTCGTATTTCAGGATTTCGCGCTGCTGCCCTGGGCCACCGTGCTGCGCAATGTTGCCTTCGGCCTCGAGTTGCGCGGCATGCCCCCTGAACAGCGCAACGAAATCGCGCGCAAGCATATTGCCGAAGTCGGCCTGGCCGCCTTCGAGGCGAGCTACCCGAACCAGCTCTCGGGCGGGATGCGCCAGCGCGTCGGGCTGGCGCGCGCGCTCGCCGTGAATGCCGACATCATCCTGATGGACGAGCCGTTTTCCGCGATCGACGAACAGACGCGCCGGAAATTCCAGGAGGAGCTGCTCGATCTGCTCAAGCACCACCGGAAGACCGTCATTTTCGTGACCCACAGCATCGAGGAAGCCGCCTACCTGTCGGACCAGATCACGCTGTTGTCGCCGCGCCCCGGGCGGGTCGCGAAAACCATCGCACCCGGCATCGACCACAGTCGCGGCCCGGATGAAATCCGGCGCGACAAGCATTACCTGGATACCGTGGATGAAATCTGGCAGATGCTGAAACAGTACGTGGACTGACACCGGCAATGACCCTGTTCGGCCGAAACATCCCCATCGCATTCTCGCTGTTCGTCTGGTTCGGGCTGTGGGAGATCGTCGGCCGCTCCGGCTTTTCGTCGTTTATTCCGCCGTTCTCCAAGGTCATCGAGACCGCGTTCGTCATTGCGCAGACTGGTAAATTTGCTGCAGCAGCGGCGATCTCGCTGCGCTCCTTCGCCGCCGGCATGGCATTGGCCATCGTGGTCGGCCTGCCGCTGGGTTTCCTGATGGCGCGCGTCGCCTTTGCCAGGCGGTTGCTCGGCATGTGGGTGAACATTTTCGTCAGCGCGCCGATTTCCGCACTGGTGCCGCTGCTGATGGCGGTGGTCGGCATCGGTGAAACCACGGTCGTGGTGACGGTATTTTTGTTCGCGGTGTTCGTCATCGTGCTCGACACGCAGGTGGGCGTGCAGCATGCCGACCGTTCGCTGGTGGAAATGGCGCGCTCGTTCGGCGCGCGGCGGTCGCAGATCTATACCAAGGTGCTGATCCTCAGCGCGCTGCCCGAAATCCTTGCCGGGCTGCGCCTCGGCGCCATCCGCGGCGTCAAGGGCGTCGTCATCGGCCAGCTGCTGGTCGCCATCATCGGCGTCGGCGAGCTCTTTGAACTCTACTCGAAGCACTTCCTGATGGAGGAGTTCTGGGCGCTGGTGATGATTGTGTTTCTGTTCGCATTCGCGATCTCGGAATCGCTGGCCGCACTGGAGCGCAAGGTCGAGTACTACGCCGGCAGCCGGTAGCCCGGAATCGACCGGGAAAGCGCGTCGCCGGACAACAGCGAACGGAGCATCGATGCATGAAATGATTTTGCGCTGCATAGCCTGCGTGCTCGCGCTGCCGTTCGCTGCTGCCGCCCAGACGCCGGCGCCCGCGATGGGCATGGTCGTCATGCACGGCAAGGGCGGCATGCCCGGCGGGCTCGTCAATACGCTTGCCGAGGAACTGGCACGCAAGGGCTACCTCGTGGCCAATCTGGAAATGCCGTGGTCAGGGCGCCGCAACTACGACAGGGATGTGGCCGCTGCAGACCAGGAGGTCACCGCGGCATTGGATGACCTGCGCGGCAAGGGTGCCAACAGGGTATTCGTTGCCGGACACAGCCAGGGCGGCGTGTATGCGTTGCACTACGCCGGCCGGCACCCGCTGGATGGGCTGATCATCATCGCGCCCGGCGGCAACGTCGCCACCGCGTTCTACCAAGGAAAAGTCGGCGGCTCGGTATCGCGCGCACGCAGCCTGGTTGCCGCGGGCAAGGGGGATGAACGCGGTGAATTCGACGAGTTCGAAGGCGGCAAGGGCAACTGGACCGTGCGCACGACGGCAGCCATTTATCTCTCATGGTTCGATCCCGAAGGCGCAATGAATCAGGACAAATCGTCACGGGCGCTGCCGAAGTCACTCCCCGTGCTGCACGTGGCCCCAAGGTCCGATTACCCTGCCCTGCTGCGCTCGAAACAGGAAATGTTCGACGCACTCCCCGCCCACCCGCTGAAGCGACTGTATGAACCCAACACCGACCACCGCGGCGCACCCGCGGCCTCGGTGGAGGAAATCATCCGCTGGACGGCTGAAGTCGCCGCGCGCCAGTGATATTAATGCCATTCTGCAATCTGGATAGCTGGATTTGCTGCTATTCTCGACGGTGACTGGAACTGACACAGGAATATCCATGTTTCGCATATTTTGCCTGATGCTTGCGCTGGGGCTGGGCGGATGCGTGGTCTACGAACCAGTGCCAGCCTATCCCTCGGTACCATCCAACTTCGATCGCGCCTGGAATGCTGCACTGGGTGCAGTGCAGGACGCCGGGGTCCAGGTCACGTCGTCGGATCCTGCGACCGGCCTGATCCGCGGTAACACGAATGGCATCGAGGTGACCGTAGCCGTTGTGCGTCAGGCCGACCGCAGTGTACGCGTGCAGTTCGATGCACGCGGTGCCACTGGACGCGACCCGGATCTCGGCAGCCGGTTTTCACAGGCCTACGACCGGCGGATGGGGCGTTAAAGCCCCGCATACCCATCTGCCAGAATCTATATTACCAGCGAGCTTAGTGAATTACCGCTGAATCCGCGATGTCGGCGCCGCGTCATCGCGGCTCAAGCCACGGCGTGGGAATGAAAAATCAGTCCTGCGTGCTCGCGCAGGGCGTGAAATTTTATTTTCGGCCACTGCTCCGCAGCGACATCGATCTCGATCGAATTGGCGGCAAGAAAAGTCAGCGCGCCGACGGCATCGTGGGCAACCCGGTGGGTGTTGGCATCGACGAAGCGCTGTAATTCCCGCGGATCCTCGGCGGTCACCCAGCGTGCAGCTACATAACGTGCAGGTGCCAGCCGCGCCTCGCAGCCATACTCGTGCTTCAGGCGGTGCGCGACCACTTCGAACTGCAACTGCCCGACGGCGCCGAGCAGCAGCAGACTGCCGCCCACCGGCTTGAATACCTGGATCGCGCCCTCTTCGCCCAGCTGGGCCAGGCCGGTGCGCAGCTGCTTGCTGCGCAGCGGATCGGCAACCTCGACCGTCTGGAACAGTTACGGTGCGAAAAACGGCAGGCCGGTGAACTGCAGGTCCTCGCCCTCGGTCAGCGTGTCGCCCAATTGCAGCACGCCGTGGTTGGGTATGCCGATGATGTCCCCCGCATACGCATCCTCGACCTGCTCGCGGCGCTGCGACAGGAAGGACACCACGCTGCTGGGACGGAAAAACTTGCCGGTGCGGCAGTTCTTCAGCCGCATGCTGCGCTCGAAGCGCCCCGAACAGACGCGGATGAAGGCAACGCGGTCGCGATGGCCGGGGTCCATGTTGGCCTGGATCTTGAACACCACGCCGGAGAATTTCGGCTCGACCGGCACTACCGTGCGCTGCAACGCCTGGTGCGGGCGCGGTGGCGACGCAAAATCGACCACGGCATCGAGCACTTCCTGGACGCCGAAGTTGTTGATCGCCGAACCAAAGAACAGCGGTGTCTGTTTGCCGGCGAGGAAGGCCGCGCGATCATAGACCGGTGACACGCCCTGCACCAGGTCGATTTCCTGGCGGGCGTGCGCGAAGATGTCGCCGAATCGCGCGACGCACTCCGGGTTGGCGATGCCCGCGATGATTTCGTCTTCCGCGCCGATGCGATCTTCACCAGGCCGGAATACCCGCATCCGGTCATTGCGCAGGTCGAACACGCCTTTGAACTGCTTGCCCATGCCCACCGGCCAGGTGCAGGGCACCACCGGCATGCCCAGCGTGCGCTCGATTTCGTCGACGAGATCGGTCGGTTCGCGGACTTCGCGGTCCATCTTGTTGATAAAAGTGATCACCGGCGTGTTCTGCGCGCGGCACACCTGCAGCAGCCGCAGCGTCTGCGGCTCGATGCCGTTCGCCGCATCGATGACCATCAGCGCAGCGTCGACGGCAGTCAGCACCCGGTAGGTGTCCTCGGAAAAGTCGCGGTGGCCCGGGGTGTCGAGCAGGTTGATGACGCAGTCGCGGTATTCCATCTGCATCACCGAACTGGCCACCGAGATACCGCGCTGCTTTTCGATTTCCATCCAGTCCGACGTCGCATAGCGTGAGGCCTTGCGCGATTTGACGCTGCCGGCGATGTGAATGGCACCGGCGAACAGCAGCAGTTTTTCGGTCAGCGTGGTCTTGCCCGCGTCCGGATGCGAAATGATGGCGAAGGTGCGCCGCCTGGAAACTTCCTTGTCGATGCTCATGTAATACCCTGTACGCCGCTCCCGCCGGGTGCGGTGAGCGCATTGCGGCGCGCATTATAAGCGATATTTTTTGTCAATAAAATCAAATAGATATAACTCTCATCTGCATGGTCCGGGCGCAAACCGCGCACTCCGGTCACTACAATGCCGGCATGACCGCCACCGCGCCCCGTTCCGTCGCCGACATCGATGGCTTCGTCGGTCTGTTGAAAGCCGCCTGTGCGGACCAACAGATCAACGCCACGCTGCAACGCCTGCTGGCGATGCCTGATGCGCAGCGCCAGGGCTTGATACATGCGTGGGTGACCGACCTGCTGATCGCGGAGGCGCCGCGCCATTTCATCGAAGCGGTCGGCTGCCTGCTCGACGACGCGATCGCTGAAAAAGCCTATGCCGTGATCTGTCAATGCCACCGCGGGAAAACCGGACATGTTTGAAATCAAGACCATTGCATTGTTCATCGCCACCGCAATTGCCGAAATCGTCGGCTGTTGCCTGCCCTGGCTGTGGCTGAACAAGGGCGCGCCGGCGTGGGTACTGGCGCCGGCCGCGGTATCGCTGGCGCTGTTCGTCTGGCTGCTGACGTTGCACCCTGCCGCGGCAGGCCGGGTCTATGCCGCATACGGCGGCGTTTACGTCGCCGCCGCGGTGATCTGGTTATGGGCCGTCGATGGCATCCGCCCAACGGTCTGGGATCTGACCGGCGCCACCGTCACCATGGCCGGTATGGCCATCATCATGTTCGCGCCACGCCAGGTCTGATCGCGGTACGGCGCGCTACAGCGTCTTGTGCGTGCCATCACAGTACGGCGGATTCTTCGTGCGCTTGCACCCGCACAGCCATTTCTTTTCCGCCGCGGTCACGGTGAATTTCACCGGCACGAAGACCGTCGTCTTGTGCGAACCGTCGCAGAACGGCTGTTTCTGCGAGCGCCCGCAAGCGCACCACCAGTAATCGCCGGGGGCCAGTTCGACGACGTAGGGACCTTTCTGGGCGCAGACCGGTTCGGACATGGCGGTTTTCCTCTGGGGACCATCCAGTTGCCAGCATCCCCGCCATGACACGGCACGTCAAGTACCGGGGTATCATCAACCCCTTGCTTTCCCGGCAACATCCGGCCCGCGCATGAAGCTGCTTCGATCCCTGACCGCCCTGCTGCTGCTTGGCGTATCAACGGCGCAGGGCCAGGCGCTGCAGACGGTCGATGTGCCGTCGCGCCCCGGCGTGACCCAGCGCATCCTGGTGATCAAACCTGACCGACCGCAAGCGGCCGTGGTGCTGTTTGCCGGGGGGGATGGCGGCCTGACCCTGAGCGCCGATGGCAGCATCCCCAAACTCGCGGGAAATTTCCTGGTACGGTCGCGGCAGTTGTTCGCCGAGCAAGGGCTGCTGACCGTCGTCATCGATGCGCCGTCCGACAAGCAGTCCTACCCTTACCTGTCGGGCAGCCGCCAGACCGCCGAACATGTGGCTGACGTCAAAGCCGTCATTGCCTGGCTGCGGCAGCAGGTCACGGTCCCCGTATGGCTGATCGGCACCAGCCGCGGCACCCAATCCGTCGCCCACGTCGCCACGCAATTGCCGCGCGCCGACGGCGGCCCCGACGGCATCGTGCTCACGGCCACCGTGGTCAATGACCCGCGCAGCCGTGCCGTGCCGGACATGGCGCTCGAGCGCATCCGCATCCCTGTGCTGATCGCCCATCACCGCGACGACACTTGCCGCGTCTGCCGCTTCAGCGATGTGCCACGCCTGATGGAACGGTTGACCACACCGCCGCGCAAGGAGCTGCTGGTATTCGATGGCGGCATCAGCGAGGGCGACCCCTGCCAGGCGCGCGCCCATCACGGTTTCAACGGCATCGAACCCGACGTCGTCAGCCGTATCGCGGCATGGATCACCGCGCGGTGACGCACGCCGCCTGTGCTATCGTGGCCGGCGTCGACACCCCGGGAACGGCGCAATGGCCACGGAACCCAACGATTCCGCAATCCTGCAGGCGATACTCGCCGAGCAGAAGAAAATCGTCGTGCTGCTGGAAGCCGGGCGCGAGGCGCAGCAGGAAGGCCTGCGTTTTCTGCGTGAACGTTACGAGCAGGACGCCAGAATCCGCGATGAATCGGTGTCGCTGCAGCGCAGCGCGGTAGCGCGCTTCCGCAAACTCGGTTATGTGGTGCTGCCGCTGATCGCCCTGTGCGTCGGCCTGATTGTGTGGCTGATGGTGCGCTACCGGATGTTCTGAAGCCGCCGCGCGCGGCGGCCGGACAACGGCCTCCGCTATAATCGCCGCTCTTTTTTGCGGAAATTCCCATGCATCTCGTGATCCAGGGCGCGGAGATCGCGACCCGTGACCTCAAGGAACTGGCCAGGCTGTCCGGCGCTGCGGCGATCGACAGGCTGTCAGCCACCGCTTTCCGGCTGTGTGGCGCACAGCCCGCCGCCGGCATCGCGGAATTGTGCGCCGGCGCGAAGCTCGACCACGGATTCGTTCCCGCGGGCCGGCGCCTCGGCGCCTTCAGGCTGCTGGTCATGGACATGGACTCCACGCTGATCACGATGGAGACCATCGACGAACTGGCCGACATGATCGGCATCAAGGCCGAGGTTGCGGCGATCACCGCGCAGGCGATGCGCGGCGAAATCGAATATGACGAAAGCCTGCGCCGGCGGCTCGCGCTGCTGAAGGGGCTGGACGAATCCGCGCTGCAGCGCGTCTACGATGAACGGCTGCGCTTCTCACCCGGCGCCGAACGCATGCTGGCCAGGGCACGCGCGGCCGGCATCAAGACGCTGCTGGTATCCGGCGGCTTCAGCTACATCACCGACCGGCTGAAGACGCGCGTCAGGCTCGACTACACGCATTCGAACCTGCTCGAAATCGCGGACGGCAAACTCAGCGGCGCGGTCATCGGCCGCATCGTCAACGCCGATGCCAAGCGCGATGCCTTGCAGCGCGTGGCCACCGAACTGGGCGCGTCGCGCGCGCAGATTGCCGGCGTCGGCGACGGCGCCAATGACCTGAAATTCCTTGCAGAATGCGGCGTCAGCGTCGCCTGGCGCGCCAAACCCGTGGTGCGCGACAAGACCACCTACGCGCTGAATCACTCGGGGCTGGACGCGATGCTCTATCTACTGTCTGCAGAGCAGGACTAAAATATAAATAAAAACAATTACTTATGATTAGCGGTGGCAGCCGGCCGAGGGCCTGCCGCCTAATTCCGGAATTTGTAGAAATCGCGGTTCAGGTAGGCCACCAGATCTTCGATTTCCTGTTTGGTGAACTTGGGATTCATGCGGTCGTTCCAGCGCTCGGTTTCCTGCTTCAGCGCAGCGAGCGTCTTGACCTTGGCCCGCGGCGGCACGTAGAGCTCGGTGCCGTGGCAGCCCAAGCAATCGACATGCAGGCGCTCGCCGCGCACCGCATCCCCGGCCGCATGGGCAGCGACGGCCGTGCCGCACAGTGCGCCGCACAGCAGCGCCATCGTCGCGAGCCGATTCACGGACCGCCCTTGTTCCTGCCGCGCGAATGATCGATGACCTGCAGGCCGCGCATCCGGCCGCGTTCCTCCATGGCCTTGACATGCTCGGCGCGCAACCGCTCGCGCTCCTCGGGCGTCCTGGCGCCGCGCATCCGCTGCCGATAGGCCTCGCGCTCCCGGGAAGTCATCAACTCGGAACCGGGGATGATTTCGCGCTGGACGGGCGGCGCGGGCTCGGCTGGTGCGGCAACAGCAGCCGGCAACGCACCGCCGATCACTGTCGCCGTGATCACCGCAAGCACGATCCTGGAATATGCAGTACTCATCGCCGCACAGTTTGCCACTGCCGAGGCCGTCCGGATTGACCCAGGTCAAATTTACAGCCGCCTGCGCCGGCCTCCGGCAACGGCGGGCGGCCGCCCTGTTCCCGGCCCGTGCCGCAAGCGGGAAGCATCAATAGACCGGCAACCGGGCGCCGCCGTCGAAGCGGAACGGGCGCATCGGCCCGGCGCCCTCGCTGCACATGCCGTAGATGAATGGCAACACGCCGCGCCCGGGCGTCAGAAAGCGCAGGTCCTTGAACCACACGCACAGATGGGACGTACCGCTGTCGACGCCATGCAGTGCCGGATATGCCGAGAACCAGCGGAAAAATGCAAACTCCGGATGCTCGAACACCGCGCGCACCGCGGCGCCTTCGGAGCCGTGGCCGAAACGGACATCGCTGGCCCAGACCGCCTGGTCCAGCGGGCGATAGACTGCATCAAGCCGCGCAATGAGTCCCGCATCGGCGGCGGCCGTCCGCACCTGCCTGCGGATCAGGTTGACGTGGCTGTAACGGTAGCCCTCGGCATTCTCGACGACGACCATCCAGTTGAACGGCGACACCGGCCGCGGCATCGCAGTGACCCGCGCCTCGCGGATGCCCGCAGCCTGCGCGTGGCGCTCGCCGAAATCGACGGCCTGTTGCAACAACGCATACTGCAGCACCACATAGCCCGCCAGCACCGCCAGCCCGGCCACCGCCGGCACACGCGAGTGGCGCCAGAGCAGCGACAGCAGCAGCCCGGCGACGATGATCCCGGAAAACCACAGGTCGATGATGAAAGTGGTGCCCAGCCCGTGGCGGTAATGCGACAGCGGCGCAAAAATCATGGTGCCGAAGGTGGTGATCCAGTCGCCGGCGATGTGCACCGCCAGCGACAGCGCCACCACCGGCGCATAGGCTTTCCATCCCGGACCGCCGCGCCAGGCCAGCGCGAAAATCCACGCCAGCAGAACTGTCCACAGCGGCAGCATCACCAGAGAATGCGTGACACCGCGATGGTGGTAGAGGTAGGCGAGTGGCGAAATCCAGGTGGCGACGACGTCGAGGTCGGGAAACGCCGCCACCAGCGTGCCGACCGCTATACGGCGGCCAAGGGGCAGCGCCGGCTTTTCGAGACCGGCGGTCGCGCGCGCGAGTAGCGCCCCGGAAAGGGCGTGGGTCAGGGTGTCCATTTACTGCGCCGGGAAAAACCCGTTACCGCAATCGATCCGGCTTATACCAGCCACCGTCCACCCGCCACGCGTTTCCCTTTCGATCTTCCGTATTTACTTCAACACGATGTTCAACGACTTGCCCAGCTTGTAGTAAGTCTCATACTGTTCCTTGACATACTGCGCCGTATCCTCGGGCGACTTGATGTGCGGCACGGAACCGATCTTCTCGGTGGCGTTGATCCACTGCGGATCCTTGCCGACTTTCCGCAGCGTGTCGCCCCAGATAGCGACGAGTTTTTTGTCCATCTTCGGCGGTCCGTAGAGCGCGCTCCAGCCAATGATGCGCTCCAGCGCGGGATATCCGACCTCTTTCGCCGTCGGCACGTCCGGGATATCCTTGAAACGTTCCGGTGTCGTGGTGACCAGGGCGCGCATCTGGCGGTTCTTGATGAAATTGAGCACGGTCCCGATGTTGGAGCAGCTGAAATCGACATGGCGGCCGAGCAGCGCGGTCGCCGCTTCGCCGCCGCTCTTGTACGGAATCTGGTTCGCCGCATCCTTGCCCAGCTTCTGTGCGTCGAACAGCAGTTGCGGCCCCATTTCATGAATGGTGCCGATGCCGGCCGTGCTGTACTTCAGCTTGCCCGGATTCTTGCGGATGCCCTCGACCAGGTCGCCGAAGCTGCGGAACGGGCTGTCGGCAACGACGGCGCAGACATAGGGATTGAGTTCGAGGATGCCGAGGAACGAGAAATCGTTCCATTTATAAGACAGGTCAGGCTTCAGCGCTGGCAGCGTGGCTTGCGAGCCGACGCGGGCAAGCAGGAAGGTATAACCGTCGGGCGTTGCGTTCTTGACGTATTCCGAGCCGATCGCGCCGCTGGCACCGACCTTGTTGACCACCACCACATTCTGCTTGAGGTATTTCGGCACTACCGCCGCCAGATTGCGGGCAGCGATGTCCGAGTCTCCCCCCGCGCCAAATGGCGCAACGATCAACAGCGGCCGCGTCGGATACTGCTGTGCATTGGCGGCGGACAGTACCGAAACGGCAAGGATGGTGCCGCACAGGTACTGGATGACACGATTATCGAACATGGATTTCATACTGCCCCCCCGGTTGAATTGTCCCAACTGACTGCCGGGAGATTGTGACCGCCACCTGCCGGTTTTGCAACGTCCGGAACGACGGCGAACACGCCTGCGGTAGCGCATGTCTGCCACCAACCGATTACTGTGAATTCAACACTGCAGCGCTAGGGCCTGTTAACAATCATTTCGTGAGATGCGTTGTGACCAAAATCGTCAGTGGCAAGGCGCTTGCTGCGGCCAATATCGAGAATATGGGCAAGGCAAGCAACGCAGCCAGTGGCGATTTTGGCCACAACCCGCAGGGACGGGACGATTTGGCCTCAGGGCTAGGAGCGTCGAGCGCGGTTTGCCCGTAGGCAAATAAGCGAAGGCGCGACAACGCCCTGAGGCCAAATCGTCGCCGTCGCACTCATGAAATGATTGTTAACAGGCCCTAGTCCCAGCGGTCGTCCCTGACCTGGATCGCGCCGTTGTCGATGCGCACGGGAAACGTGGCCGTCGGCTCATAGGCCGGCGCGGACAGCGCCTCACCGGTGCGCACGCAGAACCGCGCACCGTGACGCGGACAGATGATCTGGTCTCCGTCGAGCTGCCCGTTCGCCAGTTCGCCGCCGTCGTGGGTGCAGACATCCTCGATCGCAAAATATTCGCCGTTGATGTTGAACACGGCGATCGCCGCGCCATCGACATCAGCCACTTTGCAGCTGCCCGGCGCGAGTTCGCCAACCGCGGCCACGGTCACCCAGTCCGCCATCGTCAGACCGCAACGATTTCGAGATCGGGCTCGATCTGCCGCACCAGACTTTCGATGCCGGCCAGCGTGCCCGACAGCGAACTGGGGCAGCTGCCGCACGCCCCCTGGTAATGCACCGACAGCTTGTTGCCTTCAAGCCCCATCACATAGAGATCGCCACCGTCGTTCTGCAGGTACGGCCGCACCTGGTCATCGAGGATGGCGTTGATCTTGTCGAGCCGGGCGCGATCCTCGGCATTCAGTTTCTCCGGATCCACCGCCACGCTGGCCTGCTCGGCGAGCTGTGCCGAGTGCGCGTCGGCGGACGGCGCGTCGCGGATCGGCACTGCGAGCTTGCGCATCAGTTCCTGCCAGTCGGCAGCGCCGTCCTGAGTCACCGTCACCCAGTGGTCGACGTAGAACACGTTGGTCACGTGCGCGATATCAAATAAGGCCATGGCCAGCGGGTCGCCGACCGCCTGCTCCGGCTTGTCATAGGATCGCGTCACCCCCCAGGTCAGCGGCTCGCGCAGGATGAACTTCATCGCATTGGGATTGGGGGTCGGCTCGATTTCGGCGATTTTCGGCATGGCTCAGCGTGGCAAATACGGATGCGGATCAAGGTGGCGAACAGGTTATTCGGTGGAAGCGGTATCGGTGCCGGCAAACGCCGCATGCAGCGTGTGCCAGGGCAGGATGGCGCATTTGACGCGGGTCGGCAGGTCGCGCACCCCGGCAAACACCGTCAGTCGGCCGAGGTGGTGCGGACCGGCCGGATCGAGCTTGCCGGTAGTCATGTCGCGGAACTCCTGCACCATCTGCTCCGCGTCGGCCCTGGTCTTGCCCTTGACGATCGCAGTCATCATCGACGCCGACGCCTTGCAGATCGCGCAGGCTTCACCTTCGAAACCCACGGCCTCGACCGTATCACCGGCCAGCCGCAACGACAGGTGGATATGGTCGCCGCACAGCGGATTGACACCCTCCGCCTTGTGCGTGGCATCCGCGAGCAGTCCCCAGTTGCGGGGCTTCTTGTTGTGCTCGAGGATCATTTCCTGGTAGAGCTGACGGCTGTCGGTCATCACGATACGAGTCAGGCGAAAAGCTTCTGCACGCGGCCGAGCGACGCCACCAGCGCATCGACCTCGGCCATCGTGTTGTAGAAAGCGAACGACGCACGCGAAGTCGCCGGCACCTTGAAGCGCTGCATCACCGGCTGTGCGCAGTGGTGCCCGGTGCGGATTGCGACGCCATCGTCATTGAGCAGCGAGCCGACGTCGTGGGGATGCACGCCGTCGAGCGCGAACGACAGCACCGCGGCTTTTTTCTCGGCGGTGCCGATCAGCCGCACCCCCGGCATGCGGTGCAGCTGGTCCGTTGCGTAATCGAGCAGGTCGGTCTCGTATGCTGCAATGCGCTCCAACCCGATTGCGGACAGATAGTCGATCGCCGCGCCGAGCGTGATGGCCTCGCCGATCGGCGGTGTGCCGGCCTCGAACTTGGCGGGGATCGGGGCGTACGTGGTCTTCTCGAAAGTCACCGACAGGATCATGTCGCCGCCGCCCTTGAAAGGCTGCATTTTCTCCAGCAGCGCGGCTTTGCCATACAACGCGCCAATGCCTGTCGGTCCGCACAGCTTGTGGCCGGAGAACACATAGAAATCGCAGTCGAGTTCGCGTACATCGACTTTCAGATGGGGTACCGCCTGTGCACCGTCGACCAGCACCGGCACACCATGCTCATGGGCAATTGCGATCATCTCCTTCACCGGGGCAATAGTGCCCAGCGCATTCGAGACATGGGTCATCGCCACGAATTTCGTGTGCGCATTGAACAGTTTGCGATATTCGTCGACCAGCAGTTCGCCACGGTCATTGACCGGTACCACGCGGAGGGTTGCGCCCTTCTCTGCCGCGACCATCTGCCAGGGCACGATGTTCGAATGATGCTCGAGCGTGGTCAGGATGATCTCGTCGCCCGGCCCGAAGAACCTGCGGCCGTAGCCGTGCGCCACCAGGTTGATGCCGTCCGTGGTGCCGCTGGTGAAAACAATTTCGCGGTCTTCAGGAGCGTTAAGGAAGACCTGAACTTTGCGCCGCGCCGCTTCGTATTCAGCAGTGGCCGTCTCCGACAGGTAATGCACGGCGCGGTGGATGTTGGCGTGCTGTTCCGAGCGGTATTTCACCCAGCGTTCCATGACCTGCCGCGGCATTTGGCTGGATGCCGCATTGTCCATAAAAATCAATGGCTTGCCATTCACCTTCAGGTCGAGGATGGGGAAATCCCGGCGCAACCGCGCCGTGTCCAGCACTGCTTCCAGCGAAGTCGCCCGTTGGCTGCGCGCGCTCATGCACCGGCCTCCGTGCGCGCCATGACACTCCTCTCCAGCTGCGCCACCAGCGACGGCACGGGGATGCGGTCGATGATCTCGGCGCCGAAGGCATAGGTCAGCAGGTTGCGCGCCTGGCGCTCCGGCAGGCCGCGGCTTTTCAGATAGAACAGGTGTTCGGCATCGAGTTGGCCGACGGTGGCGCCGTGCGCGCACTTGACGTCGTCGGCGAAGATTTCGAGCTGTGGCTTGGTATCGACGCGCGCCTTGTCCGACAGCAGCAGGTTGCGGCTCTGCTGCGAGGAATCGGTCTGCTGCGCGCCCTCGCGCACGAACACCTTGCCGTTGAACACCGCGTGACCGGCGCCGCCGACGATGGTCTTGTGCGACTGTTCGCAGCTGCCGTTGGGCCTGGCGTGGTCCATCAGCGTGTGCGTATCAGCCAGTTGCCGCCCGCCGATCAGCGCAATGCCGTCGATCTGCGCATGCGCGCCCTCACCCTGCTGGATCACCGTCAGGTTGTTGCGCGACAGCCGCGCACCAAAGGTCACCGCATGGGCCAGGTAACGGGCGTCTTTCGCTAGCGTCACCGCACAGTTACCGATATGGAAGGCCTGACCGCCTTCGCGCTGCACCTTGATGTGGCATAGCGCAGCATTCGGCGCCACCGCGATTTCGGTTACGGTGTTGGTCAGGTACGGCTCATCACCGAGCGCAACATAGTCTTCGATCACGCAGCACTTGCTGCCGGCTTCGGAAATGATCAGGCAACGCGGATAAGTCGCGGTGTCTTTGCGGGTGGCCACGAACAGCAGGTGGATTGGGGCCTGCAGCGACGCGTTTTTCGCGGCATGAATGAACACGCCATGCTGCAGGAATGCGGTATTCAGCGACGTGAACAGATCGCTCTCGCCGCTCGCCAGTTGCGCCAGATGCGGCTCGATCAGCGCGCCATGGGTTTTCAATCCATCAGCCAGAAGCTCTGCAGTAATGCCCGCGGGCAGAGCACCGCGCTGTGACAGCGCCGGAACATGAATCCCGTCGACGAACACCAGGCGTGCCGCAGCTTCAGTCACAGCGTACATGGCAATGTCCGCCGCGGATACAGCTGCAGCTGCAGTCACCGGCTGGAATTGCAATTTAGTCAGTGGCGTCAGATCGGTGAACCGCCATTCCTCGTCGCGCGTGGTCGGCACCGCCAGCGCATTGGCGCGCTCCAGAGCCGCGGCGCGGCGCGCGTCCAGCCATGCTGCCGGGCTCTTCGGCACGGCAGTGCTGCCGGCGAGCAGCGAAGCCACGTAGGGATGCGATGCAGTCACTGTCACGCTGCGGCCTTTTTAGCATCCAGCAGCCAGTCGTAACCGCGCTCCTCGAGCTCCAGCGCCAGCGCCTTGTTCCCGGACTTGATAATGCGCCCCGCCGACATCACATGCACATAGTCCGGCGTGATGTAGTTGAGCAGGCGCTGGTAATGGGTCACCAGCACACAGGCATTGTCGGGGGTGAGCAGCTGGTTCACGCCACCGGCGACCACCCGCAGCGCGTCGATGTCCAACCCCGAGTCAGTCTCGTCGAGCAGGGCCAGCACGGGTTCGAGCAGCGCCATTTGCAGGATTTCATTGCGCTTTTTCTCGCCGCCGGAAAACCCGTCGTTGATGCTGCGACTCAGAAACTCCGGGCTCATTTCCAGCATTTTCATTTTTTCACGCACCAGATCGTCGAACTCCAGCGGGTCGAGTTCATCCTTGCCACGGCCGCCCTGCACGGTGTTGTAGGCCAGGCGCAGGAACGCACTGTTGGTCACGCCGGGAATTTCCACCGGATACTGGAAGCCGAGAAAAATGCCGGCGCGCGCGCGCTCATCGGAGGCCAGCGCAAACAGATCGCGGCCCTCAAACAGCACTGCACCACCCTGCACGGTGTACGCCGGATGACCGGCCAGCACCTTGGCGAAGGTGCTTTTGCCGGAGCCGTTGGGCCCCATGATGGCGTGCACCTCACCGGCGCGCACCGTAAGATTGATGCCCTTCAAAATCTCCACGCCCGCGACACTGGCCGTCAAGTCGCGCACTTCGAGCAATGTTTTTGCGTTGCTGTTGATCATCCGACACTACCTTCGAGTTTCAGGCCGAGGAGCTTGGTCGCCTCGACGGCGAACTCCATCGGCAGTTGCTGGAATACATCCTTGCAGAAGCCATTGATGATCATCGATACCGCTTCTTCAGTGGGAATGCCGCGGCTCTGAAAATAGAACAGCTGGTCTTCACCGATTTTCGAGGTCGTTGCTTCATGTTCGACCTTGGCTGTCGGGTTCTGCACCTGGATATAGGGAAATGTGTTGGCACCGCATTTTGCGCCGATCAGCATCGAATCGCATTGCGAGAAATTGCGGGCGCCTTCTGCGCGCGGTCCGATTTTTACCAGCCCGCGGTAGCTGTTGTTGGAATGCCCGGCGGAAATACCCTTGCTGATGATGGTGCTGCGGGTATTTTTACCGATATGGATCATCTTGGTGCCGGTATCGGCCTGCTGGCGGTGGTTGGTCAGCGCCACCGAATAGAATTCGCCGATCGAGTTCTCGCCGAGCAGGATGCACGACGGATATTTCCACGTGATCGCCGAGCCGGTCTCGACCTGGGTCCACGAAATCTTCGAATTGCGCCCCTTGCACAGCCCGCGCTTGGTGACGAAGTTGTAAATCCCGCCGACGCCGTGCTCGTCACCGGCGTACCAGTTCTGCACAGTTGAATACTTGATGTCGGCGTCATCCAGCGCCACCAACTCCACCACCGCCGCGTGCAGCTGGTTGGTATCGAACTTGGGCGCGGTGCAGCCTTCGAGGTAGGACACGGTCGCGCCTTCCTCGGCGATGATCAGCGTGCGCTCAAACTGCCCGGAGTCCTGGGTATTGATGCGGAAATAAGTCGACAGATCCATCGGGCATTTGACGCCCTTGGGAATGAAGCAGAACGAACCGTCGGTGAACAC
This sequence comes from Betaproteobacteria bacterium, assembly GCA_003820645.1. GTDB lineage: Bacteria > Pseudomonadota > Gammaproteobacteria > Burkholderiales > SG8-41. The sequence continues at coordinate 18,687 of RPOR01000021.1, forward strand.
CGCGGAATTGAGCGCTGCGTAGTAATTGTCCCCGGCCGGCACCACCGAGCCCATGTACTGACGCACCAGATCCGGATGGTCGCGCACGGCATCGGAAATGGAACCAAAAATGATGCCGACTTCGGCGAGCTTTTCCTTGTAGGTGGTGGTCACCGACACTGAATCGAAAATCACGTCCACCGCCACGCCGGCCAGAGCGGCGCGCTCGTGCATCGGCACGCCGAGTTTCTCGAAAGTACGCAGCAGTTCCGGATCGACCTCGTCCATGCTTTTCTTCAGCTTGGGCTTGGGTGCGGCGTAATAGCTGATCGCCTGGAAATCGATCTTCGGGTACCGTACATTCGGCCATTGCGGCTCGGTCATTGTCAGCCAGTGGCGGTAGGCCTTGAGCCGGAATTCCAGCAGCCATTCCGGCTCGTGCTTCTTCGCCGAAATCATCCGGATGATGTCTTCGTTCAGCCCCTTGGGCGCCGTCTCGGACTCGATGTCCGTGACAAAGCCGTGCTTGTAAGGCTGACTGACCAGATTGTCTAATACTGTGCTCATTTGATTTCCGTAATGGGTGCGCGGCAAGCGGAGCGATGCAGTCGAATTCGGCTTACTGCTTACCGCTCACCATCTGGGATTCACCATTCACTGGCTCTCTTTGACACTGAAGCTCTCGCCGCAGCCGCAGGTGGCATCGACATTGGGGTTATTGAATTTGAAGGTCTGCTTGAGACCGTCTTTCACGAAATCCAGCGTCGAGCCGTCAATGAATTCCAGGCTCTTGCTGTCGACAACGAGTTTGGTGTCGTGCGCCTGGAACACCTGGTCATCGCCCTGGACTGCATCGGCATAGTCATAGGTATAGGCCCAGCCCGAGCAACCGACCTTTTTGACGCCTACCCGCAGGCCCAGCCCCTTGCCGCGCTTTGCCAGTTGCGCCTTGATCTGTTGTGCCGCACTTTCCGTCAGTTGTATCGCCATGTTCGAACTCCCGAATCAATCAGACTGCCACTGCCTTCATCTGCCGCAGCCGCCGTATCACGGCTGCCAGCGCCTGCAAAAATCCGTCCACCTGTTCCGCGGTGTTTGCCGCACCCAGCGAGAACCGCACCGCACCGCGCGCGAGTTCGGGTTCGACACCCATCGCCAGCAGCGTACCTGAGGGCGTGTGTTCTGCACTTGAACAAGCCGCGCCGGAGCCCACTGCATAGCCCGCGTTGTCGAGCTCGATCACCAGCGTTTCGCCGTGAATGCCGGGGTACGCGAAATAGCAGGTGTTCGGCAGACGTGGCGCACCGGCACCGAATATCACTGCGCCCATCTGGTGGAGACCGCGCTCAAGGCGATCACGCAACGCCGCGAGCCGCGGGCCGAGATCGCCCAGACGCGCTGCAGCGATTTCGCAGGCGGCGCCGAAACCGACGATTGCCGGCACATTCTCGGTACCACCGCGCAGGCCGTGCTCCTGGCCGCCGCCCGCGAGCAGCGCCCGCAGGTCCAGCCGTTTGTCGACCACCAGTGCACCCGCACCCTTGGGACCGTAAACCTTGTGCGCCGACAGCGTCATCGCCTGCACTCTCAGCGTCGTGAACTCCACCGGGATCTTGCCCAGCGCCTGCACGGCATCGGTATGCATCACCGCACCGGCCCGGCGCACCAGCGCGCTGACCGCGGAGATATCCTGGATCACGCCGGTTTCGTTGTTGGCCAGCATCACCGACACCAGTCCGGTGGGCTGCGCCAGCGCGGCCTCGACATCGGCAAGATCGATCGTGCCGTCACGGGTCACCCTGAGCTTGCGCAACTGCCAGCCCTGACGCGCCAGATCCTGCGCCGGTGCCGTCACACACGGATGCTCGATGCTGCTGACCGCGACTTGCGTGGGTTTCAGCGTCGCTGCGACCCCCTTGATGAACAGGTTGTTGGCTTCGGTGCCGCCGCTGGTAAAAATCACCTGTGCCGGCTGCACGCCGACCAGCGCCGCCACCTGCTCGCGTGCGTCGTCGACTGCCTTGCGCGCCACCGTGCCGAACTCATGCCGGCTCGATGCGTTGCCGCACTGCTCGCGCAGATAGGGCAACATGGCCGCCAGCACGCGCTCGTCGAGCGGCGTGCTCGCGTTGTGGTCAAAATAGACGTGCGTCACTGCGGTGCCCTGCGTCAGACGGTCGCCGCGTCGCGCTGGCGCGCTACCATCCGCATGTCGTGCACCGGGGCGATGCCGGCTTCCTTGGCGCGCTGGTTTTCCACCAGTTGCCGCAGCGTGACCGATCCCAGGTAATCAAAAATGCGCGCGTTGAGGTTGGCCCACAGATCGTGGGTCAGACATTTTTCTTCGTCCTTGCAGTTCTCCTTGCCCGCGCACTGGGTGGCATCGATGGGCTCGTCGACTGCAAGTATGATTTCTGCAACCGTCAGTTGCGCCATGTCGCCCGCCAGGCAATAACCGCCGCCCGGGCCGCGCACGGAATCGACAATCCCGCGGCGGCGCAGCTTGCCGAACAGTTGCTCCAGATACGACAGCGATATCTTCTGCCGGCCGCTGATTTCCGCAAGCGTGACCGGCCCGGTCCCGTGGCGCATGCCCAGATCCACCATTGCCGTCACCGCAAATCTGCCTTTCGTCGTCAATCTCATATGGCACCTCTAATAATCATTAAAAACAATGACTTAAGTAATATTCAAAAACCCGTATAAAACCCCGCAGTTGCGCTCAAGTATAAGTAACTTGAGTGAATTAGTCAACAATCCGGTTCAAGCTGCTGCCATCGAGTTTTTCCGTTTCAGCGCCCTCGATTTTCAGCCCCAGCCGCTGCAATTCGGCGAGGATCTGGTCGATCCGCTTGTCGGTATCGACACTGTGATCGATCAGCGCATGCATGGCCTTGGCCACCGGGTCGTTGGCATCACGCGCGACCGCGTACGCGGCAAAACGGCCGGTCGCTTCGTGGCTTTCCACTAGGCGCGCCGGAATGCCGATCGCCGTCGCGTTGTCCGGCACATCCTTGACCACGACCGCATTGGAGCCGATTTTCGCGTTCTCACCGATGGTGATCGGCCCGAGGATTTTCGCGCCCGCCCCGATGACCACCCCGTTTTTCAATGTCGGGTGGCGCTTGCCCTTGTTCCACGTGGTACCGCCGAGGGTGACGCCATGATATAGGGTGCAGTCATCACCGATTTCCGCGGTCTCCCCGATCACCACCCCCATGCCGTGATCGATGAAGAAGCGCCGGCCGATACGCACGCCGGGATGAATCTCGATGCCAGTCAGCCAGCGCGCGAGATGCGCGAGCCAGCGCGCCAGCCACTTGCAGTCGCGCACCCACAAGCCGTGCGACAGGCGATGCATCAGCAACGCGTGAAACCCGGGATAACAGGTCACCACCTCCCACGACGTACGCGCCGCGGGGTCGCGTTCGAAGACGACAGAAATTTCTTCTTTGATCCGCTCAAACATTAGCGCTGCCTGATAGAGGAGTGGCCAGCCGACGATGCCCTACTATTTTAATCAAGATTAAAGTGAAACAGAATAAACTCGTTAAAACAATAGGTTAAACAGACCATCAGCTCTTGTTGCGGTTTTTTGGAGTCGTCAGGCTGCTCAGGATGCCGCGCAGGATATTGACCTCCTCCACTTGCAGCCGGGTGCGCGCAAACATCCGGCGCAGCCGGTACATCAGCTTGCGCGGATGCGCGGGATTCAGAAATCCGGTGGCAATCAACGTGCGCTCGAGGTGAGCGAAGAACGCCTCCACTTCGTCGTGCGTCGCCAGCGTCTGCGTTTTCTCCGGCGGCAGCGCCGCACCGCAGGCCATGCGCAATTCATAACAGAACACCTGCACGGCCGCGGCCACGTTCAGCGATGAAAAATCCTCGGCAACCGGTATGCTCGCCAGCAGCCCGCAGGCGCCGACCTCATCGTTGCTGAGCCCGGAGGTTTCGTTGCCGAACACCAGCGCCACCGGTCGTTGTCGCGCCACGACCACGGCCTGCGCCGCCGCGGCGCGCACATCAACCATCGGCACCGCGACATCGCGACGGCGTGCCGAACATGCCACCGCTAAAGCCACACCGGACAGCGCTTCGTTGAGGCTGCCACACACCCGGGCGGCAGCCAGCACATCGACCGCGCCGGCCGCCAGCCACAACACCTGCGGATCGGGATATTGCTGCGGATTCACCAGCACGAGGTCGGTGATGCCCATGGTGCGCATCGCCCGTGCCGCCGCACCGATGTTGCCCGGGTGCGCGGTCCCGCACAGCACGATGCGAATATTTTTGAGCGGGTATATGGGGTTCACGTAAAATAGCGCCCGTCACGCTGCCCGAATATCGGGTGGCCAGGCGGATGGCGCAAAGTCTGCGGTTTGGTGCTGATGCTCCCCCGTCATTCGTTGGTGAGCCGCTGCTTGTCGACTCAGCTTATCCACTCTTCATCCCGCTCTTTACCAACCACTCATCGCTGACCAACATGCATCCCATGCTCAATATCGCGGTCAAGGCCGCGCGCCGCGCCGGCGCCATCATCAATCGCGCCGGACGCAATCTGGATGTCATCGCCGTCAAGGAAAAAGCCGCAAACGATTACGTCTCGGAAGTGGACCGCGAGGCCGAGCGGGACATCATCCGCACGCTGCGTGAGGCCTACCCGACGCATGCGATTTTAGCAGAGGAGTCCGGCGCTGCCGGCACTTCCGAATACCAGTGGATCATCGACCCGCTCGATGGCACGACCAATTTCCTTCACGGTTTTCCGCAATACGCGGTATCGATCGCGCTGGCACACAGGGGCATCGTCACCCAGGCTGTGGTCTACGACCCGTGCCGCAATGATCTGTTTACCGCCACCCGCGGCCGCGGCGCATTCCTCAACGAATCCCGGCTGCGTGTCAGCAAGCGTCCGTACATACAGTCCGCGCTGATCGGCACCGGTTTCCCGTACCGCCAGCTTGAGCATCTCGAGGCGTATCTCGACATGATGCGCGACATCATCAAGCACAGTTCCGGCATCCGCCGTCCGGGGGCGGCAGCGCTGGATCTCGCCTACGTTGCAGCCGGTCGCCTCGACGGCTTCTGGGAATTGGGCCTGAGCAAATGGGACATCGCCGCGGGCGCGCTGCTGATCACCGAGGCCGGCGGCCTGATCGGCGATCTGCAGGGCAACGACCGTTATCTCGACAGCGGCAACGTCGTTGCCGGCAATCCCAAGGTATTCGCGCAACTGCTGCCATTGATCGCGCCGCACCTGACGCCGGCGCTCAAGCTCTGATTCACTGATCATTACGTTCCGGGAGGCTCAACGCGTGAAGACCTTGAAAACCGAAATGCGCGATGGCATGCGCATCGCTTGGGATGTACCGGTCACGATGGACGACGGTGCAGTGCTGCGTGCCGACGTGTTTCTGCCGCTGGCCGAGGACCGCTACCCGGCCATCCTGTCATACGGACCCTATGGCAAAGGCCTCGCTTTTCAGGATGGCTACAAGACGGCCTGGGACATCATGTGCCGCGATAACCCCGACGCCGTCGCCGGCACCAGCAATCGCTATGCCAACTGGGAAGTCGTCGATCCCGAAAAATGGGTACCCGACGGCTACGCGGTGATCAGGTTCGATTCGCGCGGGGCCGGCCGCTCGCCGGGTTTCCTCTGCCACAACAATGCCCGCGAAACGCAGGACATTTACCACTGCATCGAATGGGCCGCCGCGCAGCCGTGGTGCAGCGGCAAGGTCGGCATGAACGGGATTTCGTACTACGCCTCGAACCAGTGGCGTGCCGCGGCCGCACAGCCGCCGCATCTCGCGGCCATCTGCGTCTGGGAAGGCTGGTCGGACAGCTATCGCGACGGCAACCGCCACGGCGGCATGGTCTGCGTGTTCCGCAAGAACTGGCAGGACATGCAGGTCAAGACCGTGCAGCACGGTGTCGGCGAACGCGGCGCGAAAAACCGGATTAACGACGAACTGGTCTGCGGTCCGGAAACGCTGAGCGAGGCCGAACTCGCCGCCAACCGCGAAGACATGTGGCACGAGCTGCTGTCACGCGAGATGGAAGATGATTACTACCGCGAACGCACGCCGGACCTGGCGAAAGTCATGGTGCCGCTGCTGTCGGCGGCAAACTGGGGCGGCCAGGGATTGCATACGCGCGGCAATTTCGAGGGTTTCATGCGCGCCGCGTCGCGCGATAAATGGCTGGAAGTACACGGCGGCTCGCACTGGGCGCCGTTCTACACCAACTATGGCGTCCGGCTGCAGAAGAAGTTCTTCGGCCATTTTCTCAAGGGCGAGGACACCGGCTGGGACCGCCAGCCGCGCGTGCTGTTGCAGGTGCGGCACGTACCGGAGAACGGCCGGGAGCGTTTTGTCGAGCGGCACGAACATGAATGGCCGCTGGCGCGCACGCGCTGGTCCCGGTTCCACCTTGATTCACAACAGCTGCAGTTGTCGACCGAACCGGTCGCAAGTGAACAAAGCGCGACCTATGACGCAACCGGTGACGGTCTCACCTTCCGCACGCCGCCGCTGACCGTCGACACCGAAATCACCGGTCCTTCGGCGCTGCGACTGCATGTTTCATCGTCGACAGCCGATGCCGACCTGTTCGTCGTGCTGCGCGTATTCGACCCCGCCGGCCGGGAAGTGGTATTCCAGGGGGCGCTGGACCCGCACACGCCAATCGGCCAGGGCTGGCTGCGCGCGTCGCACCGCAAGCTCGATCCGGCGCTGTCACTGCCGTACCGGCCGTGGCACACGCATGACCAGAAGCAGCCGCTGACCCCGGGCACCGTCTATGCTCTGGATATCGAAATCTGGCCGACCTGCATCGTCGTGCCACGGGGCTACATCATCGCGCTGACCGTCCGCGGCAGGGATTACGTGTGGGACGGCGCAGCGACGACGCTGTCGAACATGAAGAACCCGATGCGCGGCTGCGGACCCTTCGAGCACGACGACGAGACCGACCGGCCACCGGCGGTGTTCGGTGGCCGGGTCACGCTCCATACGGGCCCGGCACATCCGGCGACGCTGCTGCTGCCGGTGATACCGCCGCGCCGGTAAGCTACGGCTGCCGCGCGATCAGCGTCCGCAGCGCAGCGGCGCGCGGCGATTGCATCTGCTCCAGCGCAACCAGCGCCTCGCGTGCATCGGTGCCGCGCCCCAGTTGCAGCGACGCACGCCCCAGTCCGAACCACGCATCCGCCAGCTGCGGATCCATCGCCAGCGCGCGTCGATAGGCCTCCGCTGCGGCATGGAACCGCCCGAGATCGCTGTGGGCCTCGCCCAGCAGAAAATAGGTCAGCGGTGATTCACGCACCACGAGCAGCGCGCGGTCAAGCGTGGCCACTGCGCGCTGCGGCTGCCCGGCAGCGCGCTGGGTTTCGGCGAGGAAGTGGTAACCGGTCACGTCATCCGGGGCGAGCCGTATCATGTCGCTGAAATAGGTCATCGATCGCGGGTAATCGCGCAGTTGCAGCTGCGCATAACCACCGATCATCCTCCACTCGGGGCTGAACGGATCCTTCGCAATGTTGACGTCCGCAAATTCGGTCAGTTCCGCCCATGCCCCCCGCTGCTCCAGCTCAACGATGCGCCGGCGGTTGGTATCGTCGACCGACTGCAGATGCGAGAGCAGCATCGACGCCGTGCCATCGGGGATCAGGGCATTGAGCAACATCTGCTGGGGCGTGCAGGCGGTGATCAGGGACAATGCCAGAACGGCGGCGACCACGACTGTCCTGGCGCAAGCGGGTTTGGCGTTCATGTGCACATCATAACAATCCGCATGGTCCGAGCGCGCAAGGCATGCGGTAAAATCGTCGACTTCCGCTGCGGGCGCATACCAGTCGGCTGCGCGACCGAATGCGGTCCGTGAATGCAGCCGCAAGCCGATCAAGGCTGTACACTTCGCCTGCCTGCAAATTGCAGGCTGGATCGGGTGATCGGTGAAGATCAACGGCGGCCGCGCGGAGCGGCATGACCCGCGCGGCAGATGGCGCTAATGAGTGGGAGTTCCGATGCATAGGCTTTTGCGCGTTTTCGCTACCGCAATGTTTGTCGTGTTCGCTGGCGGCTCGGCCTTTGCCGCTGCCCCGGAGGGTGGCAGCGGCGAGCGGGCGGAACCAACCGCCAGTGAAGCGCCGCTGGTGATATTCAATCGCACGGTTTTCGTCTTCCGCGCCACGCTGATGGGTGCCTCCCCTGCCGTCCGCGCGTCACGGGCACGCTCTGCTCTGCTGGAGATACTGCGGGCGAGGAAGGACCTCGAGGTTTCGGTCAAAGACAACCCTGAGGGACAACTGCTGATCGTCGGTGGCTCGCTGGTGTTCGCTGTTGCGGCAGCAGACGTCGACCCGCGGAGCCATGAGACACATCAGGACGCTGCAAACCGCGCCGCCGCGCAACTGCGCCTGGTAATTGCCGAATCGCATGAGGCCAGAAGTTTCGATGCCATGCTGAGAGCGGCAATGCTATCGGTTGTTGCCACGCTGGTATTCGCGTTGCTGCTGTGGGGGGTGACGAAGTTGCGGCGATCGGGTTCCCGAGCCCTGCTGTCACTGACCGCGAGGCAAGCTGGCGCGATCAAGATCGCGGACACGCACCTGATCGAGCGCCAGCATCTCGTCCGGGTACTGCTCAAGACCATGAAGGTTCTGCGCTGGCTGGTCGTCGCCCTGCTGACCTACGAATGGCTGGGTTTCGTGCTCTCGAGGTTTCCCTACACCCGGCCATGGGGCGAGCGTCTCAACGACTACCTGCTGGATGTGGCGACGAATATCATCGACGGCATACTTCACGCCCTTCCCGGGCTGGGCGTGGCCGCCGCCATTTTCCTGCTCGCCCGCTTCTTCGTCGGATTCCTCGGCAATTTTCTCGAACGCCTGGCAAGCAGCGAATCCGCGCTCAGTTGGATTGGTCCGGATACGATGCCCACGACGCGCCGGCTGTTCAACATCGGCATCTGGCTGTTCGCCATTGCGATGGCCTATCCCTACCTGCCGGGCGCGCAGACGGAGGCCTTCAAGGGCATTTCGGTGCTGCTGGGCCTGATGGTGTCGCTGGGCGCGTCAAGCATCGTCGGCCAGGGCGCGGCCGGCCTGATCCTGACCTACACCCGGACGATGCGGCCCGGCGAGTATGTCAGGGTCGGCGAGAACGAGGGCACGGTGATCCGGATCGGCATGTTCACCACCACCATCCGCACCGGACTGGGCGAGGAACTGACGCTGCCCAACTCCGTGATCACCAGGGCCGTCACCAGGAACTATTCGCGCGCCGTGGACGGCGCCGGCTTCATCGTCGACACCACGGTGACCATCGGTTACGACACACCGTGGCGCCAGGTCGAGGCGATGCTGATCGAGGCGGCCAAGCGCACGCCAGGCATCATCGACCCGCCCGCGCCGCGCGTATTCCAGACCGCGCTGGCCGACTACTATCCGGAATACCGCCTGGTCGCCCAGGCCATCCCGTCCGGCCCGCTTGCCCGCGCCGAAGTTCTCACCCGGCTGCACGCCAACATCCAGGACGTGTTCAACGAGCACGGCGTGCAGATCATGTCGCCGCATTACATGATGGATCCGCACGCGGCAAAAGTGGTCAGGCCGGAAGACTGGTACAAAGCACCCGCCATCAAATCGGGGGACGAAACCGGGCGCGGCGCGTGACGCCTCGACACAGCCGCCGGCGGGTGTTGCCCTGGATTCCGCCTCACTGTCGGCCGCTTTTTCGGCGCGTTTCGCAGGCTGCGGCCTGGTCCGAGCGCCTAAAATAGCGCCATGAAAGCCGCGATCAGCAACGCTGCCGCACCGGTAGCGCATACCCCGATGATGCAG
>RPOR01000022.1 GCA_003820645.1 Betaproteobacteria bacterium
CATTTTACCGTTCCGCGCATTTATTTTCGACGGGAGTTGCTGCTGACATGGCCATGAACCTGCTGGACCGCCACTACCTGACCCCGCTGTTCGAGCCCGCGTCAGTGGCCATCATCGGCGCCAGTACGCGTGGCGGATCGATCGGCGCTGTGCTGATTGAGAACATGCTCGCCGCACGCTACCGCGGGACGCTGTATGCGGTGAATCCGAGGCAGACCAGCATCCGGGGCGTGCCATGTTTCCCCAGCATCGACAAGGTGCCGCAGCGCGTTGATCTTGCGGTCATTGCCACGCCGCCGGAGACCGTGCCCCAACTGATCGCGCAGTGCGGAATCGCCGGTGTGCACGCGGTGGTGGTCATCACCGCCGGTTTTTCGGAAACGGGAGCTGACGGCGCGCGCCTGGAGCGTGAACTGCTGGAGAATGCACGACAACACCGGGTGCGGGTGATCGGCCCCAACTGCCTCGGCATCATGCGGCCGGAACTGGGACTCAACGCGACGTTTGCCCGTGGCAACGCGCTGCCCGGCTCGCTCGGGTTGGTGTCGCAGTCGGGTGCCCTGTGCACCGCCATGCTCGACTGGGCGGTTGCCAACGGGATCGGTTTCTCGAGCGTGGTCTCGCTGGGCGGCTCGCGGGATATCGACTTCGGCGAGATCATCGACTATCTGGTCAACGATCCGCGCACCGAACATATCCTGCTCTACATCGAGGGCGTGCGCGATGCGCGGCGGTTTCTGTCCAGCCTGCGCGCCGCAGCGCGCCTGAAGCCGGTGATCCTGATGAAAGTCGGCCGGCACCCGGTGGGATCGCGCGCCGCGGTGTCACATACCGGGGCCATCGTTGGCGCCGATGACGTGTTCGATGCCGCGATTCACCGTGCCGGCGCGGTGCGGGTGACGACGATCGGCCAGCTCGTTGCCGCGGCGCAGGCACTCTCCGCCCATATCCGGCCGCGGGGTGACCGGCTGGCGATCATCACCAACGGCGGCGGGCCCGGCGTGATGGCGGCTGACCGTGCTGCCGATCTGGGCATACCGCTGGCCGAGTTGTCGTCAGCGACGGTCGCGTCGCTGCAATCGGCGTTGCCTGCGAACTGGTCGCATGGCAACCCGATGGACCTGATCGGTGATGCGGATGCAGAGCGCTACCGGGCCGGATTGTCAGCCTGCCTGGATGATGAAAACGTTGACGGCGCGCTGGTGATGCTGACGCCGCAGGCGATGACCGAGCCCTCGGCAGTTGCCGATGCCGTGGTCGAGGCGGCACGCGGCCGGTCGAAGCCGGTGCTCGCCTGCTGGATGGGTGATGCCTCGGTCATCGATGGGCGCCGGCGACTGGCGCGGGCGGGGATACCGGTGTTCCGGACGCCGGAACCGGCGGTCGAAATGTTTGCCCATGTCTCGTCTTTCTATCGTAACCAGCGTGCGCTGCTGCAGACGCCGGGACCGCAGGCGCTGCGCTCAGCGCCGGATCTCGATGCGGCACGGCTGATCATTGAATCGGTGCTCACCGACCGGCGCAGCGTGCTGAACGAAATCGAGTCGAAGGCGCTGTTGTCCGCATTTCGCCTGCCGGTGGCCAAAACCGTCGTCGTCCACAGCGCACATGAGGCGATGCTGATTGCCGGGGAACTGGGTTACCCGGTCGCGCTGAAAGTCGATTCACCGGACATCACCCACAAGAGCGATGCCGGCGGGGTGATGCTGAACCTGAACAGTGCACAGGCGGTGCTCGGCGCTTATCAGCAGATCCTCGACTCGGTGACGCGCAAGCAGCCGCAGGCGCGAGTGATCGGCGTGGCGGTTGAGCCGATGGTGGTTCGCCGCAACGGCCGTGAACTGATGGTCGGGGTGATTCGCGACCCGGTGTTCGGACCGGCTATTGCCTTTGGCGCGGGTGGCGTGGCGATCGAGGTGCACAAGGATCGCGCCGTGGCACTGCCGCCGCTGAACTCCTTCCTGGTGACCGAGATGATCCGCGGCACGCGGGTGTCGAAGCTGCTCGGGCCGTTCCGCAAGATGCCGGCGGTCAACCTCCATGCGCTGGAGGAGGTGTTGCTGCGGGTTTCGGAACTGGTGTGCGAACTGCCGTGGATCGAGGAACTCGACATCAACCCCTTGATCGTCGACGAAAGCGGCGCCATTGTCGCGGATGCCCGCATCGTCGTCGGCCAGCACGCGCCGGTGCGCGGGCGCTACGGCCATATGGCCATCCATCCGTATCCGGCCCGGCTGATCACTACCTGGCAGCCGCCGGAAGGCGAACTCGTCACGCTGCGGCCGATCCGCCCTGAAGATGCGGAAATCGAACAGGCGTTCGTGCGCAGCCTGTCGCCGGAGAGCCGCCGTTTCCGTTTCATGGACACACTGCGCGAACTGACGCCCGCGATGCTGGTGCGGTTTACGCAGATCGATTACGACCGCGAGATGGCGTTTGTGGCGACGGTGCAGCGCGATGGCAAGGAGGTCGAGGTTGGCGTCTGCCGTTACATCACCAACCCGGATGGCGTGACCTGCGAGTATGCGATTGTGATTGCCGATGACTGGCACCGGCGCGGCCTGGGCCGCCGCATGATGGTGCAACTGATCGAGGTGGCGCGGCGCCGCGGGCTGGCGGCCATGATCGGCCATGTGATGAGCAGCAACCGCGGCATGCTGGAACTGTGCCAGGCGCTGGGGTTCGTGATTTCGGACAGCGGCGACGATCCCATGGTGAAGCGGGTGACACTGGCACTGAAAGACAACTGAAGCGCGAACGAAGCCACGATCCGCGGTCATCCTGTGGACGCGCGGCAGAGGTGCCCGGCACCGATGTTAAACTCCACGGACTTTTCGGCAACCTTTCGACGGGCCGGTTTCCATCTTGCAACGACGCGATTTTCCTGATGCAAGGCTGCTGCAGCTGACGGCCGGGGCCGCGATCGCCGTCGTTTTCTGGTTTGTCGTGCGCGGCGGGTTGCCGGAAATGTGGCGCACACCGGGCAGTCCCGCGCTATACCTGACCGGCGTTGCCGGCGTGCTGCTGCTGCTGGTGCCCGTGGTGTTCGTGGTGGTGAAGCGCGGCGGTCAGGGCGCCAATCCCGTAGGCTGGTTCAATGCGCATATCCTGTGTTCGCTCGCCGGCATGGTGCTGGTTGCGATCCACTCCGGCGGGTTCCTGCGCCGGCCGCCGGCGCTGCTGCTGCTGGCGCTGGTCGCGCTCGCCGCACTCGGCGTATGGGCGCGGGTGCGCGGCTCGCGGCGCATGGCGGCGACGTTTGCAGCGAAGGCACCCGCGTTCACGCGTCCCGATGCGGCGGCGCGGGAGCGCTTGCGTGCGCTGATCATCGAGAAACGCAGCCTGCTGACCGAGCTCGATCCACTGGCGTCCGAGGGCACGTTCTCGGTCAACCTGCCGCAATTCATCCGCAGCCCGCGCCTCGCGCTGGCGTATCGCCGACTTGCTCGCGAGGAATCGCGGCTGCTCGGCACGCGCCGTGCGGTTTCGATGCAGCAGGCGTGGTGGCGGCCGCTGCACATGGCGCTGGCGTGGTTGTTCGTGCTCGGCGTGGTGATCCACGTGGTCACCGTGACGTTTTTTGCCGGTTACGTTGCCGACGGCGGGCCGATTACCTGGTGGCACCTCAGGGCGTGGGGAGGTTGAAGCGCATATGGACATGACGACGCCGCCAAAAAATACGCCGGCCAGCCCGCCATCCGAACGCCTGGCGCTGCTGATCGACCTCGAGCGCTGCACCGGCTGCAAAAGCTGCGAGGCTGCGTGCAAAACGGAACACCGCCTCGGTCCCGGCGAGTATCGCAACAAGGTGGTGTGGGCCAGTGCGCTCGAAGAAGCCGGGCTCGCGTTCCTGACGCTGACCTGCCAGCACTGCGAGCGGCCGGCGTGCCTGCGCGCGTGCCCCGTGAACCCGAAAGCGATCGCCAAGGATCCGGTCACCGGCATCGTGCGTGTCGATGAATCGCGCTGCACCGGGTGCGGCGAATGCGTGATCGCCTGTCCCTACAGCGCGATGGGTTACGACGCCAAGGGTCATCACGCGGTGAAATGCGATCTGTGCGTGGATCGCCGTGCCGAGGGTGCGGCGACCACCGCCTGCGCCAGCGTCTGCCCGACGCAGGCCATCCGCTTCGGCAAGCGCGCCGATCTGCTGGCCGCTGCCGAACAATCGGGCCGTGCGCCACGCGACCAGGATCATTTTCTGCTGGGGCCGGCGACGATTTACCTGGAACGGACAACGCCTGAACTCAGCGGCACGGCCACGGCGCTGACGCCGGCGCGCGCGCATCCGGGCGAATCCCGGCGCCCGTCATTCATGGACGCGGTGGCGGCGCAGAACAAGGTGCAGGCAACGCTGCCGGCGTTTCCCTACGGTGAGTCGCGTGAGCACACCACGCCGGACCGTGTTGTGCCCGGCGGCTGCAATATCTGCTTCAATTGCTGCACGGTTAAATTTTACTTTAAAAACAATAAGTTAGTAAAAATAACCGGTAACGACGACGATCCGCTGCTGCAAGGCAAGGTGTGTCCCAAATCGCAGTTGACGCTGCAGATGTACCACAGCGAACACCGTTTGCTGTATCCGCAGAAGCGCGTCGGCGCGCGCGGCGAAGGCCGTTTCGAGCGTATTTCCTGGGATCAGGCGCTCGACGAAATTGCGGAGAAACTGAAAAAAGTCCGCGACCAGTATGGCGCCGAGGCGCTGGCGATGTTCATCGGCACGCGCACCGGCATCCTCGATTACCGCGCGACGACCAAGATGTTCGCGCAACTGTTCGGCACGCCGAACAAGGACGGCACCGATCCGTTCTGCGCCAGCGGCAAGAACGTCGCGTTCGAAATCACGCTCGGCAGCATCGGCAGCGGCAACAGCTACACCGAGAACGACCTCGGTTCCGCCGAACTGTACGTGTACATCGGCGACAACCAGGCGGAAACGCGGCCGGTGTATTTCGGCATGATCAACGACTGGCGCATCAGGAACGGCGCCAAAATGGTCGCCGTCGATCCGCGGTTGACCGCCACCGCATCCAAGGCCGACCGCTGGCTGCCGATCCGGCCCGGCACCGACATGGCGCTGGGCCTGGCGCTGGCGCAGCATATCCTTGCCAACAACCTGCACGATGCGCAGTTCTGCGCCGACTGGGTACTCGGCTTCGAGCAATGGCGCGACTACATCATGGGGCAGGGCTACACCCCGGAATGGGCGGCGACCGCAACCGGCATCGCGGCTGAAGAAATCAAGCGCCTTGCCGAAGAAATCGCCGCTGCCAATGGCTGCGTGATTTTCGCCAGCCGCGGTGTCAACCAGCACAGCAACAGCACGCAAACGAATCGCGTGCTGATGTTCGTCGCCGCGATCACCGGCAACTGGGGGCGGCGCGGCGGTGCGTATTTCAACATGAGCGCGGGCACGCCAATTGCAGCCAAGGTGCCGGCGGACCGTGCACCCAAAATCAACCGGCCGCGGGTGCGGCGCAGTCCCGCGGGGTGGACCGAAGCGATGCTCCATGGCAAGCCGTACCCGATCCGCGCGTTGATCACCTGCAACAATCCGCTGGCGCAGTGGCCGGGGCAGGCCCGGGCGCGCGAGGCTTTTGCCGCGCTCGACCTGATGGTGCACATCGAGTTGTTCGCCAACGAAACATCGGCGTACGCGGATTATCTGCTGCCGGCGGCCAGCGGCATCGAAAAGGGCGAGATCGGCCGCTCCAACGACGACCGGCGCATCGTCTGGATCGACAAGATGATCGATCCCCCGGGGGAGGCGAAGTCGGACACCTGGATCTGGATCGAACTCGGCAAGCGTTTCGGGTTCGACGATGTCCTCAAGGACCGGTACAAGGATCCGGCGGTGTTCTGGGACGAGGTCTGCATCGACAGCGACGGCCTGCGTGGCTGTACGCAGAAGCGGCTGCACTCGGTACCGTACCGCTGGGTACGCCAGCCGGTGGCAACCGAAGATGCGCCGGAGATCGAGACGCTGTATCTCGAGGGCACCACGGTGCCTGGCGGCGCGCCGGGGCGGCGCTTTCCGACGAAATCGGGCAAGCTGGAATTCTGGACCGGGGAACTCGAAGCGAAATTCAACACGCTGGGCCTGTCGGCACTGCCCGAGTTCTATTCGGAGCGCGAGCAACTGATCGATCTACCGTATGTGGAATTGCTCGACAGCGATGCCGAAGCGGGCGTGATTTCACCATTCTGCTCGCCGGCAACCGGCAGTTCGCGCGGCCGGATCGTAGCCCCGGACATGGATCATCCCGGCGCGAAGCTGCGCGCACAGGGCTTCGATACCGAGCTGGTAACCGGTCGTCCTGCCGCCGCGCATTTCCACAGCTGGACACATTATTTCTGGCAGTCGCAGGAAATGTGGCCTGACCTCTATTGCCAGATTCACCCGGACAAGGCCGCGCAGCTCGGCATCAAGGACGGCGAGCGGGTGCGTGTGGAATCAGCGCACGGCAGCATCGAGGCGATGGCCTGGGTGCATGCCGGCATCCGGTCGACCGCCGTGTTCATCCCCATCGGCTGGGGCGAGCGTCAGCCCTACAATCCGTGGCGTTCGGTGAACTTCCTGACCGACAAAACTCAGCGCGATCCGGTATCGGACCAGACCAACCTCAAGGTACTGCTGTGCCGGGTGTCACGCGCGGTTGGCTGAGTGGCGCACATTCCGCTTACGCCGATGTCGTTCGATGCCAGAACGTCCGCTTTCCCGGCCCAAAGCATGAGGTTTGTTGGAAACGAAACATCCTGGGGCTTCCATGCCGTCAGCTGCATGACTGGCGTGTGACAAGTCACCAAAAGTCATGAACACGATGACCGTATCGGCAACCACCGAGAATCTCACGAGGAGTAACGAATGACCGGAGAGAGCAGGATGCCTCCCTGTGATGGCACGGGCGGCGTTGGCGAAACACCGATTGGACCGGACGATTGCAAAGCGACGTATTCAGGGCAGCTGGCGGATTTCATTTGCGGTCTGACGTTCAGCGATATTCCGCAGGACGTCGTCGAAAAAGCAAAGCTTCTGGTTCTGGATACACTCGGCGTCGCTCTGGCGGCCGCGCGTGAGGACTTCACCCGGAACGTGCACGACGTGGCCAGGGGCATGAAGGGGCCGGCAGAAAGCTCGGTCTGGGGGAGCAGAAAGAGGCTGCCGATGGCCAATGCAGTTCTGGTCAATGGAACCATGGCGCATGGGTTTGACTTCGACGATATGCATCGCGCTGCTTCCTCGCACATGAGTGTCGTCGCGATACCCACGGCCCTGGCCGTCGCGGAAAAGCACCAGCTGTCGGGCAAAGAAATCCTCGCCGCCATCGTCGCCGGTTATGAAGTCGGCGCGCGGATCGGGCTGGCCGCTCAGCGCAAGCTCCTCTCTCGGGGATGGCATCCCACGGCCGTCTTCGGCACGTTCACCGCCGCGGCAGTTGCGAGCAAGCTGATCGGACTCGATGCGCCCAAGACGGCAGCGGCACTGGGCATCGCCGGTAGCCAGACGAGCGGCCTCGCGCAGTGGATCGAAGAGGGCAGCTGGACAAAGAGGATGCATCCGGGCTGGGCTGCTCACAGCGGGATACTGGCTTCACGTCTCGCATCCAGCGGGTTTGGCGCGCCGGCAAAGATATTCGAGGGTATTCATGGGCTTTATCGCGCCTTTCTGCGCGAGGGCAATTTCGACCTTCGAGAGCTGACGGCGGAACTGGGCCGGAGATGGGAGACCAGACAGATCTGTATCAAGGTCTATCCGGCAGGCTACTGAACGTACCTGTTCATAGATGCAAGTTTGCATCTGAGCAAAGAATACGAGCTCAAGGCCGATGAGATTGCCGAGATCGTTTGTACTGTGCCTCCCGGCCAGGTCAAGAGAAATTTTGAACCGGAACATGTTAAATACTCGCCTGCCAACGGCTATGCCGCCATTTCCAGCATTCCGTATATGGTTGCCGCGGCCCTGGTTGAGGGGCGCCTTACCCTCAAAGAGGTGACGGACGAGAAGGTCCGGGATCCGCAGATACTTGCATTGGCCCGCAAGGTGAAATGGCACGTGGATCGTTCCTACCGGGATTATCAGAATGCCGCGGTGGAGATTCGCCTGAAGGACGGACGGTCGTGTAAACGCGAGCAAACGGATGCGATCGGATCGCCTGAAATTCCCGCGCCGCGCGAATTGGTGGAGAGCAAGTTTCGCGCGAATGCCGAGTACGGCATGGTGTCGAAACATGCGAACCGGATCATTGAAGTAGTCTCCGGTCTGGAAAACAGCGCTGACATCAATGAGTTGACGGGATTGCTCCGCCGGTCGACATGACTCTTGCGTTGTCGCCAGGAGGCGGCGGGAGGGGCTTGCATCCTCGGCGGTGTTGCAGGCGGTGCGGTGCAGCCGGCTCCGGATCGACGGCACCCGGCAGACCATCCTTGGATCCGCAACGTTCCGCTGCCACAGGGGAACAACCGGTTCGATTGTGCCTCGGCAACACCGTGTAAAATATGTCTTGCTGCGGGTGTAGTTCAATGGCAGAACGGCAGCTTCCCAAGCTGCATACGAGGGTTCGATTCCCTTCACCCGCTCCACCATAAATGACTGCCGTGACTGATGATTTTGCCGTTGCGCTGGTAGCGTGGCAGAAACGCCATGGCCGACACGATCTGCCATGGCAAGGCTCGCGTGATCCCTACACCGTGTGGATGTCGGAGATCATGCTGCAGCAGACCCAGGTCGCCGCGGTGATCCCTTATTACCAGCGGTTTCTCGCCCGATTCCCGACCTTAAAGGCACTGGCTGCGGCGCCACTCGACGACGTGCTCGCGTTGTGGAGCGGGCTCGGTTATTACTCGCGCGCGCGCAACCTGCACCGTGCGGCGCAGACGGTGATCGCACAGCACGGCGGGAAATTCCCGGAAACGCTGGAAGCCACCATGGAATTGCCGGGCATCGGGCGATCCACTGCGGCGGCGATCCTGGTATTTGCCTTCGGCAAACGCAGCGCGATCCTCGACGGCAATGTGAAGCGTGTGCTGGCTCGCGTATGCGGCATTGCGGGCTATCCCGGTGAAACGGCAGTGGCGGCACAGCTGTGGCAGCAGGCCGAGGCCTTGTTGCCCAAAACCGGTGTGCAGCCGTATACCCAGGGGTTGATGGATTTGGGTGCGACGCTGTGCGCGCGGCGCAATCCGCGTTGCACGGAGTGTCCGGTGCGCAGCCAGTGCGTGGCATTCCAGACCGGTCGTGTCGCTGAACTGCCAACACCCAGGCCGCGCAAGGCCTTGCCGCAGCGGCGCACCATGATGCTGGTGCTGCAACGCGCGGGCGAGATCCTGCTGGAGAAACGGCCGGCGACGGGGATCTGGGGCGGGATGTGGTGTTTTCCGGAAGAGGACGCCGACGCCAATGCGGTCGAAGCTTGCGCGCGGCGTTACGGTGCGGATGTGACGCTGGGTGAATCGCTGCCACTGATCGCGCACGGATTCACGCATTTCAAGCTCGACATCCTGCCGCAGCTGGCCACGGTGTCGGCATGGCCGCAGCGCGCGGAAGAATCGGGGGGCTTGTGGATTACGCCGGATGACGCTCTGCGTGCCGCAGTGCCGACACCCGTGCGCGGCATCATTGAACAATTGATTGGTGGCCGCCACTAACGGCGAGGATTGCGTATGCATGAACCGGTATCGATGAACTGGCAGGACATCAGGGTATGGCGCAAGGCGCAGCGCGAACAGTGGATTGCGTGGCGCTGTGCGGTGCCCGATGCGCAGCGCGCTGCCTGGGGCGCACGGATGACCGCTTTGCTGTGCGCCGGGGTGCCCGTGCCGCGGCAGGCGGTCACCGGATTCTGCTGGCCGTTCAAGGCCGAGTTCGATGCGCGCTTTGCCGTACGTCAGTGGCGCGATCAGGGTGCGATCGCGGCGTTGCCCGAGGTCGTCGGCAAGGGCCAGCCGTTGCGGTTTCGCCAGTGGTGGCCGGGCGCGCCGATGACCCGTGGTGTCTATGACATCCCGGTTCCCGATGGCACTGCCGTGGTGTTGCCCGACATTGCGATCGTACCGATGAACGCCTGCGATGCACGCGGCTACCGCCTGGGGTACGGCGGCGGTTATTTCGACCGCACACTTGCCGCACTGGAGCGACGCGTGATCGCGATCGGTGTGACCTACGCTGCCTGCCGCGTGCCGACGATCTATCCGCAGCCGCATGACATTGCGATGGATCTGGTGGTGACCGAGGCCGGTATCCATGCGGCAGGCGGTGAACCGCTGGCATTGCTTGATGCGGCCGGCTGTGCGCGCCATGTGCAGCAGCTGTTGCGGGATCGCCGTCTGCCACGCCCGCTGCAGGTTGAATCCTAATTAATTGTTTTTATTGATATTTTCTATAATGCCGTGGGCCACCATCAAGGCGCGCAATTGGGCCTGCCGGGCCGCCGTGTCATCGAGTTCCAGCAGCGCCTGTCTTTCTGCAGGTGATATCGGCAGGATTTCCGCGAGCCGGTAACTGACCCAAAGCGGATTGTCGAGCTGCAACGGGCCCGGCACGCTGTCCGCTCCGGCGCGCTCGATGGCGAGCCGCAGCACTTCCCGGCACGCGCGATCAACGGCGGCAGGTTGCGTCGGCTCGGGCAACGTGGCGATGCGACCGGTGATCAGCCCGTTTGCGCCGACCGTGATATCGATGATTCTGAACCGGTCGCCCCCGCGCGCCAGCACGGCGAACAGGTTGGGATGGGGCACGTCCCATTGTTCGATGCGGGCGAGGCAACCCACGGCGTGCGGTGCCGCGGGCTGGCCGACTTCATGACCTTCCCGGATCAGACAGACGCCGAATGGCGTTGCATCGCGCAGGCAGGCTTTGGTCATTTCAACGTAACGCTGCTCGAAAATCTTCAGCGGCAGCAGGCCGCCGGGAAAGAGCACGGTGCCCAGCGGAAACAGCGGGAGTTCGAGCGGGGTCCCGCTCATGCGCCCAGTTCGCGGTGCCGCGCCAGCGTGCGCGTGCGGGCCCGGAATTTTTCCGCCAGCATCTCGACGAAGAACACGGAGCGGTGGCGCCCGCCGGTGCAGCCGATGGCAATCGTCAGGTAGCTGCGATTGTCGCGCTCGAAAGACGGCAGCCAGTCGGCGATGAAACGGTGGATGTCATCGAGCATGCGCATGGCGTCCGGCGTGCCACGCAGGAATTGGGCGACTGCCGCATCGCAGCCGGTCAGCGGCTGCAGTTTCGGGTCGTAGTACGGATTGGGCAGGCAGCGCACGTCGAACACGAAGTCGGCGTCCAGCGGAATGCCGTGCTTGAAGCCGAACGATTCGAACAGCAGCGTCAGCCCGGCAACGGGCAGTGCCGCAAAATCCTTGACCCAGTTGCGCAGCGTGTTTGGCGCGAGATCGCTGGTATCGACGTGGTGTGCGATGTCGGAAATACCAGCGACCAGTTCGCGCTCGCGCGCGATGCATTCGGGGAGCGTCAGGCCGCCTTGTGACAGCGGATGGCGGCGGCGCGTCTCCGAATAGCGCTTGATCAGCGTGTCCGACTTGGCTTCGAGGAACATCACCCGTACGTCGATACCCTCGGCGCGCAGCCGCTGCACCTGCTCGGGCAGGCCGGTCACGGCGCTCCCGGTGCGGGCGTCGATGGTCAGCGCGACACGATCGTTGCCGGAGGCGCGCAGGCTTTCGACCAGATTCCCGACCATCGCCACCGGCAGGTTGTCGATGCAGTAGAAGCCGGCGTCTTCGAGCACTGCCAGTGCCACGCTCTTGCCGGAGCCGGACAGGCCGGTGATCAATATGAGTTGCATGGCAGCAGCGGTCGCCGGCGGCGGTCTCAGTCGCTGCTGCCGGACATTGCGCTCTTCTGGCGCTCGATGAACTCGCGCGTAGTGTCGATGCCGCGCATCTGCAGGACGTGACTGCGCACCGCGGCTTCGGTCAGCACGGCCAGGTTGCGGCCGGCGGCGACGGGGATCGTGACCTTGTGCGTGGGGACACCCATCAACGACTCGGTGCCGGGTTTCAGCGGCAGCCGTTCGAGATAGGTCAGATCGGAACCTGAGGGGCGTTCGAGATGGACAATCAATTTGACATTCTTGCGCGGGCGCAGGGCGGCCTCGCCGAAAATCGTGCGGATGTTGAGCACGCCCAGGCCGCGCACTTCGAGGAAGTCGCGCAGCACGGCGGGGCAACGGCCTTCGATGCTCTCCGGGCCGAGCCGGTAGAGTTCCACCACATCATCGGCAATCAGGCCGCTGCCACGACTGATCAATTCCAGCGCCAGCTCGCTCTTGCCGACGCCGGAGTCGCCGGTGAGCAGCACGCCCACACCGAGCACGTCGAGAAAGACGCCGTGGATCGTGGTTGATTCGGCCAGCGATCTCGCCAGCTGCGGGCGGAGGATCCACATCAGCTCCACGCTGGGTATCGGCGAAGCGAGCACAGGCGTGCGCGTGGACTCCGCGACCTGGGTCAGCGCAGCCGGCGCCGCGTTGCCGCCGGCGATGATAAAACAGGCCAACTCCCGGGTGGCGGCGTGTTCGAGCAACTTGCGGCACTCCACCGGTTCCAGGCCGTTGAGATAATTGACTTCCGAGTCGCCGAGCACCTGGATCAGGTTGGGGTGGATGAAGTTGAGGTGGCCGACGAGCCCCTTGGACGAATCCTTGGTGAGTTCGCTGTCGATGCCCTTGTCGGCGCCGTCGCGCCCGGCGATCCAGGTGAGCTGCAGCTTGTCCCGGGTCTCTTCAAACAGCCGGGCTATGCTGACCTGCGGCATTGGGTTCCCATTGGGTGATCAGCTCCTGCAGCTCCGCCGGCGTTGCGGCGCCGAGCAGGCGTTCACGGAACGCCTTGTCGCAGAACATCTGGGCCAGTTCCGAGAGGATCTGCAGGTGTTCATCAGTGGCGCGCTCCGGCACCAGCAGCACGAAAATGAGTTTGACGTTCTGGCCGTCGGGCGCATCAAACGGCACGGCGCTTTGCACGCGGATCATCGCGCCGGTTGCCGCCTTCAGCCCCTTGATGCGGCCATGCGGGATCGCGACGCCCTGGCCGAGACCGGTCGAGCCCAGCTTTTCCCGTGCGAACAGGCTGTCGAAGACGAGGCTGCGTGAAATGTGACCGTTGTTCTCGAACAGCAGTCCGGCCTGCTCGAACACCCGTTTCTTGCTGGTCAGGTCTGCGTCCAGCAGGATGTTCGATACGGGGAGCAGCTTGGCAATCAGATTCATGATGTGTACTTGATGTGGAAGAATCCGGGGTTTACTCCACCGGCTGTTGCTTGATCGAATCGCCATTGTAGCGGTGCGCAAGGTTCTTGCCCTTGTGCTTGAGGACGGCGCGATCGAGCTTGTGCACCAGCTGGTCGATCGCGACATACATGTCCTCGGCCTGTGATTCGCAGAAAATTTCCTTGCCGCTGAGGTGCACGGTCGCCTCCACTTTGTGCTGGAGTTTTTCCACGGCCATGATGACATTGATGTCGATGACATGATCGAAGTGACCGGTAATTTTTTCCAGTTTCTGCGCGATATAGTCGCGAATGGCCGGCGTAATTTGCAGGTGATGGCCCGTAAGGTTCAGGTTCATGCTGTCTCCTCTTGCTAAAGGGTTTTCCTAAGATTTACCGGGAGAATCTGCAGCGATTCCCGGTATTTCGCGATGGTGCGCCTTGCCACAACTATACCCTGCTGTCCGAGCAACTCCGAGATCTGGCCGTCGCTCAGCGGCGCGCGGGTGTTTTCGGCGCTGACCAGCTGCTTGATCAGCGCGCGAATCGCAGTACTCGATGCGGAACCACCGGCTTCGGTGGCGACGTGACTGCCGAAAAAGTATTTGAGTTCAAAAATCCCGCGCGGCGTGTGCATGAACTTCTGGGTAGTGACCCGCGACACCGTCGATTCGTGCAGGCCCAGCGTGTCGGCGATTTCGCGCAGCACCAGCGGCCGCATCGCGACTTCGCCGTGCTCGAGAAAGTTGCGCTGGCGGTCGACGATGGCCTGGGAAACCCGCAGGATGGTGTCGAAGCGCTGCTGCACGTTCTTGATCAGCCACTTTGCTTCCTGCAGCTGTGCCGTGATCTGCTGCGAATTGCCGCCGCGATTGCGCTGGAGGATGTCGGCATAAAGCCGGTTGACCTTCAGCTTCGGCATTGCATCGGGGTTGAGTGCGGCGAGCCATACGCCCTTGATCTTGCGCACGATCACATCGGCGATGACAAACCGCGTCTCTTCTACTGAAAAATCCCGCCCCGGCCTGGGGTTGAGGCTGATGATCAGCTTTTGCACCGAGCGCAGGCAGGTATCCTCGCATTTCAGGACGCGTTTCAGCCGGGCGAAGTCCCGGCCCGCGAGGGCATCGAGGTGATGGCGGACGATTTCCAGTGCCTCGCTGCGATAAGGCGTGTCTGCAGGAAGCGCCATGAGTTGCAGCGTCAGGCACTCCGCCAGGCTGCGGGCGCCGATGCCGGTAGGCTCCAGGTGCTGCAGGTGCTGCAGTGCGATTGACAGCTCTTCAGGCGCCACTTCGAGCTCTGCGGGCAGCATGGCCGCGATTTCTTCGAGCGACTGGGGCAGGTAACCACCGTCATCGAGCGAGTCGATGAGCAGGCTGACCAGCTGCTTGTCGCGTTCGGAGAGATGCAGCAGCGCCAGTTGCGCCGTGAGGTGGGCGCGCAGGCTGGCAGGTTGCTCGGCGAGCGGCGGGAAATCGTCGTCCTCCGCATCGGCGCTGCTGCCGTAGGACACGCCGTCCATCGCATCGAAGGCGCCGGCATCCTCGCCCGGCGCGGCAGATTCGGCTTCGGCCTCGGCCGGTGCCGTCGTTACTGCGGGTTCGCCGGCAACGGTCGGTGTTACGCCGTCCTGGGCGGGCGCCCCCGACGGTTCCAGTGCACCGTCTTCGCGTTCGAGCAAAGGATTGTCCTGCAGCAGCCGCTCGATTTCCTGGTTGAGTTCAAGCGTGGACAGTTGCAGCAGCCGGATCGACTGCTGCAGTTGCGGTGTCAACGTCAGGTGTTGCGAAAGTCTTAGCTGTAACGAATGTTTCATGAGGGTCCGGACAGGGGAATCGCCTCCCGGGTTTGCGCGCAGCAGTTAAGCGCGCTCTGCCATCTCAGAGTCTGAAGTGCTCACCGAGATAGACCTTTCTAACGCTCTCATTATAGACGATCTCGTCGGGCTTGCCGTAGGCGAGTACCGTGCCATCATTGATGATATAGGCGCGGTCGCAGATGCCGAGCGTTTCCCGCACATTATGGTCGGTAATCAGCACGCCAATGCCGCGGGCTCTCAGGAAACCGATGATTTTCTGGATTTCGATGACGGCAATCGGGTCCACGCCGGCGAAGGGTTCGTCGAGCAATATGAAGCGCGGCTCGGTGGCCAGAGCGCGCGCGATTTCCACGCGCCGCCGTTCACCGCCGGAGAGGCTGATCGCCGGGTTGTCGCGCAAATGGCCGACGTGCAGATCCTGCAGCAGCGAGTCGAGGCGGGATTCGATGATGTCCGAATCGGTGTGGTACAGCTCGAGTATCGCGCGCACATTGTCGGCAACCGACAGCCGCCGGAATATCGAGGCCTCCTGCGGCAGATAGCTCAGGCCGAGGCGCGCGCGTCTGTGCATGGGAGTGTGGGTCAGCCGCATTTGATCGAGATAGAGTTCCCCGCCATCCATCGCCACCAGCCCGACCATCATGTAGAAGCAGGTGGTTTTGCCGGCACCGTTGGGGCCGAGCAGGCCGATGACTTCGCCGCTGCGTACTTCCATCGACACGTCCTTGACGACGGTACGCCTGCGGTAATGTTTCTTGAGACGCTCGGCTCGCAGCAGGTACGTCCCGGGTGTTGCCAGGTCCGGGGCAGCGTCGGCGGTCGGTGATTGCGGCACGGAATCCAGTCGGCGCTCAGGGGGAAGGCGATCGCAGCTGGCTGCGCGGTTGTTTGGGTGCGGCTTCGGGTTTCACCGGATCGGTCGCCTGCGGAGCAGGCTTGTCCTTGGATTTCGGCTGCAGCACAACACGGACGCGGCCATCGGGGTTTTCGGCGGAGGCGGCTTTGGCTCCGCCACCGATCACCTGGAAAAATTCCGTATTGGCGTCGTAGGAAATGTAATTGCCGCGGACTTCGTCGCCGGCCTTCTTCATCGACGCGCGGTTGAACATCTGTACCTTGTCGGCGCGGCCGTCATATTCGATGCGCTCCGCCCAGCCTTCGATGAACTCGTCATAGCCATCGCGCTTTTGCCGGAAATAGGCGAGATTGCCCCAGGTGGTGCCGTATTTGAAACCCTGGCTGTCCTGGCGCACCTCCATGCGGTCCCCGCGGATGATCAGCGTGCCCTGCGTGAGCACCACCCGGCCCTCGAACGTGGAGACCTGTTTCGCATCATCGACAGTCACGCGGTCCGCTTCCAGATTGATCGGCTTTTCGCGGTCGGCTTTCTCCGCCGACGTGGGTCCCGCAGCGCAGAGCAGCACGGCCAGACAGAATCCGGCAAAGCGGGTGGGGCCGGCCGGGGGATTGCGTCGCCCGCTGCCGCGCAGCAGCCAGCGCCGCGCGCTAACGGCGTTTCGCTGCGCGGTCGGGGTCATGGTAGGTGCCTTTGAACTGGGACAGGAACTTGACGATGCGTGTTTCACTGTTCAATTCTAAGCCAATCGCATGGGCAACGGTATGGGCGTCGGTGACGGTGACCGGCCGGTCGGTGCGTGCGATGTTCTCGTCCGGCGTGACGTGGAGGAAGCTGGTTTCCATGACCATCTCGCTGTGGTCCCTGTAGGCGCCACGCACGGCCCGCACATCAGTCTCGAAATAAACGTCATCGCCGCCGCTGGATATCCGTGCGGTGCGTGAAGTGATCGTCATCGGCGCCTGTCCGGAGGCGCTGCTGGTGAACCGCGGTGACAACAGATGAGTGGTGTCGTCATCGGGGTAATGGGTCATGCGCTCGGCGTGCAGCGTGTGCTTCACGTCGCCATTGGCGTCCATGCGGCGGGCGACGATGTTTTCGATGATGTAATCCGGATCATGCCGTTCGGCCTCGGGCTTGCGCTCGTCGCGCTGTACGGCCTGGTCCAGCCACAACGTCAGGCTGGCCAGTGCCGCCAGCAGCAGCAGCGGGAACAATTGGGAAAATCGTGTCATGACCGGGACCTGGTCTGCGCAATGGCTGTCAACGCAGTACGGTCAGCGCGGGGCAGGACCCAAAAAACGGCGGGCCTGTGCAGCGAGTGTGCCGCGACCGTGCAGCAGCACTTCGCAGAACTCGCGGACAGCGCCACGGCCGCCTGCCGCGCGGGTAACGTAATCCGCGTGGCGTTTCAGCAGCACCGGCGCTGCGGGCACCGTCGCGGCAAAACCGCAGCAGCGGAACACCGGCAGGTCGACCAGGTCATCGCCCATGAATGCTGCCTCGTCCGCGTTGATTCCCGTGCCGGCGAGCAGCTCGTCAAAGGCGGTGCGCTTGTCGGCGACGCCCTGCTGCACGCGGCTGATGCCCAGATCCTCGGCGCGCAGCCGGACGCTCGGCGCGCGCCGGCTGGTGATGATGCCAAGTTCGACGCCGGCTTCCTGCAGCAGCTTCATGCCCATGCCGTCGCGCACGTCAAACGCTTTCATGGTATCGCCCGCTTCCGAATAATAGAGCCTGCCGTCGGTGAGCACGCCGTCGATGTCAAACACCGCGATCCTGATGCGCCGGGTATCGGGAGAAATCGTCAAGTAGCGCTCCATCGTTGCCGGTGCGGGGTCCTCAGACCACCTTGCCCCGGAACAGGTCGTGGATGTTCAGCGCGCCGAGCAGACGGGCGCTGTCGTCGACGACCAGCAGCTGTGTGACTTTGCCGCGTTCCATGATTTCGACCGCTTCGGCGGCCAGCCGGTCCGGCCCGATGGTGCGCGGATTCGGCGACATGATGCCGGTGATCGCCGTCTTGCGCAGGTCCTGTCCTTTTTCGATGGCGCGCCGCAGGTCGCCGTCGGTAAAGATGCCTTTGACGACCTGGTGGGCATCGACCACGGCGGTCATGCCCATCCGGCCGCGCGACATTTCGAGCAGCGCATCGGTCAGCGTGGCGGTGGTGAATACGCGCGGTGCGTCGGGACCCGAACGCATCACATCGCGCACCAGTGTCAGCAGCCTGCGGCCGAGCGCGCCGCCGGGGTGGGCCCGCGCGAACTCGTCCTGGGTGAAGCCGCGCGCGCGCATCAGCGCGACGGCGATCGCGTCGCCCAGTGCCAGCGCGGCGGTCGTGCTTGCCGTGGGCGCGAGATTGAGCGGGCAGGCTTCCTGTGCCGCTCCGGCGTACAGGTGTACATCGGCTTCACGGCCCAGCGTGGACGCCGGGTTGCCGGTCAGGGCCACCAGTTTCGCGCCCTGCCGCTTGAGCACCGGGATCAGCGTCAGCAGTTCGGCGCTCTCCCCGGAATTGGACAGGGCGAGGAACACGTCATCGCGGGTGACCATGCCGAGATCGCCATGGCTGGCCTCGGCCGGGTGCACGAAAAATGCCGGCGTGCCGGTGCTGGCGAATGTCGAGGCGATCTTGCGGGCAATGTGTCCGGATTTGCCGATGCCGCTGACCACGACCCGGCCCCGGCACTGCAGGATGATGCGGATCGCCTGCTCGAATCCCGCGTCGACCTGCGCAATCAGGTCGGTAATGGCTTTGGCCTCGATCGCGAGGACTTCCCGGGCTGCCGCAATCGCAGGACTGGTTACGGTGCCATCGGAGGATGTACTCATCGTTGAAATTATAACAAAGCCATGCCCCCCACTCCGGCCGGATGCTGCTTGCAATTCATTGAAGAAAAGGCAATATTCGGACCGTCCGCATCGCCCTGAATTCATGCAAGCTTCCCTGCAACCCGTGCTCGTGCTGCTGGCCGCCGCCGTGCTGGTGGTGGTCATCTTCCGCTCGCTGAAGCTGCCGCCGCTGCTGGGTTACCTGATCGTAGGGGTACTGATCGGTCCCCATGCGCTGGGCTGGGTCACCTCCACCGAAGAAGTGCGTGACCTTGCCGAAATCGGCGTGGTTTTCCTGATGTTCAGCATCGGCCTCGAATTCAGCCTGTCGCGCCTGCTGACCATGCGCCGCATCGTGTTCGGCCTGGGCGGCGCCCAGGTACTGGTCACCATGCTACTGGTACTCGGCGTCGCCGGTGCCGTGGGCGTATCGTGGCAGGGCGGCATCGTGCTCGGCGGCGCGCTGGCGATGTCATCGACCGCGATACTTGCCAAGCTGCTCGCCGAGCGTTTCGAACTGAACTCGCCGCACGGGCAGCAGATCATCGGCATCCTGCTGTTCCAGGATCTTGCCGTGGTGCCGCTGCTGATCCTGATCCCGGCGCTCGGCGCGCCGGCGGAGGAACTCGCAGCAAATCTCGGATTTGCGATACTCAAGGCGGTGGTTGTACTGACGGTATTGCTGGTCGTCGGCCAGCGTCTGATGCGCGCCTGGTTTCATGTCGTGGCGCGGCAGAAATCACCGGAATTGTTTGTGCTCAATGTGCTGCTGGTCACCCTCGGCGTCGCCTTCCTCACCGAGATGGCGGGCCTGTCACTGGCGCTGGGCGCGTTCGTCGCGGGGGTGCTGATTTCGGAAACCGAATACCGCTACCAGGTCGAAGAGGACATCAAGCCGTTTCGCGACGTGCTGCTGGGGCTGTTTTTCGTGACCATCGGCATGCTGCTGGATGTGCGGGTGGTGGTCGACAACGCCTGGGTCAGCGTGCTGTTGGTGTCACTGGTGCTCGCCAAGACCGCGCTGATTTTCGGCCTGAGCCGCCTGTTCGGCGCATCCAGCGGCGTGGCGCTGCGCGCCGGGCTTGCGCTGGGCGCCTGCGGCGAGTTCGGGTTTGTGATCCTGGCCCACGCCGCCGCCAGCAAGTTGATGGCACCGGACGTGGTGCAGCCGGTGCTGGCGGCGATGGTGCTGTCGATGCTGATTGCGCCCTTCGTCATCGAGCGCAGCGAGGCCATCGTCCGCCGCTGGAGTGCGACGGAATGGATGAGCCGGGCGATGCAGCTCCACAACATTGCCGTGCAGTCGATGGCGGCCGATGCGCATGTGGTGATCTGCGGTTACGGGCGCAGCGGGCAGAACCTCGCGCGCTTTCTCGATCGCGAAGGCGTGCCGTTCATCGCACTGGACAACGACCCGCAGCGCATCCGCGAGGCAACGGCGGCGGGCGAACGGGTGGTGTTCGGCGACGCCGCGCGCCGCGAAGTGCTGCTGGCCGCAGGCCTGGCGCGGGCACGTGTGGTGATCGTGACCTATGCCGACACCACCTCGGCACTGCACATCATTGCCCATGTGCAGGAGGCGCGCCCCGGGTTGCCTATCGTCGTGCGCACGATCGACGACAGCGACGTGGAGAAACTGCGCAATGCCGGCGCCACCGAAGTCGTTGCCGACCTGATGGAGGCGAGCCTGATGCTGGCCTCGAGCACCCTGCTGCTCGTCGGCGTGCCGCTGACCCGCGTGCTGCGCCGCATCCGCGAGACCCGCGAGCATCGCTATGAACTGTTCCGCGGCTTTTATCGCGGTATGACCGACGCGACCGAGGATGACGACCAGGCGCTGCAGCCGCGGCTGCATTCGGTATTGGTGACATCGGGCGCGAAGGCCATAGGCAGGCAGATCCTGGACCTCGGGCTGGCGGCGATCGGCGTCGAAGTGACCGCGGTCCGGCGGCGCAACGTCAGAACCGCGACGCCGGCACCGGAGACGCGGATCGAGGAGGGCGATGTGGTGGTATTGCTGGGTTCGGAGGAAGCGGTGGCGGCGGCGGAGATCAAGCTGCTGCAGGGTTAAGCGTCGGCCCAGCCGGTTACGCGGGCGCAAGAAAAATCCTGCTGATGCAGGCTTGTTCAGCATGACCGCCCTGACCGTGATTTATCTCACACCGGATCAGAAATAGAAGCACGATTCGATGGAAATCGGGAGGAATCACCTATGGATGTCCGACAGGGGCAAAAGTATAAGTGTCCGTGAAAACGTGGCGTCTATAACTATTGCTCTCGGGGAAAAAAGTTGGCTAATCCAAGAATCGTGGACCTGCTTTTGTTTGTATTCCTGGCTGTTTCTGCCACCAGTTCAAATGCCGCAATCACTTGGGATTGGTCGTTTGGTTCAAATGCCGGTCAATTTACAACGACGGGTACCGCCATCGGGAATGTTGCAAGCCCGGAAACTTACGTGATCACGGATTTTTCCGTAACGAGTAGCGGAACCGGTGCGACTTTGGGTAGCTTGTCTGGCGGACAATACGACGATTCCGATTTGCTCGCCACGACGTTACCTTATTCCCTGGTGTGGGATGGCGCGGTGGTCACCAGCTGGATCCATAGTGGTCTAAGCTCCTTTGATTGGCTGGTGTTCGACG
Source organism: Betaproteobacteria bacterium (assembly GCA_003820645.1). GTDB lineage: Bacteria > Pseudomonadota > Gammaproteobacteria > Burkholderiales > SG8-41. The sequence goes on from RPOR01000022.1 coordinate 21,378, forward strand.
ATATGTCGAATGCAAACTGGTTCTTTTTCGGGTACGAGACCGGGAATATCAATACGCCTATGCAAGCCGCATACTACCCCGACAGCCTGACGAGTTCAGCGCTTTCGATCAATGTATCCAGCATCGCGCCGATCCCGGAGCCCGAAATCTACGCGATGCTGGGTATGGGGCTCGGGCTGATGGGCTGGATCGGGCGGCGCAGAAAACTGCAAGCGGCGTAATGCAGCAACACCTTATACGGCCCCGCTGCGGCGGGGTTTTTGTTTGTGTCGTGTATGTCCCCTGTGGGGCACAACAAACTGAACGCATACATGGTCGCCACGGCATGCCTAGGCGAACAAGGCTTGCGCTGACTTGAGGGGTTTGGGCAGATGGGTAGTCTCGCGTAATGGCAGATCGTTGCGCGAAGCATGCAACCGGACGCCGACAGTCATTGCGACGGAGGATCGAAAACGGCGGTGGCGGCCATGTCATTAGCCCGCCCCAGTGTTCCCGTTGCCCAAAAGCACAAGGGCCAGCTGGTCGGAGCTGGCCCTTGTTAATTGTTGCAGGCGGTGCGCGATTCGAATTCGCGCCTCACCAGTTAGAACAGCGTCGTCGCCCCGCAGTTGGCAGTGGATGTTGCCGATTGCCATCCGCCAGTCGCGGCAACAAAGCAGACATCACCGGTATTGACGGCGCCACCAAAGGTCGAAAACCGGATCTGCCCGCCATTAGCCTGACCATCGTCCACTTTGCGGTCCACCTCCGCCAGGATGTCCGACGGGATATTGTTGCCCGTTTTCAGGTTGTGCCGGAGCGACACGGCAGGGTACGCGGCACCATCCTGGTACTGGACATCATAAATCAGCTGTACCAGCGAACCGTAGGGATTGACCGGCGTGTTGGTGGACGCTGCCGGCGCAGAGTAGACATAGCTGCCGGTAACGAACCCGGCCTTCGACAAATGTTCCCACGCCGATATCGATTCCAGGATGGCGCCATTGGTGAGGATTTGTCCGTTGTTATCGCCGTTCTGGCAGGCGCCGCAGTTGGGAATATTGACCGTGGCGCCGCTGTAATCACCGGGCAACCCGCGGTAGCGGTCGAGGAAGCCGAAGTAGGCTGCCTTGACCCCGTCTTGGGTCGTGATGATGTTGCGCACCCGGGCGCTGGTGATCAGTTCCTGCCCCTTGAGCACACCGCCGAGCAGCAGGCCGATAATGACCAGCACGATGGCGATTTCGATTAACGTAAATCCTTGTTGGCGCTTCATTTTTTCTCTCCTCGCCGCTTTGTGCGGAATTGGGTGCCTTCATCCACGCAATGTTCGTACCAAGTACGTCTGGCCGGCGGTATACGACGATGTGCTTCTGAATGGCGAATTGCGCGGGCAGGACCGCAATAACATATTGTTTTTATTGAATATTTTTTGATTCCCCGGTTTTTTTGCAATCGTGCGAAACCCCGGATTTCGGCAACGGTGTGATGGCCAAGGATTATTGTCGAAATTTCGACGAAGTCGACGCTTTCCCGGCGCTTTCCAGCGCCTGCAGGCGTTCGGTCAGGAAGTGCAACTCGCTGGCATCGGTGACTTCCCCGGTGGCCAGCAGCCCGCCCAGCAGTACCCGGGCACTGTCGATTTCGCCAAGGTCTTCGAGAATGAAAATCTGCATCTGCCGCGCCCAGCCGGAGGCGCTGCCGGCGTACCGCGTAATGTCGACGGCATAGCGCAGTGCCAGCGCCGGATCCTGCAGCCGGTGCTTGGCCATGATGGCGCAGTGCGCGAGCCAGCGCCATCGCGCATTCGGTGCTTCGCGGAACCGCGCATGTACGAATTCGCACATCATGCGCTGCTTGCCGGCATCCGGCACCTGACCGTACAGCTGCGACGCCATCATCAACGGATAGCCGCTGTGCGGATCGAGATGCAATGCCGTGGCGAGCCAGTCCGTGACACGGCGGTAATCGAGTTCGCGGAACGGGATGCTGATGCCGGGCTGGTTGTCGAAAGCCTGCAGATACAGCAGCAGCATTTGCGCGGCGACAGTGGTTTCGCCGAAGCTTGCCGCCCGCAGTCGCCCGGCGTCCGGTGCCGATGGCAGCGCGGCAGCGCGCGCGACCGGGGACGGCTGTAGGCTGTGCCAGAAGAGTTGCAGCGCGAGGGCGAGGGCGAGCAGCACGCCTACGCCGGGCGGCACGGCGCGCAGCGCCCGCTCGTCCGTTAGACCCGCGAACTTCGGCAACTACAGGCTCCGTCGGTAAAAATCGAACAGGGTCGCCGCCGCCAGCAGCGCGGTGTAGATGGCGCCCTGCGCTGCAATCGCCAGCAGGACCGACGGCTCGGGCGCGGCGTCGATCAGCCAGACGGTATCAGTCCAGCGATCGAGCGCGGGCATCAGGTAAGCCAGGCCTTCCACCAGCATGCGGGTGACCTGCTGCGACAGCGTATCTTGGCCGGCAATCGGGTTTGCGCTCATCAGGCGCATCGCAGTCACGCTACGCGCGAGCAGATAGAAGGCGACGACGAAACCTGCGGCGGGAAGCAACTGGTTGAAGGTGACGATGCAGAACAGCGACAGCGCAGCGATCAGGGCGAGCTCGATCGCCAGTGACACGGTCCACAGCGACACTGCGGATGCCGGTGCCAGCGCCCACAGCGGCAGCGACAGCAGCACTGCGCAAACCAGGGCGATGAGCATGAATCCGGCGAGCTTCCCGCAGATATAATGCGAGCGGGGCACGTCGAGCGCGAGCAGCAGCTCGAGGCCCTTGTCGTTGAACTCGCGGCTGAGGCTCGCCAGCACGTAGAGACTGGCGATGAACACGGCGCATAAGCGTGCCGCGGCCGCATAGAAGCTGGTCTGGAAACGCAGGCTTTCGGTGACGGCGAGTTCGCGGATGAACAGACTCGCACCGAGCAGGATGACCAGCGTCAGCAGCGCGGTTGCCGGCACCCGTGTGCGCAGGGCTTCAAGCGCGGTGTAACGACCGATGGTGGTGATGTGCACGTTTGCGGACCATCCTTTTGACGGACAGTATAGCGAATCACGATGCCTGAAGACCCGCAGACCCCGGCCGCACAGCCGGACGCGCCGTTGCCGTCTGAGCGGGGCGCACCGGCAGCACCGCCACGGAATCCGAACATCCTGCTCGCGTTCATGCTGCTGACGTTGCACGGCGCGATTGCCTGGGGCACCGGCGAATGGTGGCAGCGCGGCCTGTTGCTGGCGCATTTCGGTCTGTTCCTGCTCTGGCAACCGTTGTGGCGGGGGGGGCAGCAGATCCCGGTGCTGCAGGCACTGATGCTGCTCTGCCTCGGAGCGTTTTTTGCGATCGCCGGAAACTGGTGGTTGCTGGCGACCTGGATGGCCGTGCTGTTCGGCCTGATCGGCGGCGCCGTACCGGGCACGTTAGGTGGCCGCGATCGCGTAGTGGCGCTCCTGGCCGCGGTCTACCTGGTGACCATGCTGCTGCTGGGGGTCGTGCCGAATTTGTTCACCAATTACACCATTGCCACGGAGATCAGCGCCTTCGTGCATTTCGGCCTGCCGCTGCTCCCGCTGAGCATTCTGGCGATACCGGGGGCCGATCGTCGGCGGGGAGCTCCGGTGATTGTCGATCTGTTCTACAGCGTGGTGCTGTTCCTGCTGGTGGTGGCGTTGTGCCTGGGCAGTTTTGTGATTCAGGAAGTGTCGCATGGCCAGTATCTGCTGGGGCTGGTGCAGACACTGATGGTCATTGCGCTGTTGCTGGTGGGGTTGTCGTGGCTGTGGAATCCGCGCACCGGTTTCGGCGGCATCGGCACTTTGCTGTCGCGCTATCTGCTGGGCCTGGGCCTGCCGTTCGAGCAGCGCATGCGGCGGCTGGCCGAACTGGCGCAGCAGGAGACGCGCCCGGAACGATTTCTGCGCAGCGCGCTGACCGACATGCTGGAACTCCCCTGGATCACCGGTTTTGCCTGGCAGGCAGCGCACTCGACCGGCGAGGTGGGACAACCGGCCGCATACGCCGAACGCTACGAAAATGAAGGCCTGTGCATCACCATATTCGCCGCCCGGCCGTTGTCACCGGCAGTGCTGCTGCATCTCAAGCTGCTGATGCAGATGGTGGGCCATTTTTACGAAGGCCAGCGGCGGGAGCAGTTGCGGCAGCAGGCGGCCTATACGCAGGCCATCTACGAGACCGGCGCGCGACTCACTCATGACGTCAAGAATCTGCTGCAGTCGCTGCGCTCGCTCTGCGCTGCAGCAGAAATGCGTGGCGCAGACGACGATATCGCATTCCGTGCGCTGGTGCAGCGGCAGTTGCCGCAGATTACGCAGCGCCTCAATGCCACGCTCGACAAGCTGAAGGCGCCGGGTGCAATCGAAATGAACAATGTCGATGCGGCGATCTGGTGGCAGGGCCTGCAGGCACGATACGCCGGCAGAAATGTCGTCTTTGAGAGGGGTCGCGCGGGGGACGGTGTGCGGTTGCCGGCGGACTTGTTCGACAGCACGGTGGATACGCTGATCGAAAACGCCCTCTACAAGGCAGCGCAGGACGGCCCGCTGCGGATTACGGTTGCGCTGGCGCCTGGGCCGCGCCTGCAGGTTTGTGATGACGGCATGCCGGTGCCGCCGGTCATTGCCGCGGACATCCTCAGCGGGCCGGTTGCCTCGGACAGCGGGCTGGGCGTAGGCCTGTTTCAGGCGGCGAAGTTTGCCGAGCGGTCCGGTTATGCCCTGGCACTGGCGGACAACCGGCGCGGCAGGGTGTGTTTTGAGCTGGCGCGGGCGGGTTAAGGCAGCTTTCCGGCAGAAACCATGCGGTTGAAAAGCACATAAACCGGCAACCAGATTACGATGTCGTCAAATTCGCCGGCGGCCGCGTCGGCGGCCGTGATGACTCGGCTGACAAAATCGCGGTCCGAGTCATTGTTTTCCATTTCGTCCGCGGAACCACTGCCTGCCGCAGTGGTTGAATTCTTGCCATGCGAGAGCACGACTGCAACCGCAGACGAAGTCAGGGTTGATGTGCAGCCGGCAGTCGTGCAAACCCGCAGGTTGGGTGCCGTTGTGCTCAGGGAAAATAAAGTGGACGGCGCGCGGCGCGCATATTGTTCCCGTACGGCATATCTGAAGCGGTGGCCCCAAACGTCGGAGTCGGCAATTCCCAACGTTTGCCATGGCAAGTTACCGTGAGCGATGTTGCTGACGATGGTTGTGCACTGTCCGGAGGTCACGTTCTCCGCCCCGTCGTTATTGGTATCGGGACAGGGCAAATGACCGTTGGCGACGGCAAAACCGAGCAGCGCCTGCCTGATGTCATCCAGTGTTTTCTCCGTTGCGCTGACTTGTCGCTGCTCAACCTGCGTTTGTAGCGGAATCAGCACGCTGCCCAGAAGCAGCACAATGATGAACATGACCACGGCAAGTTCGATCAGGCTGAATCCTGCTTCTTTGTTCTTATTCAACATTGTTCAGGGTACCGTGTATATGCGGTCGCGGTCATGGGCGGTCGAGGTCGGGGTGATGAACCAGGTTCCAAGGTCGGAATTGTCCGGGTCGTCAATATAGTAACTCCACCAATTTGTATCCCAACTGCCCGGCGAACCCGCAGGGCGGTTAGCGCCGGCAGTCCCGGTAGTGATCAGCACCACGCTTTTCCCCGAGACCCCGTTCAAACTTAAGGATCCGCCGCTGTGCGCAGCGGTATCATCGCCTGACACGGTATAAAAAAACACCCACCACCACTGATTATCGATCAGCCAGGGCGCGATACTGATGCCGAGAGCGCTCCATTCCGTCGGCAACGCACTGAGCAAAGGTACTCTGCCGTAGCGGAGGCTCGCTTCGCTCGCGCCATTGCTGGTGTCGGCCCAGGGATAGCAATTACAACCACCGCCACTGTTCGTCCTGTAGAGCTGGAGCAGGTTGAGTATTTCTCGCGCGGCGCGTTTCTCGACCGGGATCATCACATCCGCGGCGGAGACGATCAGCAGTTTGTCGTTGAAGAAGGTCGTGGATTGTGCTGTGATGTAAGGACCGGTAGCGGAGGCATTGTCGGTGGTACTTGCGGTTTCCAGATAATTTGCCGCACACTGATTCCGAAAGATGGTGCCCGCCGGCACGGTACAGGACATGGTGTTGGCGGGCGAGCGATCCTGATTCCCCTGCACCGGACCGGGGGCGAAGATCACGGCGGTTACTGCGCTGGCCATGACTGTTCCGGTTGTTTGCGAGTACACCGTGATCGTGCCCTTGGTGTCCGTGTTGACGGGTTCTGCCGAGTCGTCGTTGCGGAAGTTACGGGATAGCGCATACCATAATTTTTCCCCGCTGCCGTCCCGCAGCTCGGGCAGCCCCAGCGTTTTCCAGGGCAGCCGTCCAAGATAACTTGGACATTCGATTCCAGACAGTGATTCGGCTGCACCGTCGTCGTTCACGTCCGGACAGGGGAGGACCCCGGGACGATTATTGTCATTCAGCTTCCAGCCGATCAGCGCTTCCTTGGCTTGCGCCAAGGCTACGGCGGTTTTCTCGTCGGACGAACGCTGCAGCCGCGAAGGGTCTGCCAAGTAGAACACCAATGCACCGACCCCGATCACCAGCAAAAACAATGCGGCGAAAAGTGCTTGCCCCAGCTGTTTTCTGGAAGACATGAATAAACAGGGAGCTAGGATCTATTTGGCCGAAGCGTCACGGGGGGGCTCGCGGATGACTTCTTCAGAGGCGCGTTCCGAAGCAGGTGGGCGGGGAGCGGGCGCGGACCCGGCGGCCGCTGTCGCCGGAGGCTTCGCTGCCGGCTCTGGCTTGGTCTTGGTGGTTAGCGTCGCGCGCTGGGACGAGAAAGGCTCGGCAACCCGCC